>JAVVET010000094.1:0-8519 GCA_032251235.1 Wenzhouxiangellaceae bacterium
CAGGTGCGCTCGGAAGAAGACGTCGAGGCCGTGGATGACCAGCGCCGCCGCGAGCAGCCGATGCAGTTTCAGCACCGCGAGGCTCAGGCGATGGAGCGTCAGCCGAATCCGGAGGCCGGTTCGGCCGCAGCTGCTGGGCAGGCCGGGCAGACCTTCGTGCGTGACGGCCGCAAGGTTGGACGCAATGAGCCCTGTCCCTGTGGTTCCGGCAAAAAATACAAGCAATGTCACGGCAAGCTCGACTGAAGGATCGACTCGGCAAGCGATCGACGAGATGACCGGGCAGTGGCTGGAGCGGCGCTTGAAGCAATGCTCCAGACCGGCCCGGCGGTACCGACAAAAAAGTCGCGGATGTGTGATAATTCCGCGTTAACGTCAACAATGCCGAATGATTGCGAGGGCACTGGATCAGTGCTCTCACGCGTTCAATGCAAGGAGAGTGTCCACTTATGATCGAATTTCTGTTCAACTTGTTGATTCCTTCGGCCATGGCCCAGGCCGCGGCAGACCAGCCCAGCGTCTGGGGTTCGATCTTGCCGCTGGTGTTCATCGTCGTGATTTTCTGGCTGCTGATCATCCGGCCGCAGATGAAGCGCACCAAGCAGCATCGCGAACTGGTATCGAGTCTTGCCGTAGGCGACGAGGTGGTTTCGGCCGGCGGCTTGCTCGGACGCGTAGCCGAAGTCGGCGACAGCTTCATCCAGGTCGAATTGGCCGACGGCATCACGGTCAAGATGCAAAAGCAGTCGGTGACCCAGGTTGTGCCCAAGGGCACGTTCGACTCGGCTGCCTGAGTGCCGCGTTGCTGGCGGCTCAATAAAACAATCAACAAGTTTCTGAATTCATGAACCAATATCCCGCCTGGAAATACATCCTATTGCTTGCCGTGCTGGGCTTCGGCGCGTTGTATGCATTGCCGAACCTGTTTGGCGACGACCCTGCCGTGCAGGTTTCGTCAGCCCGTGGCTTCGAGCTCGACCCGGCGCTCGAAGGTGTCGTCGAGCAGGTGGTTGCCGATCAGGGATATGAATCCCTGGGCGTCGATTTTGCGCCGGAGCGATTGCTGGTTCGATTGAGCGATACAGAGCAGCAGCTTCGGGTCGCCGACGCGTTGCGCGAACAGCTCGGTGACGCCTATGTCGTGGCGCTGAACCTGGCGCCGGCCACGCCGCAGTGGCTGCGCGCCGTCAACGCCGAGCCGATGGTGCTTGGGCTCGATCTCCAGGGCGGCGTCCACTTCCTGATGGAAGTGGACATGGAAACCGCAAGGGAGCAGCAGCTCGAGCGCTTTGTCGACGACATCCGCAACCTGTTGCGCGACGAGCGCGTTCGTTACCGCTCGGTCCGTGCCGATCGCGAGTCGCTGGTTGCCGAGTTGCGCACCATCGAGGATCGGCAAACCGCGGTCCAGGTTCTTTCGCGTGAGCTGCCCGAGCTTGAAATCGAGACTTTTGACGGTTCCGAGACGTTCAATCTGCGGGGTCGGGTTCGACCGGAAGTGATGACTGATCTGCAGCAGACCGCATTGCAGCAGAACATCACGACGCTCAGAAATCGCGTCAACGAGCTGGGTGTGGCCGAGCCGATCATCCAGCAGCAGGGCGCCGACCGTATCGTGGTCCAGCTGCCGGGGGTACAGGACACGGCGGAAGCCAAGCGCATCCTGGGTGCGACCGCGACGCTGGAATACCGGGCCGTGGACGAGCAGAACGATCCCTTCGAGGCCGAGCGCACCGGCCGCGTGCCGCCCCAGTCGCGCCTCTATACCGATCGCCAGGGCAACCCGGTTCTGTTGTCGCGGCGCATGATCGCCTCGGGCGATCAGCTGACCAGCGCGGCGGCCGGGTTCGACCAGCAGTCGGGCCAGCCCAATGTTCGGGTCACGCTGGATGCTATCGGCGCGCGCCGGATGCTGGAATTCACCAGCGAAAACGTCGGCAACCGAATGGCCGTGGTATTTATCGAACAGCGCCCGGAAACACGCATTGTCGACGGTGAAGAAGTGCGTGAAACCCGTCGCGTCGAAGAAGTCATCTCGGTGGCCGTGGTGCGCGAACCGTTTGGTCGAACGTTCCAGACCACCGGCCTGGGCTCGGCACGCGAAGCCAGCCAGCTGGCGCTGCTGCTGCGCGCCGGCGCCCTGGCCGCGCCGGTTGAAATCATCGAGGAGCGCACGGTCGGGCCAAGCCTGGGTCGCGACAATATCGAGCGCGGCTTCAACTCGGTCATCATCGGTTTCTGCCTGGTGCTGGTCTTGATGGCTGTCTATTACCGTGTATTCGGACTGGTCGCCGATCTGGCGCTGACCATCAACCTGGTGTTGATCGTTGCGCTTCTGTCGATGCTTGGGGCCACCTTGACGCTGCCGGGGATTGCCGGCATCGTGTTGACCGTCGGCATGGCCGTGGATGCCAATGTGCTGATCTTCGAACGCATCCGGGAAGAACTGCGCCTCGGAAACACACCCCAGGCCTCGATTCGCTCGGGCTACGGAAAGGCTTTTTCGACCATCGCCGATGCCAACGTGACGACATTGATTGCAGCCCTGGTGCTGTTCATGTTCGGCACCGGTCCAATCAAGGGCTTTGCGGTCACACTTTCGCTGGGCATCGTGACTTCGATGTTTACCGCCATTTTCGGGACCCGCGCTGTCATCAACCTGATTTACGGTGGGCGCAAGCGCGTCGCGGCACTGTCGGTCTGAACGCAAGGATACGGAACGGACAAGCATGGATATCATACGCAACAACACCCGATTCGATTTCATGGCGCAGCGCAGGATCGCGCTGGTCTTTTCGATCGTACTGATGCTGGTCAGCATCGGCTCGCTGGCCACTCGGGGCCTGGACTTCGGACTCGATTTCACCGGCGGCACCTTGATCGAGGTTTCTTATCCGGAGGCGCCGAACCTGTCCGGTGTACGCCAGGCGCTGGACTCGGCCGGTTATGAAAACTTCACCGTCCAGACCTTCGGTACATCGCGCGACATCGTGGTCCGGCTGCCGGCCGAGCTGGCCGCAGAAGAAGGCGCCGACATCAGTACCGCGGCACTGGAAGCGCTGTCGACAGTCGATGATGGGGTCGAGATTCGCCGGGTTGAATTCGTCGGGCCACAGATTGGTGCCGAGTTGGCCGAACAGGGTGGGCTGGCGATGCTGTACGCGCTGATCGGCGTTCTGCTTTATGTCTCGTTCCGCTTCCAGTGGCGATTTGCCGTTGGCGCGGTCGCGGCGCTGGTGCACGATGTCGTCATCATCGCCGGTATGCTTTCGCTGTTCCAGGTGAGCTTCGATCTGACCGTGGTCGCAGCGATTCTCGCCGTGATCGGCTACTCGCTCAACGACACCATCGTCGTCTACGATCGCCTGCGAGAGAACTTTCGGGTCAAGCGCAAGGGCTCTGCGGTGGAGTTGACCAACCTGTCGATCAACCAGATGCTGTCGCGCACACTCATGACGTCGCTGACGACGCTGTTGGTGTTGATTGCGCTGTTTTATCTCGGCGGCGAGATCATCCACTCGTTTGCCTATACCCTGATCGTTGGCGTGATCGTCGGCACCTACTCGTCGATCTTCATTGCCAGCAATGCCGCGATTATCCTTGGTGTGTCGAAGCAGGATCTGATGCCGGTCGTCAGGGAAGGCGCCGATCAGCCCGATTCCGAGGTTCTGCCGGCTCGTTTCCGAAATGAATGAGATGCTGATGAAAACGATAATCGCCTTCTTGCTTGCATTCAGCCTGCCGGGGCTGGCCCAAAACGATTCGGAACTACTCCAGTACAAGGTCGAAACCGCTGTCTGGTGTTCCGGCCAGTTGCGCGGTGAACCAGAGTTGGTCCTGACCCCTGGGCAACCGGGCCAGTTCGAGATCGACAGCCCGGAGTCGCGGTGGCGTTTGAGCGTCGAGATCGAGCCGCCCAGCGCCGGCGAGGGCGCCGGTCCGGACGCCCTGTGGTTCAAGGTGGAGATCGAGCAGATGATCGACGGCCGCTGGCAGTTTCTGACCGACACCATGCTGGGCGTGCCGCCCGGTCAGCCGGGCCGTATTACCGTGCTTGAGCAGGGGGACGCGGAATCGAACCCGAACCAGGCCCCGCTGTATGTCGAGCTGAGAGCGCATCGCATCGACTCGGAATGAACCGGTGGCGGTCGAGGCAGGCACTCATTTGATTGTGACTCATCGTTCCTTCGGCTTGGGGTCTGCCGGCTTCAGTCGGTAGAGCCCGATCAGTTCAACCGGCCCAGCGTTGCCTGGACCGCTTCCACCAATGTTCCCCGGCGCAATAATCGAGCGCAATTCTCTATATCCATCCCGACCTCGTAATCCTGTTCGGCGTGGACGACCCGGTCACGAACCGCCTTGTGGGCGAGCTCGACGCCGCGACCTGGCCGAAGCGGGGCTCTGAAATCCAGCGCCTGGGCTGCGGTCAGCATCTCCACGGCCAACACCTGTTCGCTATTACGCAGCACCGAAAGCAGCTTCAGTGCGCTGATCGAGCCCATCGAGACATGGTCTTCCTGCCCCAGGCTCGTGGGGATCGAATCGACGCTTGCAGGATGGCACAGGATCTTGTTTTCGCTGACCAGGGCCGCCGAGGTGTATTGCGGGATCATGAACCCGGAATTGATGCCGGTATCGGTCATCAGCAGCGTCGGCAGACCATCGTGGCCGGCCAGCAGCAGGTAGGTGCGGCGCTCGGAAATGCTGGCCAGTTCGGCCAGCGCGATGGCCGCATGATCCATCGCCAGGGCCAGCGGCTGGCCATGAAAATTGCCACCGGAAATAATGTCGCCGTTGTCGAAAACCAGGGGATTGTCGGTGACCGAATTGATTTCACGCTCGACGATGGTGCTGGCGTAGTCCAGCGCATCCCGGCTGGCGCCGTGCACCTGGGGGATGCAGCGCAATGAATACGGGTCCTGGACCTTGCCACAACCGCGATGAGACTCGAGGATCTCGCTGTGCTCGAGCAGTTGCCGGACATTGCTCGCCGATGCCACCTGGCCCGGATGCGGCCGCAGCGCATGGATTCTTGCATCGAACGGTCGTGCCGAGCCCTGCAGTGCTTCAAGACTCATTGCGCCGAGAATGTCGGCCGATGTCAGCAGCCTGATGCAGCGGTGAAGAACCGATGCCCCGCAGGCGGACATCATCTGGGTGCCGTTGATCAGCGCGAGACCGTCCTTGGCGGCCAGGTCCACCGCCGACAGGCCGGCCCGTTCGAGCGCCAGGCGGGCCGGCTCGGATTCTTTGTGGTCGGGCGTCCAGCAGCGCCCGGCGCCGATCAGCGGCAGGCTCATGTGAGCCAGCGGCGCCAGGTCTCCGGACGCCCCGACGCTGCCGCGACTGGGCACATAGGGGATGATCCCGTGTCGATCCATTGCCAGCAGCTGCTTGAAGACCGACTCGGAGATGCCGGAGTAGCCCAGGCCGAGCGCGTGAATTTTCAATCGCAGCATCAAACGGGTGATTTCCGGCGTCAGCGGCTCGCCGGTACCACAGGCGTGGGAAAGCAGCAGGTTGCGCTGGAGTTCGGACAGGCGGCTCCGGTCGATGCGTTTGCTTGCCAGCGCGCCAAAACCGGTATTGATGCCGTAAATCGGGCGATCGCCTTCCAGCGCGCGCTCGACGTGCGCGCGCGATGCGGCGACTGGCCCTGTATCCTGGCCGAGCTCGGCCATGCGTTGATCCAGGTCCGTGTCGAGCCTGGCGATCGAAATGCAATTCAACATGATTTTGAAGGCGATCCAATGAAGTGGGGCGGTCCGGTGCGGCTGCGTGGCCGCCGGAATGGTTCGTCACAGGATAACTGCGGGCCGGCTCGGTGAACAGCTTATTTCCTGCCCGCGCGCGATCAGGCATGGCAAAATATGCGGATGAATATTCAATTGTTTCCAAGAGCTGGCTTCGCGCTGGTTTTTTTCGCCAGCCTTTGCCTGCTGGGGTTTGCCTATTTCGTTCAGTACCAGATGCAGATCGATCCCTGCCCGTTGTGCATTCTGCAGCGCGTTGCGTTCATGATCATGGGCCTGGGAGCTTTGCTGGGCGCTGTACACGGCAGCCGCGGATGGCCGCGCTGGGCCTACGGTGGCATCATCGCTGCCGGTGGCTTGTGGGGCGTGGCAACCGCCGGGCGTCACGTGTGGCTTCAGAGCCTGCCGGCCGACCAGGTGCCCGACTGCGGGCCCGGCTTTGGCTTCATGATGGAGTACTTTTCCGTCGGAGAGGCTGTGAAATCGGCGTTTACCGGATCGGGCGAATGTGCCGAAGTCGACTGGAGTTTAATCGGCATCTCCATGCCGGGCTGGACATTGATCTGGTATGTTGTACTCATGATTCTAACGGTAGCCGCATTGCGCAAGGCCCAATCATGACTGACCGCCTTCAATCGATCACCCCGGCCAAAGACTGGACGGTGGACTCATGGACCCGAAAGACTGCGCTGCAGCAAGCGCATTACGATGACGCGGAAGCGTTGGCCGAGTCGGTCCAGAGCCTGGCAACGATGCCGCCGCTGGTAACCTCGTGGGAAATCCTCAACCTCAAGCAACAGTTGACCGATGCCCAGGCCGGACGCAAATTCCTGCTCCAGGGCGGCGACTGTGCCGAGGTCTTCAGCGAATGTACCCCGGAAATCATTACCAACCGCTTGAAGGTGTTGCTGCAGATGTCGCTGGTGCTGCTGCACGGCATGGAAATGCCGGTGGTGCGAATCGGTCGTTTTGCCGGACAGTACGCGAAGCCACGCTCGGATGATTTCGAAACGCGAGACGGCGTCAAGCTCCCGACTTACCGTGGCGATCTGGTCAATTCATCTGAATTTACGCCTGAATCGCGACGGCCCGACCCGCAGCGCCTGATCGGTGCCTACGCCCGTTCGGCGATGACCATGAATTTCGTGCGCGCGCTGGCCGACGGCGGTTTTGCCGATCTCCACCACCCCGAATACTGGGACCTGGGCTGGGTCGAACATTCGCCGCTGGCACAACAGTTTCATCGAATCGCGGATTCCATCGGCCACTCGGTGCGTTTCATGGAAACGGTGACCGGACAGCTGCCGGGCAGCATCCGGCGAGTGGATTTCTTTACCTCGCACGAAGCACTGCACCTGCACTACGAGCAGGCCCTGACGCGCGAAGTGCCGCGCCAGTGGGGCTGGTTCAACCTGTCGACGCATTTTCCGTGGATCGGTATGCGCACGGCCGGCATGGACGGCGCGCACCTCGAAATGTTCCGGGGCATTCGCAACCCCGTAGGTGTCAAGGTCGGCCCGGGCATGTCGGCACAATGGCTCAAGAGCCTGATTCGAACCATCAACCCCGACAACGAACCGGGACGACTGGCATTGATCCACCGTATGGGTGCCGACAGCATCGGTGACAAGTTGCCGCCGCTGATCGAGGCCGCCAAGTCGACCGGTTCACCGCTGTTGTGGATCTGCGATCCGATGCACGGCAACACCGAAAAAACCGCATCCGGCTTCAAGACGCGGAAATTTTCCAACATCCAGTCCGAACTCGAGCAGGCCTTCGATATCCATGCCGCCTGCGGTACGAGACTGGGTGGTGCGCATCTTGAATTGACCGGCGAAAATGTCACCGAATGCATCGGCGGGGCCCGAGAACTGGTCGAAGGCGACCTTTCGCGGGCCTACAAGACCACCGTGGATCCGCGCCTGAACTATGAACAGGCGCTGGAACTTTCCATGTTGATCGTTGCAAAGCACCAGAGCCTGCAGCGCTGATCGCGGTCGCTACGATCGAAGCGAGCGAATTTCCGGTTTTTTAAAGCAGCGCGGCACCGGGCGGGATGCAATTGCGGATCTGCCGGTCCGCTACAGAACTCAACCCCAACCAAAGCAAGGTAAACCGACATGCGCAGACTGATCGCGGCATTCCTTTTGATTGCCATCTCACAAAATCCGGCGTTCGCCGAAATCTATGATCAGGCCGAACAGGTGCGCCCGATCTTGCCGGGCATGCAGGTGCCTTCCTTCAAGGTCGCAGATGTCGAAGGCCTGGTGACTGAGGTCGGGCCGGACGCGATTGAAAAACCGATCGTCCTGACCTTTTACCGTGGTGGCTGGTGCCCATATTGCAATATGCACCTGGCCGAGTTGCGCAAGGCCGAGGCCGAGCTCGAGGCCATGGGTTTCGAGGTCTGGTTCATCAGCCCGGACCAGCCGGAACTGCTGGCCGAAGGCGATGATTCGGAATATGGATACGAACTGTTGTCGGATCCGGGCATGAATGCCGCCGAAGCGTTCGGCATTGCCTTCCGGGTCGACGAGGAAACCTACCAGCGCTATGTTGGCTTCGGCATGGACCTCAACGAACGCTCCGGCGACGACCATCG
Organism: Wenzhouxiangellaceae bacterium; assembly: GCA_032251235.1. Lineage (GTDB taxonomy): Bacteria > Pseudomonadota > Gammaproteobacteria > Xanthomonadales > Wenzhouxiangellaceae. Next base: position 8,356 of record JAVVET010000094.1, read on the forward strand.
AGCCCTGCCGGCACCGGCCACGTTCATCATCGGCAGCGACGGAATCGTCCAGTTCAGCTACGTCAATCCCGACTACACCGTGCGCCTGGCCCCGGAAGTCTTGCTGGCGGCCGCTCAATCCTATGCCGATCAAAAACACCGGCGTTTCAAGCGCGGCGATTGAT
>JAVVET010000095.1:0-1129 GCA_032251235.1 Wenzhouxiangellaceae bacterium
CTCGGCGTCGTAGCCGCACAGGCCCTGGCCGCAAATGCCGTCTGGTGCCTGCAGCGCCACCAGCGCGCCGCGCTGAAATTGGCCGCGAACGCCGGTCACGCCGGCGGCCAGCAGGCTCGCGCCCTGCCTGAGCGCGGCCACGGCCCCGGCGTCCAGTTCAAGCGTGCCTTCGTGTTGCTGCAGCGACCGCAGCCACTGCTTGCGCCGCATCGGCGGCTTTTCGGCTGCATGAAACAAGGTGCCGCGGGCGCTTTGCAGGTAGCGTTCGATCGGGTCCTGGTCGCCGTGTCCGCTGGTCAACAGCACCGGGCAGCCGGCTGTCGTGGCGATGTCGGCCGCGGCAAGCTTGCTGGCCATGCCGCCGGTACCGAAGCCGGTGGCCTGGGCCGGGCCTGCAAGCGCTTCGATGTCGGCATCGATGGAGTCGACATCGGCGATCAGTCGGGCCGACTCGACCAGCCTGGGGTCGGCGTCGTAGAGTCCGTCGATGTCGCTGAGCAGCACCAGCAGGCGCGCCCCAACCAGTTGTGCGACCCGGGCGGCCAGGCGGTCGTTATCGCCGAAGCGGATCTCGCCGGTGGCCACCGTGTCGTTTTCGTTGACGACCGGAATGACGCCGCGTTCGAGCAGGGTTTCGAGCGTGTTGCGCGCATTCAGGTAGCGCCCCCGAACCTCCAGGTCGCCCAGCGTCAGCAGAACCTGGGCGGTAATCCGGTCATTCGCGGTCCAGACCTCGGACCACAATTGCGCCAATCGAATCTGGCCGACGGCCGCGGCTGCCTGTGCCTCGGCCAGCTTGGCCGGCCGGCCGGAAATGCCCAGCGCCAGGCGCCCCAGCGCGATCGCACCCGAAGACACCAGCACCACTGGGCCGCCGCGGCGCGCCAGCCGGGCCGCAAGCTGCTTCATCCAGGTCAGCCGCGGCGCGCCGCTTTCATCGATCAGGATGGACGAGCCGATCTTGACCACGATCGTCGCTGTGCCATCGAGCAGCTTTTGCGGGGTGTCCATGCTTCGAGTCTACGCAATTACGGCGAAGGTTACGGCGAAAACAGCCGCAAAGGAAACCGAAAGGATGGCCGCGCCGATCCGTGCCGGGATGCTCGATTGTTTTTTTGCCGCCGCGCCG
>JAVVET010000095.1:1229-8448 GCA_032251235.1 Wenzhouxiangellaceae bacterium
GCCGCGCCGATCCGTGCCGGGATGCTCGATTGTTTTTTTGCCGCCGCGCCGCCGGTTGGCCTCTGGCGTATGATCGAGCCTGCTTTCCGGCCACCAAAGAAGCCCGCCAATGATTGACCGCAGCCACGATTACCGACACCTGATCCGAGACGTGCCCGACTGGCCCGAGCCGGGTGTGTTGTTCAAGGACATCACGCCGCTGCTGGCCAGCCCCGAAGGCATGGCCTGGGCCGTGGACCGCTTGTTCGAGCCGTTTGCCGGCAAGGGCGTCGACCTGGTCGCCGGCATCGAGTCGCGGGGCTTTCTGTTCGGCGTCGGGGTCGCGCGTTCTCTCGGCGCCGGCTTCGTACCGGTGCGCAAGCCCGGCAAGCTTCCGCGCGCGACTATCCGGCGCGAATACCAGCTCGAGTACGGCAGCGATGCGGTCGAGGTACATGCCGATGCCGTGCGCGAAGGCCAGCGAATCCTGATCGTCGACGACGTGCTGGCCACCGGCGGCACCATGGCGGCAACCTGCGAGTTGTTTGCAGGGGCCGGCGTGGAGGTGCTCGGTGCGGCGGTGCTGATCGAACTGGAGTTCCTGGGTGGCGCTGAAAAGGTACCCATTGCGGTCCACTCGGTGTTGCAGTATTGACACGCGCCTGTTCGCGGGGGTAAACGAACAGGCGCGTTCCGCCGGTCATCACTTCCTGGACCCGCCCTGGGAGCCTGTCGGACTTAACGCTGATCTGTTGTTGATGTATAGCCGCGGAAAAGCCGGATTGGGCCAGATTCTCCGCTCTTTATCGTTAACCAGGCTTACTATTGGCCTCAAAAGATCGAAAAATCCGACTCCAGCCGGCTTGCCCTCAGCCAAGATCGGTCAAGCCCGACAGGCTCCCAGGCTCGGGCGTTCGACGGCAGAAATTTCCGGAAATCAGGCTTGACCCCTATTAATGCATATTAAAAGCATGTTAAGATTGCCGCGTGGAATTCTTGAATCAAGTCGACAGGGAGTCTGAAATGATAGAAGGTCTCACCCGCAATGCCGCACGGAATATCTTTTTCGGCGGATCGTTGTTTTTTTTCCTGGCCTTCATCGGCTTGACCGCACACAGTCACTACTATGTCGTGACCACGTCGACCGATCATGCCGGGCTGACCGATTCGGTCAAGCAGGGCAAGCATCTCTGGGAAAAGAACTCCTGCATCAACTGCCACAGCATCCTCGGCGAAGGTGCCTACTTTGCGCCCGAGCTCGGCAATGTCTGGAAACGCTACGGTGGTGAGGGCAGCCCGGCCGGCGCGCGCAACGCGCTCAAGGCCTGGATCCGCATGCAGCCGACCGGCGTGCAAGGCCGACGCCAGATGCCGAAATACGATTTCACCGAACAGGAACTGGATGCGCTGATCGATTTTCTGGAATGGACCAGCCGTATCGATACCCAGGGTTGGCCGCCGAACATCTCGGGCTAAAGCCGAAGCTGCCAAACGCATCCAAAAAATCAGGGAACCCTTTAATGAAATACGAAACCCAGAAAGTCGCTTATCCATTTTTCATCGCCGCGCTGGCGCTGTTTGCAGCACAAGTCATCTTCGGCGTGGTCGCCGGGGCCATTTACTTCTGGCCCAATCTCCTGACCGAGATTCTGCCGTTTCATATCGTTCGCATGAGCCATACCAACCTGCTGATCGTATGGCTTTTGATCGGGTTTTTCGGCGCCACCTACTACCTGCTGCCGGAAGAGGCCGAAACCGAGATCTACAGCCCGAAGCTGGCCTACATCCAGCTCGGCATCTTCGTCTTCGCCGGCGCGGCGGCACTGGTCAGCTACCAGTTCGGCATCCACGAAGGCCGCGAATTCCTGGAGCAGCCCTTCTGGACCAAGATCCTGATCACGATCTCGTTTTTGATGTTCCTGTTCAACGGCACCATGACGCTGATCAAGGGTCGCCGCACGGCAATCTCGATCGTTTTGATGATGGGCCTGTGGCTGGCTGCGATCTTCTGGTTGTTCGCGTTCTACAACCCGGCCAACCTGTCGCTGGACAAGATGTACTGGTGGTACGTGGTGCACCTGTGGGTCGAGGGCGTCTGGGGCCTGATCATGGCCTCGCTGCTGGCCTACCTGCTGATCAAGATGACCGGCGTCGATCGCGAGATCATCGAGAAATGGCTGTATGTCATCGTCGGCCTGGTGCTGTTCTCGGGCCTGCTCGGCACCGGTCACCACTATTACTGGATCGGTCTGCCCGGCTACTGGCAGCCGATCGGCAGTTTCTTCTCGGCGCTGGAGGTGCTGCCGCTGTTCACGATGGTGATCTTCGCCTTCTATATGTTCTGGCGCGGCAGTCGCAACCACCCCAACAAGGCGGCCATCCTGTGGACGCTGGGCTGCACCGTGGTGGCATTCTTCGGCGCCGGCGTCTGGGGCTTCATGCACACGATCTCTGCCGTCAACTACTACAGCCACGGCACGCAGATCACCGCCGCCCACGGTCACCTGGCATTCTTTGGGGCCTACGTGATGCTGAACCTGGCGATCTTTTCCTACGCCATGCCGCAGCTTCGAGGCAAGCACCCCTACAACCAGATCCTCAACATGTGGAGCTTCTGGCTGATGACCGGCGGCATGGCCTTCATGACCTTCACGCTGACCTTCGCCGGCGTCATCCAAACGCACATGCAGCGCGTCGTCGGCGAGCGCTACATGAATGTCCAGGATGATCTTGGCCTGTTCTTTGCCATGCGCCTGGGTGCCGGCGTGGTCGTGACCATCGCGGTGCTGATGTACATCTACGCCATGCTGGGTCCGGCGCGCGAACAATTGCCGGCCGGCGCACCGCACGTGGCTGCCGGCGGCAACGTGGGCGGCAAGGACAAATGAATGCCAGCGCGCTGAAGCCGAAGGCCGGGTCGCGGGTTGCCGGGCAGGTTCCCTACTACAGGGAAACCGGCCACGAATGCTCGCTGTTCGAAGCGGCCTTCAAGCAGCACCTGCCGCTGCTGCTCAAGGGGCCGACCGGCTGCGGCAAGACCCGCTTTGTCAGTCACATGGCCGCACGTCTGGGCCGGCCGCTGTTCACGGTCTCGTGCCACGACGACCTGACCGCGGCCGACCTGACCGGCCGCCACCTGCTGATCGACGGCGAAACGCGCTGGTGCGACGGGCCGCTGACCCGGGCCGTGCGCGAAGGCGGCATCTGTTATCTCGATGAAGTGGTCGAGGCACGCAAGGACGTGACCGTGGTCATGCATCCGCTGACCGACGATCGTCGCGTGCTGCCGCTGGAACGCACCGGCGAACTGCTGCAAGCACCGCCGGAGTTCATGCTGGTGGTTTCCTACAACCCCGGCTACCAGCACATTCTCAAATCGCTCAAGCCGAGCACGCGTCAGCGTTTCGTCGCGCTGAGCTTCGATTTTCCACCGGCCGACGTCGAAGTCGAGATCATTGCGACCGAAAGCGGGCTGTCGAAACCACTGTGTACCGGGCTGGTCAACCTGGCCCAGCGCATCCGCGCGCTCAAGGGCCAGGACCTGGAGGAGGGCATCTCGACCCGGCTGCTGGTCTATTGCGCCACGCTGGTCAAGGCCGGCATGCCGATCGATCTTGCGGCCCGGCACACCATGATTGAAACGCTCAGCGACGAGCCGGATGTGATCGCGGCGCTCGAGGAGCTGGTCGGACACGCATTCGGTTGACGGCCTGGTACGAATTCGAAGAGCACGTCGGCCGCCTTTGGCATCAGTGGGCGGCCTCGGCCGTGAGCTATCCGGAATACCCGGACGCCGAGGTTCGCTTCGAAACTGTGCGCGACACGCTGGCGGTCTATTTTCGGGCCTCCGGCGGCGGCCGGGCACTGGCGCTGGTCACGGCCACGGCCGGCGGGTCGGCCCATCGCCTCAGTCTCAGGCAGCGGCTGGGGCTTGATCGCGAGCCGATCGAGCGGGCCCGGCGCGATGTCGACAACATCGTGCTGCCGGCACGCATCGCGCTGTTTGACGACCCGGTCCTCAATCGCGACCTGTATTTCTGGCTCACGGCTTTTTTGGCCGAAACCCGCCCGCAAGCGATGCTGGCCGACCCGCTCCAGCGCGACCTGCTCGAAATGACCGAGGCCGCGCGCGTCAGCGAAGTTCTGTGCAAACGCCTGCCGGGCCTTGCCGCGCGCTATCGGCGGCTGTGCCAGGCGCTGCTGGAAGCGCGTCCGAAACGTTCGCTGCCGGCCGTTGAGGCCGATGTCGAAGCGCTGATCCTGCAGCTGCTCGGCAAGCCCGATGCGTTCAACCAGGCGTCCGGCGTGCTGCTGCGGCGGATCGATGGCGGCGAGGATTTAAGCCGGCTTGCCGCACCGCGCGCCTACAAGCCGCCTTTGCCGGTGCCGCTCTGGGGCCAGGCCCTGCACGCCGGTTCGGCCTCGCCGCCGTCGACCGAGCAGGACCCGGAAGCCGAACAGACCGACTCGGGGGCCGCCGATGACATTCGCCGCCCGGCCGAGCGGCGCTACCTGGACCAGACCGAGCGTGACGACCCGTTGATGCTCAACCCGTTCGAGAAGATGCTGTCGTGGTCGGAAATGGTCAACGTCAATCGCCCGGTCGAGGATGACGAGGAACAAGACGCACGCAAGGCTGCCGATCAGCTCGACCAGATCACGCTCAGCAAGCACCAGCGCAAGGCCGCCTCGCGTCTGAAAATGGAACTCGAACTGGCCGCCGCGGCGGTCGACGAAACGCCGCTCGAAAAATCGAACGAGACCGCGTTGACCTACCCCGAGTGGCATTATCGTAAAAACCGCTATCTGGACGACTACTGCGCCGTATATGCAGACAACGCACCGGAAAAGGCACCCAACGGCAGACCCGGGCCGGCGCCGGATGCCGACACGCGGCGGCGCATCGACAAGGTCCGGCGCCAGTTCGAAGCGCTGCGGCCGCGGCGCGAATTGCAGCGCCGCTATGTCGACGGCGACGAAATCGACCTGGATGCACTGGTCCAGTCGATTGCCGAGCGCGCCGCCGGCGGCCACGGCTCGGAAAACGTCTACATGCGCTGGCGCGACCAGGCTCGCGACCTGGCCGTGGCAACCCTGGTCGACGTATCGCTGTCGACCGATTCGTGGGTCGAGGACCGGCGCGTGCTGGATGTTGAAAAGGAAGCCCTGCTGGCGCTGGCCCACGGCGTTCAGGCCTGCGGCGACGACCAGGCCATCTACACCTTCACCTCGCGCCGGCGCCACCGGGTCGACGTCAAGACCATCAAGGATTTCGACGAACCGGTTTCGGCTACCACCGAGCGCCGGATCGCCGCGCTGGAGCCGGGCCTGTATACACGCATGGGCGCGGCCATTCGGCACGTGGCGGCGCAACTGGCCGGACGGTCCAATCGGCACCGCCTGCTGCTGTTGATCACCGACGGCAAGCCCAACGACACCGATCACTACGAAGGCCGCTTCGCCGTCGAGGACACCCGCATGGCCGTGCGCGAAGCGCGCCGATGCGGCTTGACCGTCTTCGCCGTCACCATCGACGCCGAAGCCCGGCAATACTTTCCGGCCATCTTCGGCCGCGCCGGCTACGCTATCGTCACGCGCCCGTCGGGGCTGGCCAATGCTCTGCCTTTGCTTTATCGGCAGCTGATCCAGTCCTGAATCCTGGCTCCTGGCAGCCTGTCGGACTTAACGCTGATCTACTGCGGAAAAGCCGCATTCGGCCAGATTCTTCGCTGTTTTTCGTTACCTGACGGGTCGTGTCTCGACAACTCTCCAGTTTGTGCCTTCGACACCGGATCCGGCCGGCATCGATCGCTTCAGTTCGACGCGTGGCGAGGCCTTCAGCGATCGACGCCGGCCCGATCCTGCCTCTGGAACTCACCCGAATCCCTGAACGGGCATGGACGATCGCGATCACTGAGACACGACGCCAGTCGGGTTTCGTTAAATAGATCCGCTATTCGCCTCAAAAGGAAAAAAACTGACTCCAACCGGCTTTCCGTCGCTACGATTGGTCAAGTCCGACAGGCTGTTAGATCCAGCAGTCGATGCCGTCAAGGTGTATGGGGTCAAGTCTATTTTTGCGCTATATTCTGCCGGATTGTCTGCAGCAACTGGCGAACCCGCTTCGTTTCTCTGCACAATCGCTCCAGGCGTCGAATGCTTGACGCCACGGCGCTGAGAAGATGTATGGGGTCAAGGGTGTATGGGGTCAAGTCTATTTTTGCGCTATATTCTGCCGGATTGTCTGCAGCAACTGGCGAACCTGCTTCGTTTCCCTGCACAATCGCTCCAGGCGTCGAATGCTGGACGCCACGGCGCTGTAGTGGTTCATTCCGAGCGCTTCGGCGATTTCCCGGTACGTCAGTTGGCCGGCGCAATGGGCGAAGTGAACGGCAAGCATCCGGGCAAGGTTCTGCCGGCCGCGTATGCTTTGGTAGATCTGCTGCTGATCGCAATCGAGCGTCGTGGCCACCACAGCGATGATCTTGTCCAGTGAGGCAGGCTCGTGGACTCGGTTGCGCTCGGTGATTTCCGAGTCATCGCATCCGTGCCGTTCAAGCACTTGCTGTTTGAAATTGTCGTCGCCCAGAATCGGAAATACCGCTTTCCGGCCGTAGAACTGCGCGAGATCTTTGTTTAGGCCTTTCGCAGCAAATGACTGGTAGCGTTTTGCCTTGCCACCAAGCATCGAATACACCATTTCGCGACGAAGCCATGGCGGTGCTGCGGTCCGACCAACATACGCTGCATGGCTTGACCAGGCGTAATCTTCCAGCCGATCTACCAAGCCCGCCTCGAGCGGGTTGCGATGGATGTAGCTCGACAGATGCAGCAGATACTCATCGGCATCGACCAGAATCGCCTTGTAGCGACCCCGGAACAGCGCGCCATCGCGCTCCTGGTCGCGGTTGAAGAACTGTGTATACACGCCATCGAGATGCCGCATGCCGCGTCCGAGATTCCCGAGCGGCGTATGCAACAGCAGGTGGTAATGGTTGTCCATCAAGCAATAGGCATGAGTTTCGATCCTGAACCGGTCGGTCAGAGCGCCGAGCAACTCAAGAAATCGCCTGCGTTGCAGGTCTGAAGCGAACACCTCCCGGCGCGCTGCGCCACGATTTATTACGTGGTACCACGCACCCTCGAACTCGATTCTCAGCGGTCGGGCCATGCGGGCATTATACAAAATAAACCGCTAAGCCAGACTTGACCCCACCTGTGTTGCTTGACCCCAGCTGTG
>JAVVET010000096.1:0-1942 GCA_032251235.1 Wenzhouxiangellaceae bacterium
GCAGCGCGCACAGCGGGGTGGCCACGAACAGGCTCATGCCGCGCATGGTCAGGACGATCAACAGTGCAAGGCCGCCCAGCAGCCCGATCAGGCTCAACATTCTTCAACCACCCAAGGTTCGAATTGCATCGCCGTTGCGCAGACCCGGCGAGGGCCATGGTGCTTGGACTGCGGTCGCGGTGGAACTGTACCAAGGTACAAGTTCGAGTTGACGCGGTCCGTTTTTTTTTATTATGAAAGCGAGCGTGAGAAACCTTCGTATTTTCGCTTGGTGAGATTTCCGAAGGCAAGCGTCAGAAGGGTAGCCGGGATCTGCCTGGCGTTCAGACCGAGGGTGGTGGAGATTCCGGCGGCGGTATCCCTGATGGGGCGTCGATTGATCTCATGGGCTGTTGGGGTTCCGTGTGCACGTACGCGGTCACTCTAGGCGATGAATTCCTTGGTACCTTGATTGTGGACTACTCCGGCCCGCAGCCAAAGGCCATGCTGGTGCCGCCACAGTAATACATTCGGCGGCGGGGACAAACGCCGCGCGACCATCGAAGACACGCTTGAACGATATCCCGGGTGCCCATTGCCCGGGATTTCTTCGTCTTGTACCTTGGTACAGTATTTTTCGCCCGCCCCATCCTTATAAACTCGCCATTGACTTGCCCGGTCGCGCCGGGAGCGACGTATTCAATTCAATCGGGATTCATTCAATTCAAGCAGCAGGCGAGGTACCAGCATGATCGACTCGACAACAATAACTTGCAAGCGTACGCGGCTCGGGCGCGCTATTCGCATGGCACTGGTCTCCGGTCTGTGCATCGGTTTCGCGGTCGCGCATGCGCAGGACAGCGAAGACGACGGCGATAATGCCGGAAATCAGAGCGAGGAAAGCGAGACGGGCGACAGAATCACGGTGACGGCGCGCAGGCGCGAGGAAAACCTGCAGGACGTGCCGATTTCGGTAACTGCGCTCAGCGAAGCAAAGCTGCAGGACCTGGGCGCGGAGAACATCACGTTCCTGAATCAGGTGGTGCCGAATACGACGATCGAGGTTTCGCGCGGAACCAATTCGACACTCACCGCCTTCATTCGCGGCGTCGGGCAGCAGGACCCGGTCGCCGGTTTCGAGCAGGGGGTCGGGATTTACATCGACGATGTTTACCTGAACCGGCCGCAGGCCGCCGTGCTGGAAATATACGATATCGAGCGCGTCGAGGTGCTTCGCGGGCCGCAGGGGACACTATACGGGCGCAACACCATCGGCGGTGCGATCAAGTACGTCACGAAGCGGCTGGGAGACGAGCCTGCCGCGACCATATCCGGCTCGGTCGGCAACTATTCCCAGCGCGACCTGATCGTGTCGGGGGAACTCCCCATCAACGATACCCTTGCAGTAGGCGGGGCCGTGGCCACTTTCAACCGTGACGGTTTCGGCCGCAACCTGGTCCTGGACCAGGAAAATTACGACAAGGATGTCCAGGCCGCGCGCGGTACCGTCGAGTGGACGCCGACGTTCGACCTGTTCGTGCGACTCTCGGGCGATTACCTGAACGACACGTCGAATCCGCGGGGCGGGCATCGCGAGATCCCGGGCCTGTTCTCGGGATTTCCCGTTCTCGACAACGTATACAACAGCCGAAGCGGTATTCAAGGCCCGAACAACGAACAGGACTACGGCGGACAGTTTCTGATCGAGTACGATATCTCGCCGAACTGGCAATTCAAGAATATAACCGCGTACCGGGAAACCAAATCGATCCAGCAGATCGATTTCGAGGCTTTGCCTGTCGAGGACGTCGATGTTCCGGTCCGATACGAGAACGAGCAGTTCACCCAGGAGATTCAGCTGACGTACACGGGGCCGGTCACGACCGGTACGGCGGGCTTCTACTACATCGATGCGAATGCATTCAACGTGTTCGATGTGCTTCTGGCACAGACCGGCGACCTT
>JAVVET010000096.1:2042-6844 GCA_032251235.1 Wenzhouxiangellaceae bacterium
CCCAACGAGAACCACAACCTTTACGGCTCGTTCAGCCAGGGCTTCAAGGGCGGCAGTTTCGATCCGCGCGGGCTGACCACGGCGGCGCCCGACCTGGATGGCGACGGCACGGTCAGCGAGGACGAGGTATTCGAGTTCATGAAGTTCGAACCCGAAGAAGTCGATACCTGGGAATTGGGATTGAAGTCCAGCCTGATGAACCGTAGGGTCAATACCAGTATTGCACTCTTTTACAGCGACTACACCGACATCCAGATCCCCGGCTCGGTCGGCGTCGATACCGACGGTGACGGAATTTCCGATACGTTCGCCGGTGTCACCACCAACGCGGCCGAAGCCACCGTCCAGGGCGTGGAGTTCGAGGCTACTGCGTTACTGGGCAATGACCTTCTCAGGGCAGGCGATACATTGAATACCCTCGTCACGGTCGGCTATATCGACGCCGAGTTCGACGAGTTCATCGCCCCCGTCAGCAATCTGGCTACCGGCGAGACAGCACTCGAAGACGTGTCCGATGATCGCGCCTTCCAGAACACGCCCGACTGGACCGCGCATGTCGACCTGACCTACGATTTCCCGGTCACGCTGTTCGATCAGGCCGGTGCGATGGTATTGATCGGCGGCTGGTCGTTCCGCGACGATACCAATCAGTTCGAGGTCCCGTCGCGGTTTCTGGACCAGGAAGCCTACTCCCTGTTCGACGCAAGCCTGATCTGGCGGCCCATGAGCGGCCGATATGAAGTCGGTGTCTACGCCAGGAACCTTAGCGACCAGCAATATCGGACGTCGGGCTATCAGTTCGTGACGCCGGACGGCTCGGCATCCACGCTGGGCCTGGAGGGGATTGCCAATGCGTTCTTCGGCCCGCCGCGCACCTATACGCTGACGGCGCGCATCAATTTCTAGGTCTTCCGGACTTCGGAAAACGGGCTGCGATTCTCCCGTTGCCCCCTGGACCGGCGCCTTCGCCGGTCCTTTTTACCCCCGGGCTCGGCAAACCTTGCCTTACGGCCCGCGAGCAACACTGTGCCCTCCATTCGGGCCGGCCTGAGGGTCGGCCCTTTTCTTTTTCCGGTTCGGCTGGGCTAAGCTCGCCGGCATGGACCCGATTGACAGACTCGTGCCGGTGAAAGCATGATCCAGCTTCCCGGAAGCGTGCTGGCTCTTGCCGGCCTGGTCTGGCTGGGCCTGCTGTTTGCCGCCGCACTGGCCGGCGAGCGTTCCCCGGAGCGATTCAGGCGCTACTGGCCGGTGGTCTATTCGCTTTCGCTGGCCGTCTATTGCACCGCGTGGACCTTTTACGGCACCACCACGCAAGCGGTGCGCTCGGGCTGGCCGGTGCCGCCGACCTTCGTCGGCACAATCCTGATCTTCCTGTTCGGCTGGCGCTTCCTGATGCGCCTGGTCGAACTGAGCAAGCAGCAGAATTCCACCAGCATCGCCGACTTCATCGCAAGCCGGTTCGGCAAGTCATCGATGCTGGCCGCCGTGGTGACCACCGTGGCGGTGCTTGGCATCGTCCCCTACATCTCGTTGCAGCTCAAGGCCGTGGCGATGAGTTTCGGTGCGCTGGCCGGGGTGTCCAGCGATGCATCGGGGCTGGCCGCCTGGCAGGACCTGGCGTTCTACATCGCGGTATTCATGGCGCTGTTCGCGGTGCTCTTCGGCACCCGAAGGGCGTCGGCGGTCGAGAACAACCGCGGACTGGTGCTGGCGATGGCCTTCGAATCGCTGTTCAAGCTCGGCGCGATGCTGGCGCTGGGCCTGTTCGTGCTGTTTGCCCTGTACGACGGGCCGGGCGACTGGGCCGCGTCCACGCCCGCTCAGCCGTTCGGTTCGGTGGGCACCTTCATCACGCTGATGCTGCTGGGCGCGCTGGCGATGTTCACGCTGCCGCACCAGTTCCACATCGGCGTGGTCGAATGCCGCGACGGGGCGCATATCCGCACCGCGCGATGGCTGTTTCCGCTGTTCCTGGTGCTGATCGGTCTGCCCATTCTGCCGCTGGCGCGTGCCGGAGAGGCGCTGCTGGGCGGACAGGCGGTGCCGCCGGATCTCTACGTGCTGATCCTGCCGCTGTCGGACGGCAACTCGGGGCTGGCGCTGTTCGCGTTTCTTGGCGGGTTGAGTGCGGCCACGGGCATGGTGATCCTGGCAAGCCTCACGCTCTCGATCATGATCGGCAACCACTGGCTGACGCCGATCCTGTTGAACCGTCGCGGTTCCGCGGCCGGGGAACTGGGCATTGCCGTGCGCGTGCAGCGCAGGGCGGGCATCGTGCTGGTGGTTTTGCTGGCCTATGCCTACAGTCGCCTGGCCGGCACCGCCGAGGCGCTGGCCGATATCGGGGCGGTTTCCTTCTCCGGGCTGGCGCAGCTGGCGCCGGCGGTCATACTGGCCGTTTATCGTCCCGGTCTCAAACCGCGCGCATTGCTGGCCGGCCTGCTCGGCGGCGTGCTGGTCTGGGCCTACGTGCTGCTTCTGCCGATTTTGATCGCACACGATCCGCAGCCTGGCTGGATCGTGGAAGGCCCGCTCGGGATCGGCTGGCTGACACCGAGCGACCTGCTGGGCCTGGGTGCGCTGGAAAGCCTCCCCAGGGCCGTGCTTGCCAGCCTCGTCGCCAATCTCGTACTGATCGGCCTGGGGCAGCGGACCGGCTTGCGGCCGGGCGCATCGGCGATCGAGGCCCAGCGGCTGGAACCCAAAGTGCTGCGCCGCCTGGCCGACCGGTTCCTGCCGAACGATCGAATCGCGATGCTGTTCGACGGCTCGCGCGAAGCCCACGATCTTGAAGCCGGCGTGGAGCATGAGCTTGCCGCCGTGGTCGGCGCGGCTTCGGCCCGGCTGTTGCTGGACGCCGCGCGTCGCCGGGCGCCGGCGCCGCTGGAAACCGTCGCCGACCTGGTCGGCCAGGCCTCCGAGCAGGCGCGCTTCAGCCGCGAAGTGCTTTCCGGCGCGCTGGAAAACATGAGCCAGGGCATCTGCGTGGTGGATTCCGAAATGCGCCTGGTGGCCTGGAACCAGCCGTATCTCGACCTGTTCGACTATCCCGCCGAATTGATCCAGGTCGGCCGCCCGGTCGCCGACCTGCTTCGGCACAATGCGCAGCAGGGGCTGATGGGCGCCGGCGAGCCCGAGGCGATGATCCAGCGACGGCTGGCCCACAAGCGGGCCGGCAGCCGCCACCGGGTCGAGCGGCCGTGGCCCGACGGGCGCATCATCGAGATCCGCGGCAACCCGATGCCCGGCGGCGGTTTCGTCGCAACCTTCACCGACGTCACGGCCTTCCGCCATGCCGAGTCGGAACTCAAGCAGATCAATGAAACCCTGGAGCAGCGCGTCTCCGACCGCACCGCCGAACTGGAGCACGCCAAGGTCCAGGCCGAGCGCGCCAACAACGCCAAGAGTCGCTTCCTGGCCGCGGTCAGCCACGACCTGGTGCAGCCGCTCAACGCCGCGCAGTTGATGACGCATTCGCTGGCCCGACGCGTGACCGACGGTGAGCAGCGCAGCGCGGTCGCCCGTATCTCGGGTGCGCTGGGCGCGACCGAGGATCTGCTGGAAGGCCTGCTGGATATCTCGCGCCTCGACGCCGGTGGACTGGAGCCGCGGGTCATCGAGTTCCCGCTGGGCGAACTGTTCGAGCAACTCTCCGGCGAATTCAGCGTGCTTGCCAGCGAGCGGGGCCTGGCGCTGCATTGCATGCCCACCTCGCTTGGCGTCAGAAGCGACCCCCAGCTACTCCGACGCATCCTTCAGAATTTCCTGTCAAACGCGGTGCGCTATACCCGCACAGGCCGGATCGTGCTCGGCGTTCGCCGGCGCGGCGGCCGCGTGCTGGCCGGCGTCTGGGACACCGGACCGGGCATACCCCAGGCATCGCGCCGGCTCATATTCGAGGAATTCCGCCGACTGGATGCCGACGCCGCCTCGCCCGGCCTCGGCCTCGGCCTTGCGATCGCCGAGCGCATGGCACGCCTGCTCGGCCATCCGCTGGTGCTGGAAAGCGCCGAAGGTCGCGGCACGCTGTTCGGCGTGGAGGTAACCCGGGCCGAGTCGGCACATCCGCGAGCGGGCCGCCAGGACGCGCCGTCCGCGCAGGAGGGCGGCCAGGTGCTGGTGGTCGACAACGACCCCCAGATGCTCGCCTCGCTGGAACAACTGCTGGGCGACTGGGGCTTCGTTGTTCAGAGCGCATCGGACACCGCCGGGGCCCGGCGCAAATGCAGTGAACGCCGATTCGACCTGTTGATACTCGACTATCACCTCGACGGCGGCGCAACCGGGCTCGACCTGCTGCGCCGATTGCGTGCAGCCGACGTCGAGGCCCCGGCCCTGCTGATCAGCGCCGACCACGCCGCCGAGCTGCGCAACGCGGCGCGAGAAGCCGGGTGCGAGCTATTGCACAAGCCGATTCGGCCGCTGGCATTGCGGTCGGTCTTGCGGCGGCTGGTGGTTTGATGTTGACGCCCGGGCCGGGTGCGGGTGGAACTTGCGGTTGCTACCAGCCATTGCATGGCGGTCGCCTCCCCGTCATGGGAATTTTTGGACTAGCCCTTGATGCATCAGAAAACGCCATTATCGGCGCTGCCGTAAGCGCTTGAAGAAGCTTCGTAGGTTGGAAGAATGATGCTGCGCGTTGTGCCATTGCTAGCGCACTGCAATTCGTATTTGACAATCTTTCTTGGGGGGGGTAAGGTTTCTGAGGCGATGGTGTGAATGGAAAGGGGGAGTGTGTTCGGCGTCATTCGGTGATGGTTCGTTGGCGCGAATCATCGAATGTTCTGGCAGTTCAGGAG
>JAVVET010000096.1:6944-8331 GCA_032251235.1 Wenzhouxiangellaceae bacterium
TCATTCGGTGATGGTTCGTTGGCGCGAATCATCGAATGTTCTGGCAGTTCAGGAGTAAATCAAATGAAGAAAATGATGATTGCCGCCTCGGCGGTGCTGACGAGTCTTGTATTTTCGGCACCTGCTTTCTCTGCAGAGACGAAGGTGGCCTTGTGTGAGTACTGCAATTCGGCTGCGTTCAGAAACGCGGCGGAAGTGATCGCACTCCAGGAATCGCCCCGTCTCCAGGAGGGCGTGCAATTCGTGTTCGTGGTTGATATAGGCACCGATGAGATCCGATACTACGAAGTTGTCCGCGAGTACATTGAAACCTGTCTTTCATCCGCTACCACAGACACAGGAATGTCGAGTGGTTCATTGATCGACCCCGATGATCCGCCGGATTTTCCCGATTGTTTTTCGAGCTGGGTGACGACCAGCACGCAACTTGCCCCGCCGGCCACCGAATTGGCTGAAATTCGCGGTGCGCTCGAGGAAGTCGACAAGTTTCTCGCAGAGATCCGGGATATGGAAGCACGCGATATGGATTTCGGCAGCATCTTTCCCATAGACTCCGCGACCGATCTGATTGGCCCCGATGGAACGCCCCCCAATTACTATGACGTATCTGCCCGGCAGCAAACGTTCATGAATGCAGTTTCGAATGCCATGCTGGATTCCTTCTGGGAGCGAGCATATTGGGACGCGCAATCAGCCGCCAGTGCGGCTGCGGCGAAATACCTCGGCGAACGTGCAGAGGTTATCGTCGTAACAGTAAACTTCGAGAACGGAACGGAAATCAGTGTAAAGCTGATAAACCTGGTAAAAGACGAGAATGGCAGCCTTTCCGGCTTTGAAATGGAAATCCAGCCGGGTTCAGCGCTCCATGCCGATGGACTCACGCCCTTGCCAGCAAGTACAGGTGGCTTTATCGATCAATTTGGCAGCCCATTTTTTACTACGCCCCCCTTGGCCAGAGCGCTCATGGATCTTTTCGTGCGCGCCGGCGGGCGTGTGGTGCCGGGCCCATCAACCAATGACTGTTCACGTGGCACGGTAATGTGTTGGGACAACCCCGACGGCACTCGGGAATGCCAACCAAGCTACCCTGATCCACAACTGGGTTGCTGATCAAACCTGACAGGAAGGCTCGCGCCAGCGGGCCTTCCTCGTTTGACCGCCCCATAAAGAGTGACTTGCTCCGATGGTGTACAGCGGACGGTTATGATGCCAGTGATTTTAGAACCAACATCCCCGGTGGTTCGACTAATGGCAGGAAACCAGAGACAGCCGGTTGCAGGACCTGCGAGTTCGACCTGGCCACTGCGCCCAATCACTACCCGAACCTGGAACCCTCTTCAGCATCCACCCTCGGTCACAATTGCCACAATCGAAGCGACCCCGCTCC
>JAVVET010000097.1:0-8282 GCA_032251235.1 Wenzhouxiangellaceae bacterium
CATAGTGGGTACACGACCGCAGAGTCTGCCGATACAGGCCGTGATAGTGCGCGTAGGTCATTGATTTTATTGGTGCCGGCTGAGGGATTCGAACCCCCGACCCCCTGATTACAAATCAGGTGCTCTACCAACTGAGCTAAGCCGGCTGCAAACGAATGCGATGCGGTGCCGCAATTGTAATCGGATTCGGGGTTGGTTGGCTGCCTGGGTGGAGATTGAGGCCGCGAGATTTCGCAGGATGCTGTTGAGCCGGCGAAACGCATCGTCGTTGAAACCGGGTTGAAGCCGGCAACGGCCGATGCGTTTCGCAAGCTCAACAGCATCTACGGTGCAGGTGGCGATTTTCCGAGCTGGTCATGCGTAGCGCATCTACCGCCTTTTGGCTTTTCGTTTCGGTTTCCAAAAAAGCCACGATCGAAAACCCTCTTCATCCCGGAATCGTCGCAGTCGATATGGGGCATCTGCCGCGGATGCCCGATCTCAAAGCCGAGGGTTTGGAACCTAAAAACACGGAATTTCAAAATGCCTTGCGCCTGGCGAGGAGCGCAAGATGAACCGCCATGGCGAGCGTTGGCCGGGGTCGATCTGGTAGTCGATCCAGAATTGCGGCGTGTCCTCGCGACGTATCGAGAGCTGGGCATTGAAACCCATTTTTCGCACTTGCGCCCGCCGTCGACGCGCGTTTTCGAGGTCGGAATACAGTCCCAGCGAAACCGCATCCGGCAGCGACTCGTCGGCCACGATGTAGTAATCCTCGAGACCCCGCTCGGCCAGGTTCTGCGACATCGCGATCGCCGCCGAGCGGCTCGGCGTGGCCACGAATACCCACCAGCCGCGGTCGTTGTCGGCCTGGGTCGTGCGCATGCGAAGCTGGTTGGCGAACGGCCGCAGGCGGTCCTGTGCCCGGCTTTGCTGAACCAGCGTCGTCAAGGGTCCCAGGGTATAGCAGCGCGGCGCGCTGCCGGTGGCCTTGCGATAGGCGCTGGCAACCAATTCGACTTCGGGTACATCGGGCGCCGGCGGCGGCAATTCGGGCGCCGGCGCCGGTGCCGGTTGCAGCAGGCGCAGCACCACGATGGCACTGTTGAGCAGCAGCAGCGTCATTACGGCAATACGCCAGAAAGCCATCATTGTGCTTCTACCAGGTCGGCGGCCATTGAAAGACCTCGCAATACCAGGTCGGGTTCGATTCGGTCGATCTCGAGCAGGGATTGTAGCGATGGTCCGGCGCCGCCGGTGAGAATCGACGCCAATTTTTCGGCCCGACTGGATAGGCAACCGTCCTGGCCTTTGGCAAGAACGGATCGCGCCGCATCCAGCGCCATGCCAATGCCGCCGGCCTGCTGCAAAACCAGTCCCCGCTCGATGGCCAGCGCGGTATCACTCGCAGCTTCGGTCGCCGGCACCGGGTCGATGCAGGGGCGCTGAAGGCCGGGCGCGCGGCTGATCAGGCCGGCGCGGGCCGCGTCACGGCCCGGAAATATCCAGCCGCCGCGATGAATTCCTGCGCCATCGACCAGGTCGACGGTAGTTGCCGTACCGCAGTCGACCACGCAAAAAGCCGTTTTCAATTCGGCCCAGGCCGGCTGCAGCGCCAGCCAGCGGTCCACGCCAAGCCCCGCGTAGGCCGGGGCCACCGGCATGATCGGATGCCCCAGCACAATTCTTTGCCAGCGCCATCCGGCCGCCTCCAGGCTCGTGGTAATCGGTTCGACCACGTCCGCACCAGGCACTGCGGCCAGCCAAAAGCAGGCATCGGCGCTGCGTTCGATACTCTTGAGCCAGTGCGCAAATTCATCCCGGCCCAGCACCGTAACCGGTCCGGGCCGGCCGCCCGGGTTTCGCCCGGCAAGCTTCAGGCGACTGTGCCCGAGCTCCAGCAGCCAGTCAGCGCACACGGATGCTGACCTCTGCGGCCGTCAATTCGATGAGTGATTCCTCGCATTCAAGTCGCAACGCGCCGTGGTCGGAGACCCCGCGGGCGCGCCCGAGCCGCACGCTGCCGTCGCCACCGATGGCCCGGACATCGCGATCGATCAACCCGTCCAGGGCCTGCCAGCGCGCCCGGAAGGCGGCGAAGCCGTCGCGATCGAATGTGGTGCACGCCTGGTCCAGCGCATCGATCAGTCGGCTGGTCAAGCCGGTCCGGTCGCACCGGCCCGGGGCGGCTTCTGCCAGGTCGATCCAGGCTTGGTCGGGCATTGGGTAGTCGGCATCCACTTCACCGGCGCGCGGCAGCCGCACGTTGATGCCCAGGCCGATCACGACCTGGCAGGGACCGTCGCTGGCGCCGCGGATTTCCACCAGCAGGCCGCCGAGCTTGCGGTCATCGACGGTCAGGTCGTTGGGCCACTTCAGGCGCACCGGGGCACCCGCATCGCGAAGCGTATCGGCCGCGGCGATACCGGCCACCAGGCTCAGCGGTCCCAACTGCGGCAGGCCGCACTGGAACTCGAAACCATAGGACAGCGTAATGCCGCAGGCCGGCGGCGACAGCCAGCTGCGTCCGCGCCGACCGCGGCCACAGGCCTGGTATTCGGCAACCACCGCACAGCGGTGGCCAAAGCGCTTGTTCAGCAGCCCGCTGGTGGACTCGACGATCGGGTAAAACTCCATGCCGATGCCCCGCCCGCCCGCCGACTTGCGCAAGGCTGCCGGGTCCAGAAGGTCCATGGGCCAGGCCAGCTGGTAGCCTTGGCCGGAGCGTGCGCTGATCGGCAGGCCGGCACGCCGGAGCTGGCTGATTTGCTTCCATACCGCGGCCCGGCTGATGCCGTGGTCGGCGGCAAAGCACTGGCCGCTCAGCGGCTGCCCGGGGGCCAGCGCCTGCAGCAGCCGATACGATTCGGGCGTCATCGTCGGCGCTTGAGCAGGCGTGCTTTTTCGAACCGGTTCTCGGTGCCGCTTTTCATGCGCGCCAGGTTTCCACGATGGGTGAACAGCAGCAAGCCGGCCAGCGCAATGGCAAAAATGCCCAGGCCGACGGGCACCGGGTCGGGGCCCAGCAGCCACATTGCCGGCACCAGGCTCAGGCCCGCCAGAATCGTGGCCAGGCCAACATAACCGGTTCCCAGCAGCGTCACCACCCAGACCACCAGCAGCGGCAAAATGCACCATGGCGAAACCACGGCAATCGCGCCAACCGCGGTGCCGGCGCCCTTGCCGCCGCGAAAATCAAAATAAACCGGCCAGACGTGACCGATCACGGCTGCCATGCCGCAGACGGCCGCAGCGCTGGTCGGCCCGATCGGCAGCGATTCACCCCAGATCAGCGGCAGCTTTGGAATCAAGGCTGCGATCGCGCCCTTGCCGACATCGATGATCACGACCATCAGCGCAAAAGCCCAGCCGACGCTGCGCAGCGCATTGGTGCCGCCGGCGTTGCCCGAACCCATCACGCGAATATCCAGGCCGCGCAGACGCCCCAGCACCAGCGAGCCCGAGACCGAGCCGACCAGATAGGCCAGAACCGTCATCCAGGCCAGGTCAGGCATCGTTCGATCCGTTATTGCCGGCTTCGGGTGCCTGCCAGGGCTGGACCCCGACCACCAGCGTTCCCGGTCCGGCGTGGGCGCCGACTGCGGGGCTGGTTTCCTCGATCCAGCAGGCATCGACCTCCGGATGCGCGGTCAACAACAGCTCTTGCAGCTGGCGCGCGTCGGCCGGGCTGTTGGTATGGCTGATCAGGATCCGGTAGGCCTGGCCGGCGTCCAGGCGTCGGGCCACGTAGCGGGCAAAGCGGCGGACCGTCACCCGACGCCCGGCAATGACGCCCCTGGGTGCCAGCCTTCCGTCGGCAGTATTGGACAGCACCGGGTTGAGCCGCAAGCCGCGCGCCAGGCGTTCGACCCACGGCTTGATCCGCCCGCCGCGCACACCCCAGGACAAATCCCGCGCCAGCGCGAAAGTCTGGGTCTTGGGGCCGATCCGGTCCAGCGCCGCACAAATTTGGGCCCGCGACCAACCGATGGCCGCGGCCTCGGCGGCATACAGCACCAGCAGCGCCTGGCCGCAGGCCGCGTTCAAAGAATCGCGAACCGAAATCGGCTGGTCGCTCATGCGCGCCGCGGCCTGTTCGGCAGATTGGCAAGTGCCGCTGAGCTTGCCCGAAATCGGAATGGCCAGCACTTCGTGGCCGTGGCTGGTCAGCAGTTCGAACTGCCGGCGAAAATCGCCCGATGGCGGCTGCGAGGTCTTTGGATATTCGGTGGCATCGTCCAACCGGGCATAAAAGGTCGACGGCTGCATCGAAAGCTTGTCCAGGTATTCGACGTCGCCGAAAAACAGGCGCAGGGGCACGACGTGAATGCCGAGCCGGTCGATTTCCGCTGCCGGCAGGTCGGCGGCCGAATCGGTCACCACGGCAATCCGACCGCGCTGGTTGATCAGGTCATGCTGACGCGCCATGTCGTCAGCTTTTTGCTGTCGTATCTCGCCATAGCCGGCGCAAATTCGAAACACCTCGCCAGGCCGATTGGTATGGATATGCACGCGCGCGCGCCGGCCGCCGCCGGCCACCACCAGGCTGCTGGCATCCAGCGCATCCAGTTCGGCGCGCAACCGGACCACCTCCAAATCGTCGCCGGCAATCAGGCACTCGGTGCAAAAGCGGTGGGCACTGGCGTCGGGATCGACATGCTGGATTGCAAACGGCGCCGGTCCGGCCGGCTCGAGGCCGCCCTCCGGCAGCTTGCCGCTGCGGATATAGCGCCAGATCCCGTCGACGAAATCGACAAAGCCCTGGCCGCCGGCATCGACCACGCCGGCCTCGCGCAATACCGCAAGCTTGTCCGGCGTTTCGGCCAGCGAACGGTGCGCAGCCCGGCGCGCATGCGCGAACAGCTTGCGGATGTCGCGAATGCCGGCATCCACGCCGTCGGCCAGCGCATCGCCAAAGTCTTCCAGCACCGTCGGCATGGTGCCGGCCACGGGCCTGGACATGGCCGACCAGGCGGCGATGGCGCCGGCTCTGGCGGCCACCGCCAGTTGATGCCCGTCGAGCACGCCGCAATGGCGACAACTCTCACTGATGCCGTGAAAATACTGGGCCATGATGGCGCCCGAATTGCCGCGCGCACCATCGAGTGCCGCATCGGCCACATCGTCGAGCAATGGCGCAAGACCGGCAGACCGGGCCGCCCCCAGGCGCGCGCCGACGCTGTTGAGGGTGAACACCAGGTTGGTTCCAGTATCGCCGTCGGGCACCGGAAACACGTTGATTCGGTTAAGCAGATCGCGCCGGGTCCTGACACGCGCAATGCCGGCAATCAGGGCCGACTGCAGCTGTACCGGCTCGACGCTGAGCAACTCGGAGGAAAAGGTCATTCAATCACGCTGCCTGAATTCATGCTGAATCGGGTTGCGTGGCTGCTTGTCGATCGAGACCACCGGCTCGAGGCAATTCCCGGCAGTCTGCCATCAATCCGCACCTGCCAGATCGCGTACCTGCGAGGCGGTAAACGGCCAGGTCAGTTTTTCGCCGGTTTCCGGGTTGCGAACGACCGGCACCTGGTCACCGTAGCGCTGGAGCAGATCCAGGTCGGTTTCGATATCGACGATATCGACCTGGTCGGCCAGCCCGCCCACGGTGATCAGTTTGTAGGCCTTGTCGCACAGCTCGCAGGGCTGGCGCGTGTAGAAAATCAGTCGCATTGGCTTTCCGCTTTCATTATGGTTTCAGGAACTTTGAAGCAAAGTTACCAGTATTCCACCCGGGCGGGTTTTCGTCCAGCCCCGGCGAATCGTACACTTTCAACGCAATCGTCGATGCGATTTCGTCACTGCGCCAAGGGCCAGTAAAAGGCCGGCCAGCAATGCCAGTCCGGCTGCGGACAGCAATGGTACGCCAACGGCATCCGGCCGTGCCGATTCAATGTTGGCGCGAATCATCAGGTTCTGTTCGGTCTGAAACATGAAATCCAGGCCACGATCGGTCAGCCAGCTCTTGCCGGCCGCGTCCGGGGACTGGTCGGACTCGACATTGAAATCCTCTCCGGCGTGCACCGGATCGCCACGAACCAAAATCCAGAAAACCGGCTCATCGATGCGCCACGGCGATTCAAATTGCAGTTCGAAGGCGCCGCGTCCGTCACCCGTCAGCATCGTCGCCTGGCGTTGCGGATGGTCCAGGTCGGGCAGCCCGTCAAGATCGCGAACCACGACCACCTCGTTCGGCCACGGGCCGCCGAAAGCCGAAAGATCAAGCTGGTTGGAAACGCAGAAACCGGTCAGCGCAACGCTGCCGGGCACGATGGAAAAGTCCGCCAGTTCAAAGCGTACACCGAGAAAATGATCGCTCTCGCCGGCCTGGCCGCCGCCGAAGAAAATCGCGTCCTCGGGCGTGCCGTCATCGTAGAACAGGTCGCCGCAATCGAAACCCGTCTCGCCCGCCGGCGCTGCGTCTTCGAATCCCGGGCGCTCGGTCTGCGTAGCACCGGCAGGCGCGATGCCAACAACCGCCAGGCCCACAGCCAGCGCAAATACCAACCGAATCGTCATGGAAATCTCCAGTGACCCAGGCCGCATTATAAGCGCGCGATCAAGGCGCCGGCTCCGGACGGCCATCACGCGACCCGGGGCCTGCGAACGGAACTGTTCGGCCTGAACCATCTGTTCCAGACCGCCGAAACCGGCGCACTGGGCGAATACCGCGACATCAAGGAGACCCTGTCGCCGACCGCGCCCGGCGGTATCGGGCAACCGGCTGGATCATCGAGCAGTTGGCGTGCGTCGGTCGGCAAAGCCACCTTTACAAGCTCGACTTCGACGCGAGAGCCTTGTGAAAACGTGATGGCAGACCGGACAGCTTCTACGGCGCAGGCTCCCGAGCCTCCATACGCAGCAAAACCCGACAGGCGCGGCAACGGCATTGCATAATGCCGACTGGAACCCTTGGCCCGAGCAGGTAACTAAAAAATCATGGCTGTCAGTATTTTCGACCTGTTCAAGATCGGCATCGGCCCGTCCAGTTCGCATACGGTCGGGCCAATGCGGGCCGCCTGCCTGTTTGCACGCACGCTGGAGCGCGAAGGTGTGCTGGCCAGCGTCGAAAAGCTCAAGCTCGAGCTGTTCGGCTCGCTCGGTCATACCGGCCGCGGTCACGGCACCGACAAAGCCGTGCTGCTGGGCCTGGAAGGTGCCATGCCCGACCAGGTCGACCCCGACCTGATCGGCGAGCGCATCAAGACCATCTTCGCCACCGGCAAGGTCGCCATCCTCAATCGCAGGGAACTGGCCGTGGACCTACGCCGCGACATGATCTTTCACAAGCGCCAGACCCTGCCGTATCACTCCAACGGCATGCGCTTCCAGGCCCTGGATGGCGACGGCCGGGTGCTGGTCAAGCGCGAATACTATTCGGTGGGTGGCGGCTTTGTTGTCAACCCCGACGAGGCCGCCGCCGACCGCATCGTAACCGACCAGACTGCGCTGCCGTATCCATTTTCAAGCGGCGACCAGTTGCTCGAAATCTGCCATGCAAAGGAACTGCGCATCGGCCAGGTGATGCTCGCCAACGAAACCGTCTGGCGCAGCGAACAGGAAGTTCGCGACCGGCTCTCGACCATCTGGCAGGCGATGCAGGACTGCGTCCAGCGCGGCATCGAAAGCGAAGGCCAGCTGCCCGGCGGTCTGAAAGTGCCGCGGCGCGCGCCCAGGCTTTACGCCAGGCTCAAGCAGCGCGCCCAGCGCGAAGACCTCGACAGCCTGGACTGGATCAACCTCTACGCGCTGGCCGTCAACGAAGAGAATGCCGCCGGCGGACGCGTGGTCACGGCACCGACCAACGGCGCGGCCGGCATCATCCCGGCGGTGCTGCACTACTACCGCCGCTTCGTCGATTCGGCCAGCCACGACGGCATCCTCGAGTTTT
Source organism: Wenzhouxiangellaceae bacterium (assembly GCA_032251235.1). Classification (GTDB taxonomy): domain Bacteria; phylum Pseudomonadota; class Gammaproteobacteria; order Xanthomonadales; family Wenzhouxiangellaceae. Next base: position 7,871 of record JAVVET010000097.1, read on the forward strand.
TGCTCACCGCCGGGGCCATTGGCATTCTCTACAAGGAAAATGCCTCGCTCTCGGGTGCCGAAGTCGGCTGCCAGGGTGAAGTCGGCGTGGCCTGCTCGATGGCCGCCGGCGGCCTGGCCGCGGCGCTGGGCGCTTCCATGGACCAGGTCGAAAACGCCGCCGAGATCGGCATGGAACACAACCTGGGCCTGACCTGCGACCCGGTCGGCGGGTTGGTCCAGATCCCATGCATCGAGCGCAACGCCATGGGCGCGGTCAAGGCCGTCAACGCCACCCGCATGGCCATGGCCGGCGACGGCAAGCACCACGTCTCGCTCGACCGGGTCATCAAGACCATGCGCGATACCGGCCGCGACATGAAGACCAAGTACAAGGAAACCTCGCGCGGCGGCCTGGCGGTCAACGTCATCGA
>JAVVET010000098.1:0-8237 GCA_032251235.1 Wenzhouxiangellaceae bacterium
CGGCCTCGCCGATCCAGCCGGCGTCGGCCTGCGGCGGGATCGTGTAGCCCAGGTGCTGCAGGGCATACAGGATGGACATTGCGCAATGCTTGACGCCGTCCTCGTTGCCGGTGATCAGGCAGCCGCCGGTGCGGCCGTAATAGACCGACTGGTTCTTTTCGTTGAGCTTGCCGGATTCGGCGTACAAGCGCTCGATCAAAACCCGGCACACCGACGACTCTTCGCCCAGCCAGATCGGCGTGCCGACGACCAGGATGTTCGAGCCCATCACCTTCTTCGACAATTCCGGCCAGTCGTCGCGCTCGAAGCCGTGCTCGCGCATGTCCGGGTAGACCCCGGCCGGCAGCGTCAGGTCGGCGGCGCGGACCATCTCCGTGCCGATGCCGTTGGCGTCCATGATTTCCTGCGAGACCTTCATCAAGGCCTCGGTATGCGAGAACTCGCTGGAGCGCTTGAGCGTGCAGTTGACGAACAGTGCTTTGAGGTCGGAAAAATCATATTCATGGCCTTTGCACAAGGCTTTCTGCTTTTCGTTCATCGTCATGGTGGATCTCCTGGTTTTAGTCGGTCATTTTGACAGCCAGTTTAATGACTGTTGCTTGATCAATAGTGGCGCTGCAGATTGTTCATTTCCAAATTTCGATTGACATGCCGTCAAATACCAGCCTGCCGTTCGATCATGATTTTCATTCGGTCGACTTTGCCGGCCCGGTTATGCAACCATCCGGCGCATGACCGCGGCACGCGGCACGCGGCGGCGCGATGTTCATGACTGGCCCCGGTCTGTGGATGACTGACCGTGAAGACGACCATAGTATTTCGCCCACGGTGCCGCGCTGACGCCGTGCAGGATGATGCTCAAGCCCACCGTCAGCACCACGGCGGCCAGCAATTCGCCTTCGCGCTCGAGTTCGATGCCCTGCATGATGACCAGCACGAACAGCACCGAGGCCAGACCACGCGGCCCGAACCAGCCGAGAAAGCCGACCGTGTGCGCACCCAGTTTCAGGCCGGTCATGCTCAGCGCGATCGGCAACATCCGCATCAGGGTCAGCGCGAACACGGAGAACAGGAAACAGGGCACCGTAAAATGCTCCATGGCCGCCGGCAGCAGCATCGCCCCGACCACGGCAAAGGTGACCAAAACCAGCATGTGCGCCTCGGTCTGCTGGAACTCGAACAAAAACCGGCAGCTTCGGCCCAGCGCCTTGCCGAAGGCCAGCCCGCCGACGAACGCCGCCAGAAAGCCGTTGCCGTGAACCGCCTCGGCCAGCACGAACGCGCCCAGCGCAATCGACATGGCCGCGATACCCTCGGCCCACTCGCTCATCCAGCCACGCGCGTGGGCCACGCCGATCAGCCGGCCGCCGGCAAAGCCCAGGCCTGCGCCGACCAGCGGCCCGAGCAGGATCTGCAGGCCGATCAACTCGACCCAGTGGGCCGAGCCAGCGTCCGATGCTCCGGATGCAAGCGCCGCGAACAGCAGCACCAGCGGCAAGGCCAGGCCGTCGTTGAGGCCGCTTTCAGTGCTGATCGCGCTTCGAATGCGTTCGGGAACGCTTTCGTTTTCGGTCACTGCCTGTCCCAGCGCGGCATCGGTGGGCGCGAGAATGGCGGCCAGCAATGCCGCCTCCCACAGCGTCCAGTGTGGAAACAGGCCCAGCGCGCCCAGCGTACCCAGCACGACCGTCAGCGGCAGGCCGATCAGCAGCATGCGGGACGGCAGGCTGCGGGCCTGGCGCAAAACCTTGATATCGATGTGGGCCGCATCGGTGAACAGCACCACCACCAGCGTAATCTCGGCCAGCAGCCGGATTGCGTCGTTGGACACGCCGATCTCGACCCAGCCCAGCGCCTGCGGGCCGATCAACAGGCCTAAGCCGGCAAACAGCATCGGCCCGGTCACGATCGAGTTGGACAATCGACGACTGGCCAGGGCATAGGCCAGAAAAGCCAGCGCGATCAAAACAGCGGTCCAATGGGTCATCGACGATTCTCAACAGTCACGGGGGGTCAGCATAACGCAGTCATTGGAAACTTCGTTCTGATTCGCCGCGCCCCGACAGGCCAGCTTCGATTAGCGGTCGTGGCGAGCCGGCGGGTTCCGGGCTAGTATTGGGTCAACAAGAAACCGGGGAACCCGCGTGAAAGCCATTGCACGATTTCTGAAAACCACACTGATTCTGGCTGTGATCCTCATCGGCGGCGCCATTGCCTATGCCTACAGCGGCTTTTACGATATCGCCGTCGGCACCGGTCACAACCCGATCACCCACTGGTACCTGGAAACGCTCAGGGAACATTCCATCGAACGGCGCGCGGCCCGGCTCGAAGTACCGCCGCTGGCCGATGCCCGGATGATCCGGGCCGGCGCGATCGGCTACGACCAGTCCTGCGCCGGCTGCCACGGACGCCCGGGGAGGCCGCCGTCGGCAAGTTTCGACCCGCGCCCGCCGGCGCTCACGCGCGGCAAGCCGGACCCGGCCGCGGCATTCTGGGCCATCCGCAACGGCATCAAGATGTCGGCCATGCCCTCGCGCGGCAAAGACCGCATGAGCGATGATGAAGCCTGGCAGGTGGTCGCCTTTTTGCAGACCGCCTCCGGCCTGACCGAAGGCGAATACCGCGAACTGGTCGAACCGCCGCCCGAGCCCGAACCGGCTGAGCCGGAAGAACCAGGCGACGGTAATGGCGAAGACCCGGCACAGCCCGACGATGCCGCACAGGACGACGGCGCCTCGCAGCAAACCGAGCAGCAAACCGAGCAGCCGGCCGACAGCGACGCCTGATCGAACATCGAGAAACACCGGACCGAAAATCGAGAGAGACGAATGATGAAACTCATGCCCGCCGTCGCAATCTGCTTGCTGACCGGACTGTTCGCCGCCGCTTCGAATGCCGATGATAATGCACCTGGCCAGGGCCGCATGGTCGAACCCGGTGCGGCCGTGCTGGCGCCGCGCGACCGCGTGGCACCGGAAAACTCGATGCTGGCCGACCGGCTTGAAAACCTGCTGCCGCGGCTGATGGCCGAAACCGGCATCGACCTGTGGCTGGTGCTCAATCGCGAGTATGCCGAAGACCCGGTCTACTTCACGCTGGTGCCGCAGCCGTCGCTGGCCGCCCGGCGCACCACCATGCTGATCTTTGCCCGCAATACCGACGGCAGCGTCGATTTCCTCAGCGTCAATCGCTACCCGCTGGGCGAGCCTTATCACAGCGAATGGTCCGGCGGCGACCTGGATGAGCAGTGGTTCGCACTCGGCGAGCTGATCGCCGAGCGCAACCCGGCCCATATCGGCATCAATGTCTCGCGCACCTGGCCGGAAGCCGACGGCCTGACCCACGGCCTGCAGCAGCGCCTGATGGAAGTCTTGCCCGAAAGCTTCGAGGACCGGATCGTGTCGGCCGAGAACCTGGTCGTACGCTGGATGGAGACGCGCAGCGAGGCCGAACTGGAGGTCTACCCACACGTCGTCGCGCTGGCCCGCGGGGTCATTGCCGAGGCCTTTTCCAACCGGGTCATCACGCCCGGGGCCACGACCACCGACGATGTCGCCTGGTTCATTCGGCAACGCTTCGAGTCGCTTGGCCTGCCGATCTGGTTCATGCCCTACGTCGACGTCCAGCGCCCGGGCCAGGACTGCACCGCCGATTCACCGTTTTGCGGCAGCGAAGGATTGATCCATCGGGGCGATGTGCTGCACACCGACGTCGGCATCTGCTACCTGAAACTGTGCACCGACACCCAGGAAATGGGCTACGTGCTCCAGGCCGGCGAGCGCGATGTGCCGGTTGGCTTGAAGAACGCACTGGCCGAAGGCAACCGCTGGCAGGACCTGCTCACCGACCAGTTCGTCACCGGCCGCAGCGGCAATGAAATTCTCGAGGCCGCACAGCAGGCCATGGCCGACCAGCCGTGGGCCTTCAACATCTATACCCACCCAATCGGCTTCGTCGGACACGCGCCGGGCACGGGCATCGGCATGTGGGACAAGCCCGGCGCCATTGCCGATACCGGCGACTGGCCGCTGCACCCGAACACCGCCTATGCCATCGAAGGCAACGTGGCGATGCCGCTACAGGCCTGGGGCGGCCAGCACGTGCAGATCAAGCTCGAGCAAAGCGCGTATTTCGACGGCCAGCGGGTCATCTACCTGGCCGGCCGGCAGACGCGGTGGCACGAAGTGCGCTGAGCGATCGCGGCGACAGCGCGGAATGACCAGGCAAAAGCCCTTGATGGTCAATCGATGACCGGCCGGGATCTGTTGTTTGGCGGCCTGATCGCGACCCTGTTCCCGCAGGCCTTGTGGGTGCGCAAGACCGCGCCCCGGTTTCCGGCCCCAAGCGGTGCGACCGAGGGCGAAGCCGGACAGGGTTCACCCGCTGTGCGCTTGCTGGGCATTGGCGATTCGATCATCGCCGGCGTCGGCGCGGGTACCGTCGAAAAGGCATTGATCGGCCAGGCCGCAGAAAGCCTGGCCCAAACTCTGCAAGTACCGGTGGCCTGGAAGGCCTGCGGCAAAATCGGACTGACCAGCCGATCGATCGCCGAAACGCTGCTGCCGCGAATCCCGGATCAGCCCTTCGAGGCAATTCTCGTCTCGGCCGGCGTCAACGACATCATCTCGCTACACGGCATCGAGCGCTGGTGCCGGGACATCGGCATTCTGCTGCAAGCGCTGTCCAATCGCTGGCCCGAAGCTGCCATCGCCGTGGCCGGTCTGCCGCCGATGAACCGCTTCCCGGCCCTGCCCCAGCCGCTGCGCGCGGTATTCGGCATGCGCGCCCGGCAGTTCGACAGCGTATTGCGCGAAGAATCGAACGCATTTCCGCGCGTGGCCCACATTCCGCTGGACTTCGTGGCCGACCCAGAAAGCTTCTCGGCCGACGGCTTTCATCCATCGGAGAACAGCTACGCGCTGTTCGGCCGGCTCGCCGCCGAAGCGGTCGGACGCGTCATCGAGCAGCAGGGAAAGCACAATACAGCCGCCGGAACTGGCTGAACGGTTCGCCACTGTATCGGCAGAAGGCCTCGGCATCTGCCACACCTGGGAGCCCTTTCCCCACCCTGGCGCTGCAGATTCAGCGCTGACGGCGACGCTCACGGCCTTGGGCATTAGCAATAGCATTTCGGAAATTCAGACCGGCTCCAGGCCGCTACCAATGCGGCAAATGCCGCAGCCGGCAAGGCAGGGGTTCTTATGGCGGCTTTGCCGCCAGATTGTTACACTTGAAACCAAATCCTTCAGGCGCCGGTCCCAGTCCATCGGAAGGCCCTTTGCCTTTCTCGCCCGACACGACGATGAAGCGACATTTTTCAAGGAGACGTAAATGGGTTTGTTGATCGACGGAAAATGGCACGACCAGTGGTACGACACCGAATCCACCGGCGGGCGTTTCAAGCGCTCGGAATCGGCCTTCCGCAACTGGATCACGCCGGATGGCTCGGCCGGGCCGAGCGGCGAGAGCGGGTTCAAGGCCGAGCTCGGGCGCTATCACCTGTACGTGGCCTACGCCTGTCCGTGGGCCCACCGGGCGCTGATTTTTCGCAAGCTCAAGGGCCTGGAAAAGATGCTGCCGATCTCGGTGGTCAACCCGCTGATGAAGGACAAGGGCTGGACGTTCGAGCCCGGCTACAAGGTCGCGCCGGACCCGATCCACGATGCACAATATCTGCACCAGGTCTATACCGCCGCCGAACCCGAATACACCGGGCGGGTGACCGTGCCTGTCATCTGGGACAAGCAGAACAATACCATCGTCAACAACGAGTCGGCCGAGATCATCCGCATGCTGAACTCGGCATTCGACGGGCTCGGCGCAAAACCAGGCAACTACTACCCGGCCGAGCTGCAGGATCGTATCGAGGAGATCAACGAGCTCGTCTATCACAAGGTCAACAACGGCGTCTACAAATCAGGCTTTGCGACCACCCAGCAAGCCTACGAGGAAGCAGTGATCCCGCTGTTCGAAACGCTCGATCAGCTGGAAGAAATACTGGCGCATAGCCGATATCTGTGCGGCTCGCAGATCACCGAAGCCGACTGGCGATTGTTCACGACGCTGATCCGCTTCGACGCCGTTTACGTCGGCCACTTCAAGTGCAACATCCGGCGCATCGACGACTACGCCAACCTGTCGAATTATCTCAGGGAACTCTACCAGCACCCGGGTGTTGCCGAGACTGTCGAAATGCACGCCGTCAAGCTGCACTACTACGCCAGCCATGAAACCATCAACCCCAGCGGCGTGGTACCGATTGGCCCCGCGCTCGATTTTCACCGCAAGCATGATCGCGACCGTTTCGACTCCTGATGAACAAAGCTTGCCGATGAGCAAGACCCGGCTGTATTTCGCTTATGGCTCCAACCTGCTGCCGGCTCGCCTGAAGGCGCGCACACCCTCGGCGCGCCTGATCGGCAACGCGATCCTGTCGGGCCACCGGCTGTACTGGCACAAGCACGGCATCGACGATACCGGCAAATGCGATATCGTCGCGACCGGCCAATCGCGCCACCAGGTGCTGGGCGCCGTGTATTCGATCGATGTCGGCGAATGGCACCACCTGGACCACGCCGAAGAACTCGGCACCGGCTACCAGGCCTGCACCGCCACGGTGCTGTTGCGCGGTGAGCCGGTCGAGGCACACAGCTATCGCGCGCTGATCACCAACCCCGACCTGAAACCGTTCGACTGGTACAAGGAGTTCGTGATGACCGGCGCGCGACAACACGGCTTTCCCGAAGACTACATCCGGCAGCTTGACTGCATGCCCGCGCTGGCCGATCCCGACCCGCAGCGAGCGGAGTTCAACCGCCGGCTGCTGACCGCCTGAGCGGTCTTGTCAGCCAGAAGCCTGTCGGACTTGACCGTTCCAAAGCGATGGAAAGCCGGGTGGAGTCAGATTTTTCGATCTTTTGAGGCGAATAGTCGGCCTATTAAACGATAAAGAGCGGCAAATCTGGCCCAATCCGGCTTTTCCGCGGCAGTACATCAACAACAGATCAGCGTTAAGTCCGACAGGCTGCTAGGCATGCGCCGTGTCCAACCCGGGCCTGTCAACCCAGGCCAAAGCTTGAGCAATACAATCCGTCGATGCTAAGCTGGCTGGCCAAAGGGATGCCAGTAGCCTACCGGGCTTGACCGATCGACCCCGGGAAAGCCATAAGCCTGGGTACCCATGTTGCTTTTTAGACGGAGATCGAGCATGTTCAAATCCATTCAAGTTTCCGGTGCCCGGGCCGGGCGAGCGGCGCACGCAAAAGCATTTAGTGTATTGATGGCCGCCGCCGCGGCACTTGCAGCCACGACAGTGCCGGCTCAGCAAGCCGACGAGGCCGGCTGGATGCCGTTTGCCGCCGGCCAGGACCGCCCCGCCATTGAGGTGGCCATCAACGGCCAGTCGACGATCGCGATTTTCGATACCGGATTTTCAGCCAATGCAATCTCGGCCGAATTTGCCCGGCAGGCCGGCATTGGCACCACCGAAGAGTCGGTTCGGCTCGTCGACGCCGGTGGCGGCGAGGCCTTGCCGATTGCCGAAACATTCAAGATGGAGTTGGCCGGAACACCGATCGACATGGAACGGGTCGTGGTCATGTCGGCGCCCGGCGTGGGCATCGTGATTGGTCGGCCATTGCTCGAAATGATGGTCGTCCAGATCGACTACCCCGGTCGCAAACTCAGGGTGATGCCAACCGACAGCGCTGATTTCGAAGGCAACCTGAAAACCCGCAGAGGCCGCTTCGACCAACTTATGGTACAAGCCCGGATCAACGGCAAGCGAGTCTGGATGTCGCTGGATACCAGCAACGACGGCTTGTGCCTCGTGCATCGCCGCAGCGTGGCTAAACACGATTGGGCACAAAGCCCGATCAGCATTGAAAACGCAGAGAAGACGGGCGTCACGGTACGCTCGGACCTGCAGCCGCTGCACCTGGGTTCACTCGATATCGGCGGCTACCAGCTGGGCGGCTTCGTGGCCGCCTACGCGCATGACGAAATCGACGAACGACATTACGGCGCATCACGCATCACCGAAAAATTCGGCGGTGACGGCATCCTCGGCTTTGAGGTGATGCGCAACTTCATGCTTACAATGAATCTTGCCGAAGACAAAGTGCATATTTATGCGCCTTAGATTGATGAAGGCTGGTTTGGCGTTTCCCGGGCACGCGGCTCGACGACCGACGATCCGGACCGGCCTGTTCTGGGCCGCAGTCGCGTGCGCCAGC
>JAVVET010000099.1:0-8220 GCA_032251235.1 Wenzhouxiangellaceae bacterium
TAAATAGGCCCACTATTCGCCTCAAAAGATCAAAAAATCTGACTCCAACCGGCTTCCCCTCAGCGAAGATCGCTGAGGGAAAGCCGACCGGCACCGGATTTTCCGTGTCAGGCCAAACATGCGCCTGGTGAACAAAAAAAAGAGCGGGAAACCCGGCCCGGTCGGGTTTTCAGGCAATCGGCCAGCGTTGAATCCGACAGCCTGCCGGCGGCCCGGCCCGGCCCGGCCCGGCCCGGCGCGGCCGGTATGGCTTGAAGGCAGGAGTCGACGGCAGGCATGCCAGGTGTGCAATGTTCCCGATTGCCTGGCCGGGCGGAGCATCGAAGATGAATCAGTAAACAGAAAATCAGTAAACAGACGGTTGCGGGAAATGTTTTCCGCGAATGTTGTCACAAGGTTGAATTGGAGCAAAAAATGCAGGTCATGAATATGAAATCTTCAAGCCAGGGCTTTTCCCTGATCGAATTGCTGGTCGTGCTGGTCATCCTCGGATTGATCGCCGGCCTGGTCGTGCCCAATATCATGGGTCGCGGCGAGGACGCCAAGTCGCGCACGGCGGTCGCCGAGGTGCAGCGAATTTCGATGGCGGTCGACGAGTTCTATCTCGACACCGGCCGGGCACCGCGCGAGTTGCGTGAACTGGTCGAGAGGCCTGGCAACGTGTCGAACTGGAACGGGCCCTACATCAACAATTCGAACCTCAATGACCCCTGGGGCAATGCCTATTCCTACCGCTTTCCCGGAGAACAGCGCGCCAACAGTGCCGATATCTCCTCCTATGGCCGCGACGGCGCCCCGGGCGGCGAAGGGCCGGATCGCGACGTCAACAACTGGGATCAATGAATCGGCTGACCTTTGACTGCCCGTGGCCGCGTTCGGTTTCTGGCCTGAGAACGCGCTCGCCGGTGCCCCCGGGCTTCAGTCTGATCGAGCTCATGCTGGTCATGGTCCTGGCGGTCGGGCTGTTCGGCCTGGTCGGCACCTCGATCCGGCGCTCGGTCGGGGCGGCCGAAATTCGCAACGAGGTGCGCGAAGTCGTTGCCGGCCTGCGCCATACGCGCGGCCAGGCGGTGATCCAGCGTTCCGAGCAGGTCTTTACGGTGGATGCCGAAAATCGCAGCTGGCAGGCTGCCAGTCGCGAAGCCCAGGCGCTGCCCGAGGGGCTGGATATCACGCTGAGCACGGCGCGTTCGGAGTTGACTGGTGAAAACGCCGGCGGCATCCGGTTCTATCCCGACGGTGCATCGACTGGCGGCAGCATCACCTTGAGCGTGGATGAGCGTAAATGGTATGTAACAGTTGGCTGGCTGACCGGCGAAATCAGCCGTGATCCACCCGAGGACGGGCGATGAGCATTCCAGGCTTGCGTGTCCAGCGTGGCTTTACGCTGATCGAGGTGATGGCCGCGTTTGCGATCTTCGCGGTGCTGTTCGGGATCATGCTGCAGATTCTCAGCACTTCGATCAGCAATACCCGCCGCTCGGGCGATTTTACCCAGGCCGCGCTGATCGCCCAGACCCAGCTGGACATGGTCGGCATCGAACAGTTGCCGCAGCCGGGCCGCAGCAGCGGGCAAATCGACGATCGTTATCGCTGGGAAATGGATATCGAGCCTTACTTCGTCGAGGATGATCGCGGCGTCGCCTACGATGAACTGCCGATCGATCTGTACTACGTGGCGCTGACGATTTACTGGGGCGAAGGGCTCGGCGAGCGTTCGGCGCGCTTCGAAACTCTGCGCTCGGTCGATCGTTTCTACGCCGAGCGCCAGGAAGGTGCCGGATGAATCGGGCCCGGCGCAATGTTCAGCCGGTCGGCGGCTTTACCTTGATTGAGCTGATGCTGGCCACGGCACTGATTGCGATGATCATGGCCATGGCCTACGGTGGCTTCCGGGCCGGCGTGCGTGCGACCACGTCGGGCGGCGAGCTGATCGAGGAAACCAACCGCCTGCGCGTCGTGCACCAGTTCGTGCGCCGCCAGATTGGCCAGGCCAAGCCCCTGATCATCGAGGAGAGCGACGAATCGCAAATTCGCTTCGAAGGCGAACGCGACCGGATCCGCTTCGTGGCGCCGATGCCGGGCTATCTCAGCTTCGGCGGTCCCTACGTGCAGGAACTGCGGCTCGAGCGCGGCCAGCGCGGCATGGACCTGGTGTTTGCGTTTGCCATGCTCAACGGATACGAGCCCGGCGACCTGGAAGTCCAGGCGCCGATCACCCTGCTCGAAGATGTCGGCGATATTGCCTTCGAGTTCCTCGGTTTCGATGAAGACGGCGAGGAGGTTTTCTGGGACACGCAGTGGCAAGATCCTTCTCGGGTTCCGCTGGCGGTGACGCTGAGCATGGACCTGGAAAGCGGCAACCGCGTATCCTGGCCGACGCTGGCGACCCCGGTGATCCAGGACTCCGGCGCCTCGCGCCAGTTGCAGCAGACCATCGGCCCGGGCACCCGGGCCTCGGACCTGATGCTTCGCGACCGCAGCATCCAGCGGTGAAGCCAATGCCGCGCCGCGCCAACGGAATTGCGCTGATCATCGTGCTTTGGATGCTGGCGCTGCTGACTATCATCATCGGCACTTTTGCGGTGCTGGCGCGCACCGAAACCATGCAATCGCGGTTTCTTTTCGATGTGACCGACGCTCGCTACGCGGCCGAGGCCGGCCTGCATCGCGCCGTGGTGGAGTTGCGCAACCCGGATATGGAAACGCGCTGGGTGGCCGACGGCCGGCCGTATGTATTCGATTTCGGCGATGCCAGCGTCGAGCTCCGGATGACCGACGAGACCGGCTTGATCGACGTCAACGCCGCCTCCCAGGGCACGCCGGATTTGCTGATCAACCTGTTTCTTTCAGTTGGGCTTGACGAGCGCGAGTCGGAGATGATGACCGAGGCGATCCAGGACTGGATCGATGCCGACGAGGAAACCCGCATGCTCGGCGCCGAAATCGGCGAGTACCAGCAGGCCGGCTATCCGTATGGGCCGGCCAACGCGCCGTTCGGCTCGATCGACGAACTGCAGCAGGTCATCGGCATGAGTTGGGAACTTTTTCGCAGTATCGAGGCCAGTTTAACTGTCCATTCCGGACGCGCCACGTTCAACCCGGCGTTTGCGCCGGCCAGTGTGCTTCAAACGCTGCCGGACATGGATGCCGAGGCGGCAAGCTTGTTTATCGAGGAGCGCTCGCAGTATCATCCGGCAGAGCAGATGCAGTTGATGCTGCCCGACGGATCGCTTGTCAACCAGCGCGGCGGCGGTTTAACGCATACCATTGTCAGTCGTGCAACGCTGGACAGCGGCACGTGGAGCGTCATCGAGGCAACCATCCGACTTGGCACCGACAGCCGGGGCCGGCCGTTCCGTATCGTGCGCTGGAAAGAAAACAAAACCGAATCACAAGGCCAAGACCGTACCCATGATGCAGCAGATCGCTGATAAATTTCGCGAACCGATCAGGCAGCGTTATCGCGCCACGCCGTTGCCGGCGTTTTTTGCCTGGTGGGGCCGCGAGCTGGGCGAATTGATGCCGCCGGGTCTGCGTCGCTGCCTGATGCCGGCCAAGCCGCAACTCTGGATCGTGCCGGCCGCCAGCGGGGGCGGGGATCTGCGCATCTGGCGCGCCGACGATACGCCGCAGTTGATGGACGTGTTCGGCGCCGGTGAGGACCTGGAGCTTTTGCGCGAGCGCTGGCGCACGATCGTGGCCGGCTTCGAGGACGGTCAACCCGAGATTCGGCTGTGCCTGCACGAAGACCAGTATCTTGAATTGCCGGTGGAATTGCCGGCCGCCGTGGAAAGCAACCTGTCCGAGGCACTGCGCTTTCAACTCGACCAGCTCTCGCCGTTTCGTGCCGATCAGGTGATGCTCGATCACCGCGTCGCCGAGCACGACCCGGCGCATGGCCGGATCCGGGTTGACTTGCGGATTGTGCCGAACGAGACCGTCGATACCTGCCTGGATCGACTGCGGTCGATCGGCATGACCGTGCACGTGGTCGACAGCCTGGCCGACGACCAGCCGCCGCGACCGGAAGGCTTCAATTTATTGCCCGAGCCGCGTCGTCCGCACTATGTACATGCCCGCGCGCGCTTCAATGCGCTGCTGGGCCTGGGTTTGATCGTGGCCCTGGGCCTGGTCATGATGCAATCGCTGATTCTGCGCGAGCGCACGCTTTCCGAGCTCCAGGCCAGCGCCGACAGCCTGCGCGCCGAGGCGCTGCAGGTCACGCAGCTTCAGCAGGAGCTCCAGGATTCGCTGCTGGCGGCTAACTACCTGTCGCAGCGCCGTGCCAGCCAACCGGCAACGATCGAGTTGCTCGACGAGGTCACCCGGCTGCTGCCGGAGGACATCTGGCTGCAGCGGTTTCAGTTGCAAGGCAAGGATCTGACCATCCAGGGCCTGGCCGACGGATCGCAGCGCATCGTCGGCTTGCTCAACGAGTCGGAAATGCTGGCGTCGCCGGAAATTCGCGGTACCATCAATATCGACCCGGTCACCGGCAAGGAGCGTTTCACGACCATGGCCAGCGTGGTCGGCGGTGACCAGATCGGTATGGATCCCGATGCATCCGGGACCGATCAATGAAACTGTTGCCCGACCAGAGTCAATCCAGGCCGCTGGCGATCGGCCTGTTGCTGGTGGCCGTGATCGTCGTCTACATGGTGTTCTTTCACTGGTTTATCGTGCGCCACGTTGCCGTCGGCGACCAGATCGGTCGGCTCGAACAGCAGATTGGCCGCTTCAAGGCCAGTGTCGAGCAGCGCGGCCCGCTGCAGGCGCGCCTGGAGGCCTTGCGCGAAGATCGTATGGACAGCGCGCTGTTTTTGTCCGGCTCGGATTTCAATATCGCGGCCGCCGAGTTGATCCGATCGCTGCGCGACTGGGTCGCCAGCCACGCCGACGATGCGCAGCTGTGCCAGGTGACCAATACTTCGCCGCGCCGTGCAAATGAGCCGGAGCGCTTCGAGTCGGTTCGCGTCAGCGTTCGCATGCAGTGTCCGCTGGACGATTTCGTCAGGATCCTGCACGAAATGGAAAGTTCGGTGCCGCTGGTATTTGTCGACAACCTGATGATCAACCAGCGCATGACCGAAAGTCAGCGCGATCGCCGCGGCGGACAGCAATATGGCCAGCTCGACATTCGATTCGATATGTACGGCTATCTCGATCAGCCCGGAGCGGAACAGTAATGGCCCGGCTTGATCCCAAAACCAACCTGCTCAGCGTGCTGCTGGTCGGCGCGATCGGGCTGGTTGTAGTGGTTGGGCTGCTGAGCTTTGCGCTGCTGGGTCGCGTCGATGTCGCATCGATCGAACCTGCCGGGGACGGCAGCGGGTTGCCCGATACCGTCGCCGCGGCAGACCTCGACCTTGGCGAATTGTCGAAATTTGCCGCGATCACCGAACGACCGGTCTTTTTCGAGTCGCGGCGCCTGCCGGTGGTCGAAATGGATGAAGACGGCGAACCCGACGAGCTGCTTGCCGAATCCGAGCCCGAGCTGGAAATTCCGGATCTGGATGCCAAGGTCGCGGGCATCATCATCACCCCGGAGGTCAGGCTGGCGATGATCAACGACCAGTCGAGCAACGAAACCCTGGTGTTGCGCGAGGGCATGGCGATGGCCGGCGACAAGTCGGCCTGGAAGATTTCTGAAATTCGCGGCCGCAGTGTGCGTTTTGCCACCGATAGCGGTGAGCAGGCCGAGCTCGAGCTCGAAGTCGAAACCGCGGCGCTGACTGCCGGCAACGGCGGCGCCCGCCGGCGCACGTCGCCTGCCGAGCAAAGCGAACCGGCCGCGCAAGCGAACGCCGCCAACGGCGACGATCAGGACGCCGCGCGCGAACGGGCCGAGGAAATCCGGCGGCGGGTGGCCGAGCGGCGAGCCCAGTTGCGCGCCGAGGCCGAACGTCGCGCGCAGCAACGAGATGATGGATGACAACCGTGTTCGGTTCCGCGCCTGTTTCGTGCTGAAATCGAATGTCTGCAGATACTGGATAAATGCATGAAACTGGATAACAAGAAAAACCGGCTTGTCTTTGCGCGATGGTACGCCGCACCCCTGCTGTTAGCGCTGATCGCAGCCTGCGCCACCGACGCGGATCGGCGCGCAGTGGAAAGCCCGGGCATTCCGGCGGGACCCAGGGCCACCGAGTCCGAACCTTCCGGACCCATCGAACTGGGCCCGGAAGACGCGGAACTGGATCCCGATGCGGCATTCCAGGGCACCGAGACCTTTCCCGGCAGCGGTGAGTTCATCAACCGCGAGGCGGCCAACCGTCTGCCGGAACCGGCCGACGGCGAAGGCGAGGTGACGCTGAATTTCGAAGGCCAGGGCATCCAGGAAGTGATCCATGCCATCCTTGGCAGCCTGCTGCAGGAAAATTACGTGATTGCGCCGGGCATCTCCGGCGAGGTGACATTCTCGACCGCGCGTCCGGTTTCGCGCGACCAGGTGCTGCCGATCCTGGAAATGCTGCTGCGCTGGAACGGCGCCACGCTGGTCTGGCGTGACGACCGCTTCCACGTGCTGCCGGTGGCGGATGCAGTGCGCGGCAACCTGACCCCGCGGGTCGCCGGCGGTGAGCTGCAGCGCGGCTACAACATCGTCGCCGTGCCGCTGGAATACATTTCCCCGACTCAAATGGAAATCCTGCTCGAGCCCTACGCGCGCGAAGATGCGCTGCTGTCGGCCGACAACGCCCGGAGCCTGATCGTGCTGGCCGGTACGCGCGCCGAGATCAGGAATTACCTCCAGATCATCGAGACCTTCGATGTCGACTGGCTCAAGGGCATGTCGGTTGGGCTGTTTCAGATCGAGCGGGTCGAGGTGGGCGACCTGGTCGCAGAGCTGGAGATGGCGCTGGGCGGAGCCGAGGAAAGCCCGCTGGCCGGCATGTTCCGCATCATGCCGATGGAGCGGCTCAATTCCATCATGGTGATTACCCCCAACGAGCATTACCTGGATGAAATCGGACGCTGGATCAAGCGCCTCGACCGTTCCAGTCCCGAGGCCGGTGCCCGGCTTTACGTCTACAAGGTGAAGAATCTCGACGCCGACGTACTGGCCGGCTACATTGGCGACGTATTTGGCGCCACCGGCGGCGGTGGCCGCCAGGCCACCAGCCGGGAAGACCGGGGCGGGCTGGCGCCGGGCCTGGAGCGGGCCGAAGTCAGTTCGGTCAGCGAGTTCCAACAGGAAACCAGCCCGCAGGCCCGCGATCGCCAAACGCCGAGTACCGGCGGCGGCACGGTCACGCTGGGTGACGGTGAAGTGCAAATTACTGCAGTGCTGGAAACCAACTCGTTGCTGATCCAGGCCTCGCCCAGCGACTACGATGCGATTCTCAATGCCATCGAGCGGCTCGACGAAGAGCCCCTGCAGGTGCTGATCGAGGCCCAGGTGCTGGTCGTGACGCTCAACGATCAGCTGCAATACGGCGTTTCCTGGTTCCTGGCCAATTCCCAGCCCGGCGACGAGGGCTTCCCGGGCCTGCCCGGCGACAACTTTGCGGGTTCTTCCCAGGCCAGCAACCTGCAGTTCGGCGCCGGCTCGAACTTCTTTGCCGCGATTGCCGATTCGGTCGGCAGCGACTTTGTCAGTGCCACCATCACTGCGCTGGAGTCGATCTCGGACGTGCGCACGATTTCGGCACCGTCGCTGATGGTCAGAAACAATGCCGATGCCCGCATCAACGTCGGCACCCAGGTGCCGATCCAGTCGACCAGCTTCACCGGTACCACCGACCGAGTATTCGGCTCGACGCAGTTTCTCAACACCGGCGTCATTCTCGAGGTCACGCCGCGCGTCAACCCCGGCGGCCTGGTCTACCTGGTCGTCAGCCAGGAGGTTTCGTCGCCCGGCGATCCGGCCATTGAAGGCGGCAATCCGCCCATCAATACGCGCCAGATCAATACCGAGGTCGCGGTTCAGTCCGGCCAGACCATCGTGCTCGGCGGCCTGATCGAGGAAACCACCCAGGAGTCGAGAAGCGGCGTACCGTTCCTGCAGCGCATTCCGGGCCTGGGGGCGCTGTTCAGAAGCACGACCGACAACATTAGCCGCAGCGAAACGCTGGTGCTCATCACGCCCACGGTGATCGAAAACACCGCAAAACTCGAGCGCATATCGAAAGAGTTCGGGCGCAAGTTCCGTGGCCTCGATCCGTTGCGCGCAGCTGCGCCGGAAACCATGGGCAATTCAGACGATTCGGACGATGGCTA
>JAVVET010000100.1:0-8189 GCA_032251235.1 Wenzhouxiangellaceae bacterium
GGACCGCGAGAGCGGGGGATTGACTGCGCGGCTTTGCCGCTGGCCCTTCGCTTCGATCGCGTTCTGGACGCGAAACAGGACCGGCATTCTACCGGAGAATCGAGTTCCTGCGTGCTGTTGCGTCAAAGCAATGTCGGCCCAGCTTCCCGGAGTCCCGGTCCTGGTCTGTCAATGGCCAAGGCCTGATTATTGGTGCTGGCTGCAGGTTCTCGGTTGATCCCGCCTTATTCACCACCCTTCCTGCTGCGGCGCCGTCAGGACCCGAATCTGCGGCGTTTCGCCCGCTCATGCATCCTCACCTGCCGTTATTGACAATCAGGGCCAGTCCGCCTGCGGTGCGCTCGGTCGCGAAACGCCACAGCCTGACGACCCCTCGCGACGGAAGGGTGGTGAAGATGGCGAGCCGATGAAAAAATGACCGTCGGGGGGGGGATCAATCTTCTTGACGCAGACTTGAGCCGGGGTGCGCTATGATTGCGCGATACAAAAAAAGTGGATCGAACAATGCGTCCTAAAACTTTCGATCAATCCCAGGCACTGGAAGCGGCCATGTTTCAGTTCTGGGAAGCGGGCTACGAAGGCAGTTCAATGCAAAACCTGGTGGACCGCATGGGCATCAGTCGACAAAGCCTGTACGACACTTTCGGCAACAAGCGTGAACTGTTCGAGTCTGCGCTCAAGCGTTACCGGGAAGATGTCGTCGAAAGTCGGCTTGCCATCATCACCGACCCCGCGCTGCGGCCCTCGGAGGCCATTCGAAACCATCTTGAAGTGATTGCCAGCGGCGTCTGCGATATGCCGGTAGGCTGCCTGATGGTCCGAACCGCAACCGAGATTTCAACCGACGACTCGGAAATCGGAGCGTTGCTGGAAGAGTGCGTTCACGAGGTCAAGCGGGCCCTGGTTGGCGTGATCGAGCGCGGCCAGAGCCTGGGTGAATTCGACCGCAGCCGTTCGGCCGATGAACTGGCCTGCAGCGTGATCGCAACCGGAATGGGCCTACACGTGCTGCGCCGCCTGCCCAATACCGGCAAGTCGCTTCGTCCCTCGATCGACGGCCTGCTTGCCGGGCTTGGCGTGAAACCGTCCGATCAAGTTCGGGCCGATCACTAAGATGCAGTCGGCCCGGCCCGCTACGGCTCGGGTTTCCGGGTTGTTTCCCGTGATGCTGTGCCAGCCAACGGCCGGCCGCGTGGTAAACGCTGCAGCCTCTGGGCAGGCCGGTGATCCAGTCTGCGCTCGTTCACAGGCCGGGGTTTCATCAAGATTGCAGGGAAACGTCACCGACCCGAAGTCCTCCAAGTCCAGGAATCATCGGTCGCAAGCGGCTTCGAAGCGGTCTGGGCATGGATACAGCCCCGTTTCCCGGACGTCCTGTCAATGACTGTCAGCAACGAAACCAAACCGTTGGTGGTTGCGATTTCGTCGCGCGCGCTGTTCGACCTGGATTCCACGCACCGAATCTACGAGCAGAAGGGCCTGCAGGCCTACATCGATTACCAGCGTGAGCGCGAGGACGAAATTCTCCAGCCAGGCGTTGCATTTCCGCTGTCCGAAAAGCTGTTGGCACTGAATGATGACAACATGGACCATCCCGGTGTTGAAATCGTTCTGCTGTCGCGCAACAGCGCCGATACGGGCTTGAGGATCTTCAATTCGATCGAACATTACGGGCTCAACATCGAGCGCGCGGTGTTCACCAACGGCGCCAGTCCCAGCAACTATATCGAGCCGTGTGGCGCCGATGTCTTTTTGTCGGCAAACGCCGACGACGTGCGCCGGGTGCTGATGGCCGGCTACGCCGCGGCAACCATCCTGCCGCAGGCCACGCGCGAAAACCGGTCGCCGCAGTTGCGAATTGCGTTCGACGGTGACGCCGTGATCTTCAGCGATGAAGCAGAGCGGGTATACAAGACCCAGGGTCTCGACGCGTTTGCTTCGAGCGAGCGCGAAGCGGCCCGGACGCCGTTGAAGGCCGGGCCGTTCAAGGCCGTGCTCGAAGCCATTCACAGAATCCAGTCGGCTTATCCAGTCGATGAAAATCCAGTCCGCACGGCCCTGGTGACCGCGCGCTCGGCGCCCTCGCACAAGCGCGTGATCCTGACCTTGCGCGCCTGGGGGATCCGTATCGATGAGTCGATGTTCCTGGGCGGCAGGAACAAGGCCGTATTTCTGCGTGCCTTCGGCGCCGATATATTTTTCGATGACCAGCAGATGCACTGCGACAGCGCCAGCGAATCGATTGCCACCGGCCATGTGCCGCATGGCATTGCCAACGAAGACCAGAAACCCTGAACTGATACGTTTTTTTGGTGCCACAATCGGCCGGATTGCCGCGCGCGCACCGCACTTTTTCCCAACCCCGAATGGTGTTATTGATGTCCAAATACCTGCTATCGATTTTCCTGTTGTTCCCGCTCGCGTTCGCGGCTGCGCAAGACGCTGAAGAGTCCGGCGACGAGGCGGACGAAGAAGAAAAATGGTCAATCCAGGATCCGCCCGGCGAGTGGCGCGATATCCAGATTGAAACCAGCGAGGTCAGCTGGTCGACACTCGATGTCAGCCCCGACGGCAGTTTCCTCGTGTTCGATCTGCTCGGCGATCTGTATCGACTGCCGATCGAAGGCGGTCGGGCCGAATCGATCACCGACGGCATTGCCTGGGATTTCCAGCCGCGCATGAACCCCCAGGGAACCCGCATCGCCTTTATCAGCGACCGATCGGGTGCCGAGAATGTCTGGACCATGAATGTCGACGGCAGCGACCTCGAGCAGGTCACCAGCGAGCGCGAGCAGCTATTGCACAACCCGGCCTGGACCCCGGACGGCAATTACATCGCCGCGCGCAAGGCCTATGTCTCCAGGCGATCGATCCCGGCCGGTTCGATCTGGCTTTACCATCGCTCCGGCGGCGGCGGGGTCGAGCTGGTTGAACGCCTGCACGGCGCCGAATCGCAAAAAAATATTGCCGAACCGGCGTTTTCTCCCGATGGGCGCTATCTGTACTACAGCCAGGACATGACCAGCGGCAGCGTGTGGCAGTACAACAAGGATGCCAATACCGGCCTTTTCGCGATCCGGCGACTGGATCGCGAAACCGGCGAGACCGAAACCGTGGTCTCCGGACCCGGCGGTGCGGTGCGCCCGGTGCCTTCACCCGACGGCAAGCTGCTGGCATTCGTGCGCCGGAACCCGACCGAGCTGACCAGCCGGCTGATGGTCAAAAACCTCAAGTCGGGCGCGGAAACGACGGTCGTCGAACGAATTTCGCGCGACATGCAGGAAACCAGTGGCGACCGCGGCAACTATGCCGGGTTTTCGTGGATGCCGGACGGGAAATCGCTGGTTTTCTGGAGCCAGGGAGGACTGCACCGGGCCGGCCTTGATGGCGAGCGCCAGGCAATCGAATTCAGCGTCAGCGACCAGCGCAAGATTCAGCCGGCGCTGCGCCAGACCACTGATGTCGCACCGGATCAGGTGGATGTCGACATGCTGCGCTGGAATCAGCGCAGCCCCGACGGCAAGCTCGCCGTCTACCAGGCCCTTGGCAGGATCTGGCTACACGATCTCGAGTCGGGCGACCGCCGTCGATTGACGAACCAGGACGAGCACTGGGAGTTCTACCCGGCATTTTCACCGGACAGCCGGTCGGTCGTCTACACCACCTTCGATGACCAGGATCTCGGATCGGTGCGCATCGGACCGGTCGGTCGCGGGCGCGGTCGGACCTTGACCGTCGAGCCCGGCCATTATGTCGAACCTTCGTTTTCGCCGGACGGCACGCAGGTCGTCTATCGCAAGACCACCGGCGGCTACCTGACCTCGCCGACCTGGTCGGAGCGCTCCGGACTCTACCGCGTCGAAATCGACGATGGTGAACCGCAACGGGTTCTCGACAAGGGCTCCGAGCCTCAGTTTTCCAGCGACGGCAAGCGCATCCTGTTTACCGAGCGCGTCGACGGCAGCGGGCTGGCCTTGAACAGCGTAGACCTCGACGGCCGGGACGCGCGCGAACACTTGCTGGGCGAATGGGTGACCGGTTACCGGGTTTCGCCGGACGGTCGCTGGGTGGCCTTCACCGAACATTTCAACGCCTATGTGGCACCTTTTTTCCCGGCCGGCAAGCAGCTCTCGACTGGCGGCAAAAGCAGCGCGTTTCCGGTGCGCAAGGTGTCGGCACGCGGCGGTGAAGTGTTGCACTGGTCGGCCGACAGCGACACGCTGGGCTGGTCCTATGGCTCCAGGCTCTACCAGCGCGAATTGAGTGCGGCGTTTGCCTTTCTCGAAGGTGCGCCGGAAGAATTGCCGGAACCGGAAACCGAGGGCATTGATCTTGGCTTCACGGTCGACGCCGACAAGCCCCAGGGCCGAATCGCGCTGGTTGGCGGGCGGGTCGTGACCATGCGCGATGCCTATTCGCAGCGCGAAGTGTTCGAAAACGGTGTGATCCTGATCCGCGACAACCGGATTGAAGCGGTTGGCAGCGCCCAGGACATCGAGATCCCGGCCGGTTACGAGCGGCTTGATGTGGACGGCCACACGGTGGTCCCGGGGCTGATCGATTCGCACGCCCATGGTGCCATGAGCAACAGCCAGCTTCAGCCGCGCCAGAACTGGATGCAATACGCCAACCTGGCGTTTGGCGTGACCACCATTCACGACCCGTCCAACGACAACTGGGGCATTTTCTCGATCGCTGAATTGCAGCGCACCGGCGAAGTGCTGGCACCGCGCATCTTCTCGACCGGCCGCATCCTGTATGCCGGCCTGTCAGCGGGCGCGACGGCCCGCGTCGACAGCTACGAGGATGCACTGTTCCATGTGCGGCGCCAGCAGGAGCAGGGCGCGATTTCGGTCAAAAGCTACAACTACCTGCGCCGCGACCAGCGACAGCAGGTGCTCAAGGCCGCGCGCGAGCTTGGCATGATCGTCGTGCCCGAAGGCGGCATGCGGCTGGAGCAGAACATGACCCAGATTGTCGATGGCCATACCGGCATCGAACACAGCCTGCCGATTCAAAATATCTATTCGGATATCGACCAGCTGTGGCGCCAGACCGAGGTGGTGTACTCGCCAACCTTCGTGGTCGCCTACGGCGGGCTCAGCGGCGAAGAATACTGGTACGACCGCACCCGGGTCTGGGAAAACGAGCATCTGATGAACTTCACGCCCAAATCGATCGTCTACCCGCGCTCGATCCGGCGCCAGACCGCGCCGGATGAGCATTACAATCATATCTTCGTTGCCCGGGAGGCGAAAGAGCTCAATGAGCAGGGCGTGCCGGTGGTCATCGGCGCGCACGGACAGCTTGCCGGATTGGGCGCGCACTGGGAAATCTGGATGATGGAGCAGGGCGGCTTTACGCCGTTCGAAGCGCTGCGCGGGGCGACCATCGACGGCGCGCGCTACTTCGGCATGGACGCCGAAATCGGTTCCATCGAAGCGGGCAAACTGGCCGACCTGGTCGTGATCCGCGGCAATCCGCTGGAGAACATCCGCCAAAGCGAACAGGTCGCCTTCACCATGCTCAACGGCCGCCTGTACGAGGCCGCCACCATGAACCAGATTCTGCCGGAGCAATCGCTGCGCGAGCCGTTTTTCTTCGAACTCGAAGGCGGCGACGCCTGGGTTCCGGAAACGCACAAGCGCTTCGAAAACCAGGCACAGGCGCTGGGCTGGAAGCACGAGCACTGACCCCGGATTCAGCGCAGATCTGCTGGAAATAAAGATAAACCTGACTAGCGTCGGGTCTCGGCAACTCTCCAGTTTGTGCCTTCGACACCGGATCCGGTGGGCATCGATCGCTTCAGTTCGACGCGTGGCGAGGCCTTCAGCGATCGATGCCCGCCCGATCCTGCCTCTGGAACTCACCCGAATTCCTGAACGGGCATGAACGATCGGGATCACTGAGACACGACGCCAGTCAGGAAGATAAAAAGCCCGCCGCTGATCCCGGCGGGTTTTTTTATGCCGTCTTGCTCGCCACCGATTCGCCGCAACAGAAGGGGTGGTGACCGGGTTTGTTGAAATCCGGGATCGTCCATCGACTCGTGATTTTTTTTGATCCAGGTACACATCCAATACCAGGTACATGTCCAAACCTCGGTTAAGATCGACCGCGAGCCCGCGTTTTGCGGATCGATTCAGGATGATCGAAGCAGAGGATTGAAATGAGTTGGGTCGTTCACAAGTTTGGCGGCAGCAGTCTCGCCGATGCCGAAGCCTTCAGGCACGTTGGCAGCCTTTTACTTTCAATCGAGGACAGCCAGCAGGCAGTCGTCGTTTCGGCGATGTATCAGGCCACCGATGCCTTGATTGAACTGGCGCATGCGGCATCCGGCCGCGCCAGCTACGCCGGGCCTGGCTGGGAAAACGGCTTTGAAGCGCTGCGCCGGCGCCACCTCGATTGCGCCGATGCGCTTGAACTCGACGGCCGCGTGCACGAAACGCTGGAGCGTTCATTCGCCGAATTGAAGCACCTGCTCGAGGGTCTTGCGCTGTTGGGCAGCCTGCCGGCCGAAGTGCTGGACCTGGTCGCCGGGCTCGGAGAGCAGTGGTCGGCCCGGCTTCTTGTCGGGGTATTCGAGCGCGATGGCCGGCCGGCCGCTTTCGTCGACGCCCGCGAAGTCATCCGGATCGAGCGCGGCGAGCTTGGCCCGGTGCCGCTGATGGATGAAAGCCGGCGCGCTTTGGCGGCTCTTTCGGCCGCCGAATCGAGTCGAATCGTGATGACCGGCTTCAGCTGCCGTGACGATACCGGCCGCGTCACGACGCTGGGCCGCAACGGCAGCGATTTCTCCGCGACCATTCTGGCCGCGTTGCTCGACGCCGAGGCGGTTCATATCTGGACCGATGTCGAAGGTGTGCTCTCGGCCGACCCCGGCCGCGTGCCGCAGGCCGAAGTGGTGCCGAAGCTGTCGTACCGGGAAGCCTTCGAACTGGCGTATTTCGGCGCCCGCGTGCTGCATCCGCAAACGCTGGCGCCGTTGCTGCAGCGCGCGATACCGGTGCGCATTCGCTGCACTTGGAAACCGGACTCGCCGGGCACGCTGATCGACCGGCACGGCTCCGGGCAGCCACCGGTCAAGGGCGTCTCGTGTATTGAAAAGCTGGCCTTGATCAACATCGAAGGTGCCGGCATGCTCGGTGTGCCGGGCACCGCCGAACGCGTTTTCGAGACGCTGCAGCGGGCCGGGATTTCAGTCAGCATGATCTCGCAAGGCTCATCCGAGCATTCCATTTGCTGCGTGCTGCCGCGCCCGGAGGCCACGCGCGCCTGCGAACTGCTGAACCAGCGCTTTTTGCACGAAATCGGTTCCGGCCAGCTGCAGCGCATCTCGCTGCTCGATGACATCGAAGTGCTTGCGATCGTCGGCGACGGCATGGCCGGATCACCAGGCGTTGCCGGCCGTCTGTTTTCGGCGCTCGGGCGGGCCGGGGTCAACGTCCGGGCCATCGCCCAGGGCAGTTCCGAACGAAACATATCGGTAGCCGTCGATGCGGCAGTTTCCACGCGTGCGCTGCGCGCGGTGCACTCGGCGTTCTACCTGTCGGAGCAGACGCTTTCGATCGGCCTGATCGGTCCCGGCCAGGTCGGACGGGCCCTGCTGACACAAATTCGGGATGCACGCAAGCGCCTGATGAAGACCGCGCAAATCGACCTGCGGGTGCGCGCGCTGGCCAATTCAAGCGCAATGGAGCTTGCCGAACGCGAGCTTTCGTCGTCGGGCTTTGCCGGTCGGCTGGACCACGGCATCGTGGCAGACCTGGATCGATTTGCCGATCATGTTGATGCCGAACATCTCCCGCATGCCATCATCATCGACTGTTCGGCCAGCGATGCAATCGCCGGGCGCTACGCCGGCTGGCTGGAGCGGGGTATTCACGTGATTACACCGAACAAGCACGCTGGCAGCGGCGACCTGGCGCGTTATCGACGCCTGCGCGAGCTCAGCGGCCAGGGCCGGGCTCACTGGCGCTTCGAGGCGACCGTCGGGGCCGGGCTTCCGGTGATCCAGACCCTGCGTGACCAGCTTGACTCCGGCGACCGGGTGCTGCGAATCGACGGCATTTTCTCCGGCACGCTGGCCTGGCTGTTCAATCGCTTCAAGTCCGGCATGTCGTTTGCCGATCTGGTTCGCGAAGCGCGCGGCTCGGGCTACACCGAGCCCGATCCGCGGGATGATCTGT
>JAVVET010000101.1:0-7902 GCA_032251235.1 Wenzhouxiangellaceae bacterium
GCATCCCCGCCGATTCATGCGTAGGTCGGGTTAGGCCAGCGGCCGTAAGCCGACGTCCAGGAAATTCCGGGCCCGGATTGTCGGATTACGCTGCGCTAATCCGACCTACGCTCTGATAAAAGCAAGTCGCCTGCAAGCGCGAAGCGCGTGGCGAAACGCTTTTGACCCTGGTTTTGCATTGGATTTGGACTTTTGTCTATCGGCCTATAAGAGACCTGAACCAGGCGGTCATTCTCCTCGGCAGCTTCGAGGCAGATGGTCAAAAATCAGCATCAAGGTCAAGGTCAGAGACGCTGGGTCCCGGCTCAAGGCCGGGATGACAAAAAGCTCGTATCGACGGCGCCACCCGGCGGCTTCGAGGCAAACAGGTCGGGCCTATTTCGACTTCAAAGTCGAATCGCTGCCGGGCTCTTCCGAACGGTCCGGCGCACATGCGATCTCGATCCGATCGCGACCTTTTTGCTTGGCGCGGTACATGGCGTCGTCGGCGCGCTTGAGGCAGGTTTCCCAGGTTTCGCGGTGGAAGCGGAATTCGGTCGCGCCGATGCTTGCCGAGATCGGCACGGTCTTGCCGTCGACGCTGAGCGTGCTGCGCCCGACCGCTGTACGCAGCCGTTCAGCCACTGCCGCCAGATGGTCACCCCCGGTGCCCGGCAGCAGGAGCAGGAATTCCTCCCCGCCATAGCGGAACACCTTGTCGTCGCCGCGGATCTCATCGCAGATGCGCTGGGCAACTTCCTGCAGGGCGCGGTCGCCGGCCTGGTGCCCATATTCGTCATTTATTGACTTGAAATGATCGAGATCGAGAATCATGACCCCGAGCGCGGATTGGTTGCGGCGCACGGTCTCAGTCTCCCGGACCACCGCCTTGTCCATCGACAGGCGGTTTTGCATGCCGGTCAGCGGGTCGCTCTCGGCCTGTCGCAACAGCTCGACCTGCTTTTTACGGAACATCAACAAGGTGAGCGTGATGGCGATGCCGAAACCGAACATCATGGCAAACAGGAACGTGGCGGCCTGGAACGGGTCCTGGACGAACGATGTGGTTAGTGTCGTGCTCAGAGCCGCATAGCCGATGCGCATCCAGAGAAACGCCGCGTAGGAAAGCAACACGACCGCGACGATCCAGTGGAAACGCCGCATCTGCGCATTCGCGCCACGGACAAGCAGGACCCCGGCATAGGTGTCGACCAGCGCGTACCAGCCCGAATGAAAGATCACTCTCAGGCGCAGGCTCTCGCGCAGTTCGGGGAAAGCCATGCCCGAGACCAGCATCAATACCACCATGACAAAAACCGGGCCGGTCCAGCAACGTTGCCCCAGGTAGCGCTGCACGCCGATCAGCAGCATGCCGTGACCCAGTGCGATCAACGCGTTGGCAAACGCGGCCACCGCCCATGTCGGCACCGGCATCTCGACGGTTTGCATCAAGTGGCCGATCAGGAACCCGCCGCCGGTGGCCAGGCCCGACCAGGTCCAGTCGATCAGACAACGCTCACGCATGCCGGCCAGGTAGATGCCCATCATCGCCGCGGCCATCATCAAGCCGCCCACGGAGGACACGAACGCCAGTGTGCGCACGTCGAGAAGCAGGATTTCGCTCATGATTTCGCCAGGTGCATGTTTTTCTCGCTGTGCGGTAACGTTACAGGGGCCAGCGTTGTATATCCAGATCGTATGCCAACGCTTATTTTGCATGACGCTGTTGGCAAAATAACATCCGAACTGCAACGGCTTTTGGTTGTTGGTTGGGTGGCTCGTTCTGGGGTAGTGGCTTGGGGCCTGGCTTTCAGCGGTTCAGCTTTCGGGAAAGGCTGGGCGCGGAAAGACCGCGCCGTTTCAATGAAGAGCCCAGGTTTTAAGTGATTACGTTTTAGGTGAAGATCAAAGGCTACGGCGAAAACGCTGGGCCCCGGCTCAAGGCCGGGACGACCGACTGGAGGTAGCGTATATCGGCTTGGTGGCGCAGGTCGGCCTGGACCAGGGGTCGTAAGCCGACAAGCCGGGCAGATTCCGTCGGATTACGCTGCGCTAATCCGACCTGCGGGACTGACACAAGCCCCAGGTCGCTCCAACCTGACACTTAAAACGGTAAACCTGAAACGCGCCGAAGGCGTTAACCAACAACCAAATAACCAATAACGAAAAACCGGCAGCGATGTAAAAAGCTGGCTTGCTGGTCTATCATGCAGACTGGATTTTTACTGACAGGAAAGCCCGTGCCCAGTTTTGATGTTGTTTCGGAAGTCGATCACCACGAGGTGGCCAACGCCGTCGACCAGGCCAACCGCGAGGTTGGAACCCGCTTCGATTTCAAGGGAACCCAGTCGGAGTTCGAGCTCAACGACAACCAGATCACCTTGAAGACCGAGTCGGAATTTCAGCTCAGCCAGATGCTGGACATCCTGTACGCCAAGCTGTCCAAGCGCGGCGTGGACCTGGATTGCGTGGAGAGCGATGAGCCGGTGGTGATGGCCAAAACCGCGACCCAGAACGTGACCATCCAGGAAGGCATCGATACCGACCTGGCGCGCAAGATCGTGAAGATGATCAAGGGCTCCAAGATCAAGGTCCAGGCCGCGATCCAGGGCGACCAGGTGCGCATCACCGGCAAAAAGCGCGATGACCTGCAGGCGGCGATCAATATCCTGCGCGAAGGGGAAGTGGGTCAGCCGCTGCAGTTCAAGAATTTTCGGGATTAGGTGGGTTTCAGCTTTCAGCGTCTCCGTTTTCAGGAAACAGGGCGCGGGAAAGCCGCGCCGTTTTCGGTTTACCGTTTTAAGTGTTGGGTTGGAGCGACCTGGAGCTGGTGTCAGCGATCGGCAGCGGCAGATCGGCTGCTACCTTTGATTTTCACTTGAAACTTAATCACTTAAAACCTAAAACGCGCCGAAGGCGCTAACCAACAACGAAAAAACCGACAACCAGCTTGCGCGGCCGGGGCGACGGACTGGGCGCTGCCGGCGCGATTTTGATTGCTCTGAAAACTGAAACCTGAAACCCCCGCCTCAACTCAATCCGGCTCGGGCACGGGGATGGCCGGCGGCGGTTCTTTGCGCAGGAATTCGTATTCCTGTTCCATCCGGTCGGTACCCATGAGCTTGTCCCAGAAGCGAAAATACAGGCCGTAGTTGGTGCGCAGGTATCGATGGTGGAGGTCGTGGTGGGCGGCGGTGATGAGGTGTCGGCCGGGCCAGCTTCTAAGCCACCATTTGGGAAAGATCTCGTAGCCGGAGTGGTTGAACACCGCGGCCATTGTCATCAGCGTGAGGATGAACAGGATGGCGCCGACGTGGATGGGGATGAACAGCGCCATCAGCGGCGGGAAGATGGCGCTGATGACCGATTCGTAGGGGTGGAACGAAAACGCGGCAAACGGTGTCGGCGGTCGCGACTGGTGGTGCACCTTGTGCATGACCGGGAACAGCGCCGGTCGGTGCATCAGCCGGTGGGTCCAGTAAAAATACGTGTCGTGCAGAAACAGGTAGATGAAGATGCTGAGCGGGATGTACCAGAGCGGGTATTGGTCGAGTTCGACATAGACCGCCGTGCCGCCGAGCCGCCACATTTCGAAGACGATGGCCGCCGGTGCGGCGTAGATGAACGACGATAGCAGCGACCAGTTGATTTCCGAGCGCACCGCGCCGGCATGCGGCTGGCCGCGCATCAGCTTGATTGCGCGCACCTTGTGCTGCGCCCTGCCCCACAGCAGCCAGTAGAACAAGCCCGATATGGCCAGGTAGCGCAACGCGATGACGGCGCTCAGGCCCAGCGATGTCGCGATCAGGCTGGGCAGTGGAATTTGGGTCAGCAGTTCCATGGCTGGGATTGTACGGGAGACGAGTCGGCGCCAGCTTCACTGTTTGTTGTTCGTTGTTGGTTTTTTGGTGGTTGGTCGGTGGCTCGATTCGGGGTGGTGGCGTTCGTTGGGATTGAGCTTTCAGCGTTTCAGTTTTCAGGAAGGACAAAGGCGTGCCTTCGGCGGGTTTCAGGTTTCCTGACTAGCGCTGTGTCTCAGTAGCGTGGATAAGCGCAGCGCATCCACCAGCTTCAAGCTTTTTCAAGCCAGAACATGGTGGATGCACCGCGCTTATCCACCCTTGTATGTTGGTTTCGGAACTGATTAGATATTGCCGATCATCGGGGAAGCCGTCCCACCCTGGCGCTTGTGTCAGCGATCGGTATCGGCTGGTCCGCTGCTGCCTTTGATTTTCACTTGAACCCGCCTTATTCACCACCCCTCGCGACGGAAGGATGGTGAATAAGGCGAGATAAAACTTAATCGCTTAAAACCTAAAACGGCGCGGCTTTTCCGTGCCCTTTTTCCTGAAAACTGAAACCTGAAGGTGGGCTTATTGCTTTCTCGCAACGAAGCGGCGCAGGACGCCACGGGCGCGGTAGTGGGCGGTTTCTATGCTGAAGCCGCTGCTTTCTACCGTTTGCTCGGTGTCGCGATTGGGGTGGCAGCCGCCGGTGACCAGGGTCCAGGGCGGTTGCAGCGTATCGAGCAGCCAGCGGCCGGCCCGGCTACGGGCGTGGACGTGTTCGAGCATCAAAAGGCGGCCTTCGGGTTTGAGTACGCGGTGGATTTCGGCGAGACCCCGCGCGGCGTCGGGCACGCTGCAGAAGACCAGGCCCGATACGACGGTGTCGAAACAGGCATCGGGGAATGGGAGATGTTCTACCGATGCACACAGCAGTTCGGCTTTCGGCCCGCGGCGCCCGGCCCGGTGCAGGGCTTCGAGGTTCGGGTCCAGGCCGGTGACTTTGGCTTGATCCAGATACAGCGGCAGCATGTGGCCGGTGCCGCAGCCGACCTCGAGCACGCGGCCGCGGGCGTTGGCGACCAGTGCCCGGCGCCAGCGCTGGATGCCCGGCATCAGGAGCATGGATAAATCGTAGAGCCAGGGGATTTGTTCGATTCCGCGCATATCCTGGACCACTCCGTGTGTGACTGGTGGCTGCCCGACCATTGTATCGGTTGCCGGGCCTGCCTTCTGCGCCGGGCTTTGGCCGCGGCGCATCGGCAGGTTTGCAAAGCAAGGCCTGGTTGCGACCGTGCGTATCGGAACCGTGCTCGCCGATTCGGTAACGGTAAAACGACCCGGATACCGGCTTTGGCGGCCGCGCGGTTGATGCAGAAGGCTTGCCCGGCCAGCTGCCTGGATGATGAGCAGGCCGAAACGCCGGGTATTCAGACTGGGCGCTTGCCGGACTGTTGAACAAGCCGGATTGGGCCGAATTTTTTTCGTTAAACCGGCTCACGATTCGCCTTGAACCGCCTTATTCAAGGCACTGCCTGTTGCTGCGTCGCCAGACGAAGGATTTCAGACCGCTTCGGCCGCCTGCACGTCTTTGAACAATTTGCGAACGCGCAGAATTTCATCGATCCTGGTGTGGAATGCGTCAAGCACCTGGGGATCGAAATCCTTGCCGCGGGCGGCCTCCAGGTAATTGATCGCGTCCTCGTCGCTCCAGGCATTTTTGTAGGCACGCTCGGAGGTCAGCGCGTCGAAGGCGTCAACCAGCGAAACGACGCGGGCCGACAACGGGATGGCGTCGCCGACCAGGCCGTGCGGATAGCCGCTGCCATCGTATTTTTCGTGGTGGTAAAGCACGATATCGAGCGCGTGCGCGAGTAATTTGTCGCCTTCGGCGCCCAGTCGCTTGCCGGTGGCGGCCAGCACTTCGGCGCCAATCCTGGGATGCTCGCGAACCTGCAGCACCTCGGACCGGGTCAGCGGCCCGGGCTTGCGCAAAATGGCATCGGATATGCCGACCTTGCCGATGTCGTGCAGCGGTGCGTAGGCTTCCACCTGCTCGGCAAATCGCGGCATTTTGCTTGAATCCACGCTGCCGTTCTGGACCAGTTCACGCGCCACGATACCGGCGTAGCGCTGCATGCGTTCCAGGTGCTGACCGGTGTCGCGATCATGCCTCTCGGCCAGTTCGGCCAGGCCCCGAATCATGGAGATGGTGAGTTGTTCGACGTGGATGCTCTTGTAGAACGCGTGGGCGATCAGGTGACCGACGTTTTCCAGCCAGCGCGCGCGCCAGCCTTCGAAGGCGTTCGGGTTGGCGCTGGCGATCAGCAGGCCGGATTCGATGCGGCCGTTGTCGCGCACCGGCAAAAGCGCGGCCGTTACCAGCCCGCTGCTGCGAAGCTGTGCGAGCAATGGATCGCTGGTGAATAATTCGCCGTCCTCGTTGCGCAAACTGGCAAACATCGCATGCCCGGACTCGCGCGCCCGGCCCAGCAGGCTCTGGCCCATCGACCAACCGCCGGCGGGCTGCTCGATGCCGAATTTTTCGCGATCGGGTTGGCAAACACGCAGCCGCATGCGCCCATCGTTGACTTCGACCAGGGCCAGCCATTCAATACCGAACTGGCGCCGAAGCCTGGTGGGTATGCGGTCGATCGCCTCCTGCAGGGTGTTGGCGCCGTTGAGCCCATCGAGCACGTTGACCAGCTGCCGGGTGCGTCGCGCAAGTTGCTTGACCGCCGATTCGACCTGGCCGAGTTCGTCGTCGGCGTTGGCCCGGTCGATGCCTTCGAACTGGCCGTCGCTCATCAGCCTGACCTGTCGGCTGGTGCGGCTGAGTCGCTTCAAAACGCGCTCACGGAACAGCCAGACGGTGACGACGGCCAGCAGAAGGGTCGCCAGTGCCAGCCCGATGCTGGCGATCCACAACTGTTGCCGTGAATCGACGGCAGCCAGTTCCAGACCCCGGTGCACGCGCTCGGCGGCCGCCAGCATCGGGCCGGATTCGGCAACCAGGTATTCGGATGCCCATTCCAGCCGGGGCCGGTCGGTTTCGTAGCCGATCTGCTGCTCCAGCCCGTTTCGAAAACGGTTCCACAGATCCGGGTCAAAAGCGACATCGCGGCGCCCGAGATCGGCCACCAGCGTGTCCATGGTGTCGATGTCCTGGAGAAGGTTGGCGTAGTACAAATCGACGTCGCGGTTGAAATCGCGGTAGTTGCGCGGCGCCACGGCCGTGTAGTGGTCGGCCCTGTCGGTCATGCGCTGCAGGTGATGGTCCATGCGGGCGGCAAGATCCAGAGACTGCTGGTCGTTTTGCATGGTCCGGATGGTCCACAGCGAATGCGCGGCTCCAAGCACCACGAACAGCACGAACAGGGCCAGCGAAACTTTCAGCGACCGACTCAACTGCAGCGATTGACGGCCGCGAGCCGGGCGAAGCCTGCGCTCACCCAATGCGATTCGGGGCGTTTCCCAAGTGGTTTGGTTCACGGTCTTTCCTCTAGCACGCGTGGTAGAAGTAGACCGTTCGATCCGGGTTTTTCGTTCACGTACGTGTTTTAGGCCGGCAGAAACGGTAACGGGCACTGGAAGTGCGCCGGTTTCCAGGTTCCGGAAAGCCAGGACCGAAGCCGCCGGAACCACGACTCGCGACCGGGGCGGCAATTAAAAAATGCCGGTGCAACAATCGCGAGATGCTGGTCCGTTGCTCTCTTGCCGAGCCCGAACAAAAGCAACGGCTATGGCGACGACCAGTGATCGGCAACAACCAAAACCAGCAATCGTTAGCCCAAAGGTCGTAAGCCGACAACCCGGCAGATCCGTCGGATTACGCTGCGCTAATCCGACCTACGAAACTGCAGCGCAGTTCGCGGCCGGAGACCGCTCCCGCTGCGCGCTTTTGGCGTGGCGGCTGT
Source organism: Wenzhouxiangellaceae bacterium (assembly GCA_032251235.1). Lineage (GTDB taxonomy): Bacteria > Pseudomonadota > Gammaproteobacteria > Xanthomonadales > Wenzhouxiangellaceae. The sequence goes on from JAVVET010000101.1 coordinate 7,682, forward strand.
GGCGGGCGGATTGGCTCCGGGAACCCCCGGGAACGTCAACCAACAACCAACAACCAACAACCAATCAACCAGTCAACCGATCAACCGATCAACCGATCAACCGATCAACCGATCAACCGATCAACCGATCACCAACAACCGGTCACCGATCACTGAATGCTTGAAGCGGCCGCGCCGGCCTTGATCAGACGAGTTGTTCCAGCTTCGGCACGATTTCGAAC
>JAVVET010000102.1:0-7279 GCA_032251235.1 Wenzhouxiangellaceae bacterium
CTTGCTGCTGTTCTTGCTGCTGATCTTGCGCCTGTTCTTGACCCTGCTCTTGCTGCTGCTCGCCTTCCTGGGCCAGCAACGACACCGTGGGCGCGACCAGCAGCGCCAGCACGGTCCAGGTATTCAAAATGCGTCTGTACATCATGTTCTCCTTGGGTAATGCGCGCCGATTGACCCGTCGACTCAGCGGTCTATCATAAAGCTCACGTCGGCTCCGGTGTCACGTTCGCCCGATGTGGCGCGCAAGCCCCATCGGCGCGACAGCTCCCAGCGTGCGGCCAGCACGTTGCCGGTGTCGAACAGGCCCAGGCCATAACTGACGAAAACATTCGGCAGAACCCAGAAGCCGACGCTGAATGCGCCCTGGCCGGCAGCGTGGTCGAAATCCGCGCCGGTGAGAATATATGCCAGCGCGGTTTCGCGCGTCGTGGGCGGGGTCGTAAACAGCGAAATTTCCGGGTCCTGGGCTGGTCCCCGGATGCGCACGCCGGCGAATTCGACGCGCGGATCGCCGAAGATATCGCGAACCGCCTCGATGTCGAGAACCGGATTGTCGATCGGGTTGTTGGTGAACACGACGTCGCCCTCGCTGACCTCCAGATTTTGGCCATAGGCGCGATACGAGCCGTCGACGAGCTCGATCATGCCGCGCGCGCTCGGCATCGGCTTGCCGGCCTGCCACTGAATATCCAGATCGCCGGCCAACCTGGTTTCAAGCCCGGCTGCGGCAAATTTGACATCATCACCCAAGACCAGCTTTACGGTACCGACGATATCGCGCACCGGCAATGGCTCGACCACGGTATCCAGCTCTGGTTCGTCGGCGCCATTGACGATTTCGACATCATTGGACACCGCCACCCGCTCCTGGCTGCCCGGCGGCAGCCCCAGGCGCGCCCGGTCGATGACAAGCTCGCCGTTCAGGTCGAGCCGGTCGGGAACGAAGGCCAGTTCGAGATCCGGCGATATGGTGAGCTCCAGCCAGTCGACCTCGAACAGGCGCAAATCATCACCGTTGATCGTGAGCCGGCCCCGCCACGGGCTTTCGCCGTCCAGGTCCAGGCGCCCGCCGATTTGTGCCTGTCCGTCGCCGGCCATGAAGCCACCGTCGAACTGGCCGCCGGCTTCATCGGCTTCCAGCGTCAATTCCAGCTGTTCGATGCTCGCACCCAGCGGCGCATAAACAAAACGACCTCCGTGAATCGCGATGCTGCCGTTGAATTCCGGTGAATCGAGTGGACCGTCGATTTTAAAAGCCGCTTCGAGCCGGCCGTCCATGCGGTCAATCTGTGGCAGCAGCCGGTTGAAGACGCTTAGATTCGGCAGATCCAGGTTTGCCTGGCCCTGGATATTCATCGCCCGCGGCGTGTTCAGGTCGGGGATCACTGCGCGCGCCTCCAGCGTGCTTTCGCCTTCCAGGCGCAGGTTCATCGTGGCCAGCAAGGCACCCGGATCAGGCGACCGCAGTTGCATTCGCGCCCCTTCAATGCCGATCAGGTCCTGTTCGCCCTCGAGCATGCGCGCGGCCCCGCGACCCAGAATCAGGTCGGCATCCAGCTCCTGAATGCCGGAATCGTTCCAGCGCAATTCGGCCACGCCTTTCAAGTCGCTGCCCAACGTGTAGACCGGGTCGGTGACCAGTAACAGCAGATCGATGGGAACCGAGTTGAATGCAATGACTGCGCGGCCTTGATCAGTGATTTCCAGCGTGTTCAGACACAAACGACCGTCGCTGGTTACGGTCCACAGGCAGCCGGGTCCAGCCGCAACCGTGCCGTCGACGATTTCGATGGGCAGCGTTTCGGCAAGCTGCCAACCGCCGACCGGGGTGTCGGAAAGATTCAGTTGTTCGAGTTGGCCGACCCAGCTCAGCGGCTGTTGCAGGCAGTCGGGCAATTCGCCGCTGGCCGCCAATTCGAGGGTCGCCCGGGTGCCGCTGAAATAGCTGCTGAAACGATGTTCGGCGCAATCGCCGGACAGCCGGATTTCGACCTGGTCCAGCCGTTCCCAGGGATTGAGATCAACATCGACGGCATCGACGGCCAGGTCGATATTCGGCCTATCGCCCCAGCCGGCGGCGCCGCTGGAACTCAACTCGCCGGTGCGGAAGTCCAGCCAGGCAATGCCGGCGCTTTGCAGCTTCCATTCGGCCCGGGCTCCGGCCATGTCGATGCCGGCATCCAGCGCCACGGACCCGGACAGTTCCGGCCAAAGCTGGCCCAGCCGATCGGCGGCCAGGTCCAGCCGCCATTGGTTTGGCTCCTGGCTGGAAAGCGAAACCCGGTTGTCGCCCAGCGACAGCTGCAAGTCGGCCTGTTCGACGGCCCGGCCCTGTACCGCAAGCGCGCCGGAGCCTGCCAGGTCCAGGTTGCGAACACTGCCATCGAGCCGACTGATGCGCAAGCTGGCCGAAAGCGGTTTGAGCGAATCCAGCCCGATCTGAAAATTGCCGTTGATGCGGCCCGGCAGCTGGGTCACGAACACGCCGGGATCGAAATCGCTCAGCGCAAGGTCCAGCTGCGCCGACAACGGACCGGAAAAGCCGATCTCGCCGTTTACGTTCAAAGCACCGGCCGCGTCGGTGCGGATCCGGCCACTGCGGATATTGGCTGTGCTTCGATCGCCGTCGGCTTGCAGCTCCAGCCGCGCCTGCGGCTGGTCGGGAATGGCCAGCCAGGCCTCGAGTTCGGCACGCCATTCGTCGAGCGTACCGCTGGCCTGGAGGCTGCCCGACTCGCTGGAAAACAACGGCTCGCTGTCGTCAAGTACCGGTGGCCAGACCAGCGACTGCCAATCAAGCGCAACGTCGAGCGCCTGCGACTCGACATCCAGCGAACCGCTGCCGTTGAGTCGCAATGCGGCCGGCGGCGCGCGCAGCTCCAGGTTGTCGACCTGCAGCTTGCGGCCGTTCCAGCGTGCATCCATCTGACCCGACAGGCGCGCCTGGCTGGGCCAGTCCGGGTACAGCGATGTGAAGTCCAGCTGTTCGAGCTGCACGCCGGCATCAAAAGTGATGCTCTCATCCAGCAGCACCTGGCCGGTCAGCAGGATGCGGCCATCGAGCACCTCGATTTCGCCGCGCTCGACTTGCAGCTGATCGCGAGAACCGCTGGCGGCCAGGTCGAGCACCGCTTCGGGCTGTTCAGGCCACTGCACCCGACCGGCCAGCTCGGCCTGCCAGTTCTCCAGGCTGCCGCTGGCATTGAATTCGACGGCATCGAAGGCGCCCGGGATGCCCGGCCAGCCGGCCAGTCCGCCGCTGAGCGAAATCCGGCCTTCCAGGCCCTCGATCGCCGGCAAGCCCATGATCGAGGCCTGGCCCTCGGCGTCCAGCGGTCCACTGCCGTCCAGGCTCAGCTCCAGCGCCTCGACCGGTCCGCGCAAACCGACCTCGAAGCGCTGGCTGATCGCGTCTTCAAGCGCCCAGTCCAGGTCCAGGTCAAGCTCCATTGACCACGGCGCGGCCAGACCCAGCGTGCCGCTGGCGTCCAGTTGCCAGGGCTGCATGTCCAGTTCCAGCGATTCGATGACCAACGAGTCGGCGTATCGTCCGGCCAGCGCAATGCGCTGTATCCGGGTGGGCGTGGCCTCGTCGTCGTCCGCGGTCGCGGTCGCGATCGTCAGGTCGACAATCGACACTTCTCGCAAAATCATCTCGACCGGCGCGCTGTAGTCGCCCAGCTCAAACGGCGGTGCGTCGGGCGCCTCCGGTGCCGCCGGCGGCAGCATCAAATCCGCGCCGTCCAGCCTCAGCCAGTCGACGGTCACCCGCAGTGGCACCGGGCGTATGCGCACGGCCAGCTCCAGGCGATCGATCGAGGCGCTCATGCCGGACTGCTCGAACTCGAGCCCTTCGATCACGATGCCGCCGGAAAGCCCGCCTTCGAGATTTTCCCAGGCCAGCGTCTCGACGCGTGATTCGACCTGGCCCAGCAACCAGGACGCGCCGCTGCGCGTGCCGGTCAGCCACCACCAGGCGATGGCCGCCAGCAAGCCGATCACGGCAATCGCAGTTACAGCGTAAACAAGGAGACGTTTCACAGCAGCTTGGTTCCAATCGTGAAGTGAAGGCGGAAACTGTCCTCATCGAGTGCGCGCGCGATGTCGACCTGCACCGGCCCGATCAGCGTATACCAGCGAAAGCCCAACCCGGCTCCGCGCTTGAGTTCCGGGTTGGAAAAATCGTTGAACGCGTTGCCGATGTCGTAGAACCCGGCAACCGAGAAATCGCTGTGGAAGTTGTATTCGTATTCGACCGACCCGACCAGCGTGTGATTGGCGCCGTTGCGGTTGGTGCTCAAGTTCTCGTAGCCGTAACCGCGGACCGAGCGATCGCCACCGGCCTTGAACCGAAACAGTTCGGGCAGTTCGGTGATGTCCAGCTGCAGTTCGCGTGGATCGCCGGGGATGGCAAGATCGAATTCTTGCGTATCGGCCTCGGTGTAGCCGACCTCGCCGCGCAGCAACAGCTTGTGGCGCGGCATGAAAAGCCAGTGCCAGCGCCCGGCCAGGTAGCCCTGGACGAAACTGGTATCCGATCCCAGCGATTCACTGGCGCCCAGCACCCGGGCCTGTGCGTGCAGGCCCTGGGTGGCAAAGTTTTGGCCATCGAGCCGCGACAGCGTCCACTCCCCACCAACCGCCACGGTGTTGGTATCGGTATCGAGAAAAGGCCGAATGCCGGGATTGAATTCAAGCAGCGCTGTTTGCTCATCGCTCAGCGCCCCTTGCGAAAAAGCATCGAATTGCTCGTTCAAAAAGGTCACGAACAGGCGCTCGCTCAGGGGGCTGAACGGCCGCCTCAGCAGTGGCCGCTCACGCAAGCGGCCCATGGTGTACTGCAGTTGATTTCGATTGCCGGAAAAACTTTCGAACACCGGATCGATGCGCTGCTCGTCCTCGAAACGAAAATTGTCGTTTTCGCGCCGCAACAACACCTCGGCGATCAGAAAGTTACCCGGCTCGTTACCAAACGGGCGCTTGTAGTTGCTGCGCAGCACCATTTCGTTATCGGTTTGCTGTGCGCCGAACCGGGTGTCGAGCGAATCACCACGGCCTGACAAGTAGTGCCGGGTCCAGCCAATCTGGCCGCGCACCCCGGTGTCGGTGCCGAAGCCGGCCAGCACGCGGTAGGTGTTGGGCGGGCGTCGTTGCAGCTGGTAGGCAATATCAACCGAATCGCTTTGTTCGAGGCGTTGCTGGGCAATCACGACCTGCTCGAAATAACCGGTGCGCACCAGCACCTCGCGCTGGCGGTCGATATCGTCGACCCGGTAAGCCTGTCCGCGCTCGACCACGGTCAGCGCTTCCATCAGGTCCTGGTTGAAGCCACTTTCCCCAAAATCGATTTCGCCGATCCGGTAACGCGGGCCGGCGTCGTAATCCACGTTGATCCTGGCCTGGTTGCGAGCCGGATCGACGCGAATGACACGCCGGGCAAAGCCGGCTTCGAAAAAGCCGTGCTTCTCGGCGATCCCCTGCAATTTGCTCAGGGCCTCTTCATAAGGCCGATGGCGCAGCACCTGGCCGTCAGGCAGCGGCCAGTCGTCCAGCCATTCGCGAAACGCCGGCAAGTCGCGCGCCGGGTCACTGATGGAGACTTTGGGCTGGTAAACGCGCACCGGCTCGCCGGGTGAAATCTCGACGCGTGCGCGCCATGAGTCATCTTCGGAGGCCGGCTGCTCCAGCCGCACTGAAACGCTGGCCGAGTAATAACCAAACGGCTGGAGGGCCTCGCGCACCTCGTCGCGGGCATCGCGCGCCATCTGGCGCAGCCGCCAGACCGAAACCTCATCAAAACGCTCGGCTTGTTTCAAGGATAGCGAGGCCTCGACATTGGCGCGGATTTCGGCGTCGACGCCGATGATTTCGGTTTCGACCGTGACGGCCTGGGCCACGGAAACCAATGCAAACGCCAGCACCAGACTGCAGACGGTGCGGACACAAGCGACCATAGCTTGAGTGTAACGCCGAAAAGCCACGCGACTGCGGCTAAGCATTACCCAACGATTCGCATGGCCCACCGGTGTACTCCCGCCGTTCATCCTGAGATATTTCAGAGTATGTCCAAGACTACAGATCGAGATACGATCTTTAGTGAATGTGTTGACTTTCAAAGGCCTCGCAACGCCGAGCGGTCGCCCTGGACACTCGACCGTGGGGCGAGCCTGGAGATCGCTCGTCGTTGGCTTTTGGCCCTGTTTGAGAAGCAACAGCTTTCCCGACAAGCACTGCCCTGGCAGTCGGGAAACGCAGCTACGCTCCAGGCCCGCTGAATGTCACAAGGCTCGCAACCAATCAAAACGCGCCATGACACTCAATTTTACCTTGTTTGTCGCGGCTCGCTCGCCATCGTTGCCGCTAATTTCACCGCAAACATGGACCCGTCGCGGCAAAACGCATACCGGGCATCATTGAACATCCAGGCTCGATGTTCAGGCCGCCTGCTGCTGGCTGCGATCGAGCTGGCGGTAGCCGATGGCTTCTCCCAGGTGGGCTGAACTGATCTGGTCGGCGCCGTCGAGGTCGGCGATGGTGCGCGCGACCTTGAGAATCCGCTGGTGCGCGCGCGCCGACAGGTTGAGCCGTTCGCAGGCGGTTTCCAGCAGCTTCTCCGATGCGCCGTCGAGCCTGCAATAGCAACGCACATCCGACACCTCCAGGCGTGCATTCAAAGCCGGCCGCTGGGCCTGGGCCGCGCGGGCGGCCTCAACCCGAACGCGCACCGCGCCACTGGATTCACCGGCCGGAAACTGGCTGATTTTCTGACGCGGGACTTCCACGTGCAAATCGATCCGGTCCAGCAGTGGGCCGGATATTTTGGAGCGGTACCGAAATACCTGGTCCGGCGAGCAATAACAGCGTCCCGACTCGTCGCCGGCGTAGCCGCAGGGGCATGGATTCATGGCCGCGATCAATTGGAACCGAGCCGGGAATTCGGCCTGCAGCGCGGCGCGCGAAATGACGATTCGGCCCGACTCCATTGGTTCGCGCAACACTTCGAGCACGCGCCGATCGAACTCTGGAAGCTCATCGAGAAACAGCACGCCGTTGTGGGCCAGCGAAATCTCTCCCGGCCGGGGCTTGGCCCCACCGCCGACCAGCGCCACGCCGCTGGCGGTATGGTGCGGCGTGCGAAACGGCCGTACCCGCCAGCGATCGGGTTCCAGCGGCTTGCCGCAGACCGACCCGATCGCGGCCGTCTCCAGCGCCTCGACTTCACTCAGGCACGGCAGAATCCCCGGCAGGCGCGAAGCCAGCAGCGTCTTGCCGGTCCCCG
>JAVVET010000103.1:0-7270 GCA_032251235.1 Wenzhouxiangellaceae bacterium
CGCCATGGTTCATAGCCGATGACTGCCACCGACCCGCTGCCGATTCGATACGTCGAACCGGTGTTTCGTCCGCCCAGCGAGGCCAATTCGCTGATCCTGCCGGTGACCGACGGCTGCTCGTGGAACAAGTGCACGTTCTGCGAGATGTATACCGCGCCGCAGAAGAAATTCCGGGCCCGCGACGAGGCCGAAGTGCTGGAGATGATCCGACGCTGCGGCCAGATGTACGGCCAGGACCTGCGGCGTATTTTCCTGGCCGACGGTGATGCGCTGGTGCTGCCGGCGCATCGGCTGATGCGGATTCTGCAGGCCATCGGCGAGCACCTGCCCGGGGTTGAGCGCGTTTCCAGCTATTGCCTGGCACGCAACCTCAAGCGCAAGTCGGTGGCCGAATTGACCGAGCTGCGCGAGGCCGGCCTGGAAATGGTCTATCTCGGCGCCGAGTCCGGTGACGATGCGGTGCTGCAAAAGGCCAACAAGGGCGAGACCTTCGAGTCCACGCGCGAGGCCCTGGACAAGCTGGGCGAGGCCGGCATCAAGCGCTCGGTGATGATCCTGAACGGCCTGGGCGGCGCGCGCTACAGCGACCAGCATGCCGAGCAGTCGGCGCGCCTGGCCAATGCGACCCAGCCGGAGTACCTGGCCACGCTGGTGGTGAGCTTCCCTACCGGCGAGGCACGTTTTCGCGAGGGTTTTCCCGACTGGACGCCGCTGAACCCGGCCGGCCTGTTTCGCGAAATGCGGCGTTTTATCGGTGCGCTGGAACTGCGTAAAACGGTGTTTCGATCCGATCATGCGTCGAACTGGCTGGTGCTCAAGGGCACTTTGAACGCTGACAAGGCCCGCATGCTCGAGCAACTCGACCAGGCCATCGACCAGCCGGATCGCGCGCCACTGCGACCCGAGTGGGCGCGCGGGCTTTGACTGCAGCATAAAAACGAGCCGGGCCGGCGCATGCTCCGGCCAGGATGCGCCTGGGCGACCGGTTACGTATCAGCGCAGCAGCAGGACCGGGATGTGGCAGTTGCGCAGGATGGTCGTGGTGGTGCTGCCGACGATCAGGTGACGGATGCGCGAATGGCCGTAGGCGCCCATGACCAGTAGATCGATGTCGAGCCGTTCGACCTGGGCGGCGATGACCTGTTCGGCCTCGCCCGCTTCGACATGCGCCTGCGGCGCAAAGCCTGCCTGTTCCAGGCGCCCGGTTGCCCAGTCCAGGCCCTCGGGGCTTTCGGTGGACTTTCCGGCCACGATCAGGTGGCAGGTCAGGCCCTTGAGCAGCGGGCTCATGGCCACCATTTCGACGCACTTGCGGGTCGTCGGGCTGCCGTCGAAGGCAATGCCGAAGGTATTGACCGGCCGGAATGCACGCGAGGTCACCAGCGTCGGGCGGTGAACCGAGCGCACTACGCGTTCCAGGTTGGCGCCCAGGTGGCCGGTGTTGAAATTGGCGGCCTCGCCGCGCTTGCCGAGCACGAACAGGCGCACCTGGTCTTCCAGTTCGGTCAGGGCCTGGGCCAGCGGCCCATGGCGCTGCAGGGGTTGCGGCTGCAGCGCGCCGGCGGCGGCTGCGCGCGCACAGGCCTGTTCGAGCATGGCCCGGCCCTGCTGCATGGCGATGCGATTGTGTTGGGCATCGAGTTCGGCCAGTTCATCGAGCAGGTGGCTGCCGGCATCGATGCCGATGCTGCCACTGTAATCGGGTTCGGCCGGTCGAACACTGTTGCGGTCCAGCACATGCAGGCAGACCATTGCGGCGGCCAGCCGCCGGGATGCCCAGGCGGCGTAGTCGGTGACCGAATTGTTGTACACCGAGACATCCAGGCAGGCCATGACCTTGCCGTCGACGGGGATTTCGTAGTCAGACTTGTTCATGTCGTTGTTCCTCTAGTGACCCAGCAGTTTTTCGGCGTCGGGCTTGTCGGCAACGCCCAGCCGATCGACCAGTGTACGGCTGGCCTCATCCATGCCGATGAGTTCGATCTCGACACCCTCGCGGCGGAACTTGAGGATGACCCGATCCAGCGCGCCGACCGCGCTCAAGTCCCAGAAATGCGCGCCGCTGACATCGATGCGAACCTTTTCAACGACCTCGCGGAAGTCGAATTCCGAAAGAAAGCGATTCGAGGAGGCGAAGAATACCTGGCCGGTCACGGTATAGCTCCGGGTCGCGCCTTCGTCTTCCAGGTGCTTGCCCACCACCAGCACCTGGCTGACCTTGCGCGCAAAGCCCAGCGCCGACAGCAGCACACCGGTCAACACGCCCTTGGCCAGGTCGTGCGTGGCCACGGTGACCACCACGGTACCGATCATCACCACGCTGGAGGTGGTCGGGTGAAGCTTGAGGTTGCCGATGGACTGCCAGCTGAACGTGCCGATGGCAACCATGATCATCACCGCCACCAGCGCCGCCATTGGAATCCTGCCGACCCAGTCGCCCAGAAAGACCACCATCAGCAACAGGAACACGCCGGCCAGCAGCGATGACATCCGTCCGCGACCGCCGGACTGGATGTTGATCACCGACTGGCCGATCATGGCGCAGCCGGCCATGCCGCCGAAAAAGCCCGAAACGATGTTGGCCAGGCCCTGGCCCCTGGCTTCACGATGCTTGTCGCTCGGCGTGTCGGTCAGGTCATCGACGATCTGGGCGGTCAGGAACGCTTCCAGCAAGCCGACCGTCATCAGCGTCAGCGATACCGGCAAAATGACCATCAGGGTTGCCAGATTCCACGGAATGTCGGGCAGAAGAAAGATCGGCAGCGCATCGGGCAGTTCACCCTTGTCGCCGACCGTGGGCACGTCGATGCCCATCAGCAAGGCCGCGGCGGTCAGCAGCACGATGGCCACCAGCGGCGACGGCACGGCGCGGGTCAGGCGCGGCAGGCCGTAAATGACGACCAGTCCGGCGACCACCATCGGGTAGACCATGACCGGTACGTTGACCAGTTCTGGAATCTGCGCCAGGAAGATCAGGATTGCCAGCGCGTTGACGAAGCCGGTGACCACCGAACGCGACACGAAGCGCATCAGGTCGGCCAGGCGCAAATAGCCGGCCAGGATCTGGAGCACGCCGGTCAGAATGGTGGCCGCCAGCAGGTACTCCAGACCATGATCGCGAACCAGTGTGATCATCAACAGCGCCATCGCGCCGGTGGCTGCCGAGATCATGGCCGGGCGCCCGCCGGCAAAGGCGATGACCACGGCAATACAGAACGAGGCGTAAAGCCCGACCTTGGGATCGACGCCGGCGATCAGAGAAAACGCAATCGCCTCGGGGATCAGTGCCATGGCCACCACCAGCCCGGCCAGTGCGTCGCCGCGCAGGCTGGAGAACCAGTCGCGCCGAATTTTGTGCAAAAACAGCATGAAAAAGGCCTTGTCCGATGTGGCGCGGTAGCCGGGCACCGGGTTGTTGATCGAGCTTCGTGTTGGAAACCGCTGTACCGAGAACCGGCGTGCGTTCGATCAGGACGAGAGGGCGGGTTAGCCGGGCAGTATAGCTGATTTATCCCGATTGCTCAGCCGCCGTTCGTCGTTCGTCGAGCAATCGCTGGTCAATGCCCGGCGAAATGAGGGTGCCCGGAAACGGGGTGCTTGAAACGGGCTAAAAAATGAGGGTTCGGCGTTCATGTGCGGTGTTTTTCGCTGTGCGCTGGCGGTTCCAGTAGTTCGCGTTCGGTTTCGCTGAACAGCCGCGACCGGACCAGAAAGCGCTTGCCGCTGCCGTTGTCGAGCGAAAACATGCCACCCTGGCCGGGCACGACGTCGATGATCAGCTGGGTGTGTTTCCAGGTTTCGAACTGGGGCGCCGAGATATAGAACCTGGCCCCGGCGATTTCGCCGAGGCAGACATCGCGCTGGCCCAGCTTGAACTCGTCGACTGGAAAGCACATCGGCGAAGAGCCGTCGCAGCAGCCGCCGGACTGGTGGAACAGGACCGGCCCGTGGCGCTCGCGAAGGGCCTCGATGAACTCGACGGCCGCATCGGTGGCGGTGACCCGGACAGGCGTTTCCTTGTTCATCGTCAAAGTCTCCCCGGCCAGGTCGAGACGCCCGGCGCAGCAGCTTCCGGGACGCTCGAAGGCGCCCCGGGAAGCCGGTTAGTAGAAGCCCAGCCTATTCGGGTCATAGCTGACCAGCATGTTCTTGGTCTGCTGGTAGTGGCCCAGCATCATGGCGTGGTTTTCGCGGCCGAAGCCGGATTGCTTGTAACCGCCGAAGGCGGCGTGGGCCGGGTAGGCGTGGTAGCAGTTGGTCCAGACCCGGCCGGCCTTGATGCCGCGGCCCATGCGATAGCAGGTTGCGTTGTCGCGGCTCCAGACCCCGGCGCCGAGACCGTAGAGCGTATCGTTGGCGATTTCCAGCGCTTCGGCCTCGTCCTTGAACGTGGTCACCGAGACCACCGGGCCGAAAATCTCTTCCTGGAACACACGCATCCTGTTGTGGCCGCGAAACACGGTCGGCTGCACGTAGAAGCCCTCGGCCAGGTCGCCGCCGAGCCTGGCGCGTTCGCCGCCGGTCAGGATTTCGGCGCCCTCCTGGCGGCCGATGTCGAAGTAGCTCAGGATTTTTTCCAGCTGTTCGCTCGATGCCTGCGCACCGAGCATGGTGTTTTCGTCGAGCGGGTTGCCGATCGTGATCGCCTCGACCCGATCGAGCGCGCGCTCCATGAAGGCGTCATAAATGGACTCCTGGATCAGCGCCCGGCTGGGACAAGTGCAGACCTCGCCCTGGTTGAACGCGAACATGGCGAAGCCTTCCAGTGCCTTGTCGAAAAACGCGTCGTCGGCCTCCATCACGTCTTCGAAAAAAACATTGGGCGATTTGCCACCCAGTTCCAGCGTGACCGGAATCAGGTTCTCGGCTGCGTACTGCATGATCATGCGGCCGGTGGTGGTTTCGCCGGTGAACGCCACCTTGGCGATGCGCGGGCTGGAGGCCAGCGGCTTGCCCGCTTCCAGGCCGAAGCCGTTGACGATGTTGAGCACCCCCGGCGGCAAGAGGTCGCCGACCAACTCGATCCAGTTCAGGATGCTGGCAGGGGTTTGCTCGGCCGGCTTGAGCACCACGCAGTTGCCGGCCGCCAGCGCCGGGGCCAGCTTCCATGCCGCCATCAGCAGCGGAAAATTCCACGGGATGATCTGTCCGACCACGCCCAGCGGCTCGTGGAAATGATAGGCGACGTTGTGCTCGTCGATCATGCTGATGCCACCTTCCTGGGCCCGGATACAGCCGGCGAAATAGCGGAAATGGTCGATGGCCAGCGGCACGTCGGCGCCGCGGCTCTCGCGAATCGGCTTGCCGTTGTCCCAGGTCTCACCCTGGGCCAGCAGCTCCAGGTTTTGCTCCATGCGCTCGGCGATCCGGTTGAGGATGTTGGCCCGCTCGGTACTCGAGGTCGCGCCCCAGGCGGCGGCCGCGGCGTGCGCGGCATCCAGCGCCTTTTCGACGTCCTCGGCGCGGGATCGGGCGATTTCGCAAACCTTTTTGCCGGTCATCGGCGAGAGGTTGTCGAAATACGCGCCGTTGACCGGTTTGGCCCAGTCGCCATTGATGAAATTTTCGTAACGGGCGTTGAACGGTGAATCTGCGGTTTTGATGTCGGTGTCGTTCATGTCTACCTCGTGATCGGCTGCGGGCTCGATTCTCCGGCTGCATTTGCCGGCTTGAATTCCAAGCATCGTCGGACCGGCGCTGCGTGTCAAGTCAGGGTCAGTCAGGCGCAGCGGACGAACAACAGCCTGCAAGACCATCGGCTATCGGTCCGGATCGACCCGATCGGCGCAGCGGTGAAGAAAATCTGCCAGGTCACGCGCATCGTGCCGAGATTTCCGGGTGAACGCGAATTCGTGCTCGGGCTGCAGTTCCCGGTCCAGCCAGATGCCACCGTCCCCGGGCACCGGCGGACGCTGCTCGGCCAGCCACAGGATGGCATCGGCGCCCTGTTCGGCGTTGCGCAGAATGCGCTTGAGGACAGCGCGAAAACCGGGCAGGGCGGTGCGCACGCCTTCGGTGTCGACCCAGCCCGGGTGCATGACCTGGGCCGTCGGCCGACCGGCCCAGGTCTCGTTCCAGTAGCGCACCAGTTCGACCTGGGCGCGTTTGTGCGTGGCATAAGCGGCCATGCCGTCGTAATCGTCGGCATGCCGGCAATCCATTTCCGCAAGCTTCAGCGGCGTGCCGTACATGCCGCCGGACGAGACGTTGATGACGATGCCGTCGGTACTGAGCAAATCATTGTCGCGCAGTGTCTGGGTCAGCACGAAAGGGCCGAGCAGGTTGGTGGCGAACGAAGCTTCCAGGCCTTCATCGGTGAGCTGGAAATCATTCAGTAGCACGCCGACGTTGTTGACCAGCACGTCGATTGGCCCGGCACCGATGTCGGGTTGTTCGGCCAGCGCGCGAACTTCGGCGATGGCGGCCATGTCGACGGCCACGGGCCGGATGCGTTCCGGGTGTTCGGCGTCTTTCTTTAGCGCTTCGAGCTTGCGCCTGTCGCGGGCAAGTGCCAGCACCGTGGCGCCATGGCGGTTGGCCGCCAGCGTCACGGCCCGTCCGATGCCGCCGGTCGCACCCGTGACCAGCCAGCGCTGGCCGCTGAAGTCAGGCGCGAACGGCGCCCAATCGGCCGCCCGCCGGTCGAAGCCCAGCGCACTGAACGAGCGCAGGAAGCGGCCGTAGAACAGCAGGCTGCCGAGCGCGCGCAGCATCATTGTTGTTGCGCCTGTTGTTGGCCGTCGGCAAACTTCGACGCGGCTTCCTGGACGTCGAAGCCGCTGGGCACCTGGTGCAGCCGAAGGCCGAATTCCGGGATGATGGCGTAGATATGATCGAAGATGTCGGACTGGATGTTTTCGTATGGCACCCAGCGGGTTTCGTTGGCAAAAGCGTAGACCTGCAGCGGGATGCCGTTCGGACCCGGGTCGAGCTGGCGCACCATGTAGGTCAGGTCGTGGTTGATGTGCTCGTGGCTGCCCAGGTAGGCGTTGAGGTAGGCCCGAAAGATGCCCAGGTTGGTCAGCCTGCGGGTGTTCAGCGGCGAGGACGGGTCCACGCCCCGGGACTGGTTGGCGCGCTGGATCTCGGCCAGTTTTTCCTCGATATAGTCCGAAAGCAGGCGGGCGCGGCGCAGTCGTTCGAGCTCATCGTCGGTCGCAAAGCCGACACTGGTGGCATCGATGTTGACCGAGCGCTTGATTCGGCGCCCGCCGACGGCCTCGATGTTGCGCCAGTTCTTGAACGAATCCGAAATCAGCGCGTAGCTGGG
>JAVVET010000104.1:0-7218 GCA_032251235.1 Wenzhouxiangellaceae bacterium
GCAGGTTGGCCTCGACCATTTCCTTCTTGGCCCGGCGCGCGCGCGCCTCGCCGATCGACATATTGCGCGTCAATTCCTTGAAGTCGGAAATCGGGATGCGCTGGGTGTGTTCGATCTGGGTCAGCTTTTTTTGCAGCCTGGCGATGTCGCCGGCGTGTTCGGAGACCGCCGACGACCACTTGGTGCGCTTTTTCAGCAGCCCTTCAAGCCACTCGGCGTCGGTTTCATTGTCGACGAAGCTCTTGATGAAGTCGCGACGCGGCATGCCGGCACGATCGACGCACAGCGTCATGATCTCGCGCTCCAGGTCACGCGTGATGTTGGCCTGGAATCGCAGCCGATCGATCAGGTGCTCGAACATGCGCGGCGGCAGCTTGAGGCGCATGAACTGTTCGCAGATCTGGTCCTTGAGCTCGTTGGTGCGCTTGCCCTGCGCGCCGTAGCGGTCGTAGAGCTTGATGAATTGTTCATGCGCCTTTTTAAGTTCTTCGAAAAAGCCGATGACCTGCTCGGCGTCCGGACCGGTATTGACGGTCGGGGCCGGCTTGTCTTCATCTTCTTCCTCGTCGGACTCGACGATGAACTCCGCTTCCTCGGCCACGGCGGCTTCCATGGTGTCCTCGGAAATCAGGTCCATTTCGGCCAGCAGGTGCGGGTTGATGAAACCCGAGACCAGTTCGTTGAGACGCTGGTTGCCGTCGCGCCAGGCTTGATATTCTTCCAGCAACACGGTGACGGTGCCCGGAAAGCGCGCCAGCGACAGGTTGACCGCGTTGAGTCCATGCTCGATGCGCTTGGCGATTTCGATCTCGCCCTTCTGATCGAGCAGATCCACCTGGCCCATTTCACGCATGTACATGCGGACCGGGTCCGTGGTTCGACCGAGCTCGCTTTCCACCGCGGCCAGCGCGGCCTCGGCTTCCTGCTGGGCGGTTTCGTCGTCGGTATCGGCCGAAGCCGAATCGTTGAGGATCATGGCGTCCGGGTCTTCGGGCGCTTCTTCAAACACCTTGATACCCATGTCATTGATCATGTTGACAATGTCTTCGATCTGCTCGGCCTCGACGATATCGTCGGGCAGGTGATCGTTGACCTGGGCATAGGTCAGCCATTGGCCCTGCTCACGGCCTTTTTCGATCAACAGCTTCAATGAAGATCGCGGCGCCTTTTCCATTATCTTTGATGCATTTTCCATAAGTTTTACTTGGACGTCTCGTTCGAACCGGAGTTTCCGGTGGTGCGTTTGGATAACCAGTGGCGCAATTCCGCGGCCTGTTCCTTGCTCAGGTCGCCCGCCGCCTGACTCTGCTGCAACTGCCCAACTCGCGATCGGATCAATTGCGCTTGAATTCTCTCCAGCGATTCGACAAGCGCTGGCTGCAGCTGTTCACTGTCTGCTGCAAGATTGCGGGTTGCCAGGCCAGACAGGAAACGTCCTTCGGGCGCATCGCGCCAGCGTTCCAGAATGACCGCTGTTGTAATCTGGGGCTTTGCAGTGCAGAAATCAATCAGTTGCACGAGAAACTCCACCCCTTTGACGTCTCCGGGTGCGTTGAGCCGCTCGGAGTCGACTTCTGCGGCCAGCGCCGGATGCTGAACCAGAATCGCAACGGCATATTGTACCGGAGTCAGCGGGCGTTCCGATAGCTGTTGATTTTGCGCCCTTTGCACTGGCGGCAACGGCGTCCAGGCGCGCGAGTGACCAGCCAGCCGATTGAGTTCCTCGGCCATCAATTCGGCAAACGGGCCGGCCGGCAATCGATTCAACAGCGGCTCGGCCAGCGCCACCAGCCGGGCCCGGCCGTCGGGCGTTGTCATATCGAGCTTTTGCGACAGGCTTTCGAACAAAAACCGGGACAGTGGCGTGGCCTGTTCCAGGCGCTGACGGAAATCCTGCTCGCCGCGATCGCGCACCAGGCTGTCGGGGTCCTCGCCGTCGGGCAGGAACAGGAACCGCACTTCGCGGTCCGAGCGCATCACCGGCAACGCCGCTTCCAGGCCCTTCCAGGCCGCGCGCCGGCCGGCTGCATCGCCGTCGAAGCAAAACACCACCACCGAGGTTGCACGAAACATCAGTTCCAGGTGCTCGGCCGTCACCGCCGTGCCCAGCGTGGCCACGGCATCTTCGAAACCGAACTGGAACAGCGCCGCGGCATCCATGTAACCCTCCACCACCAGCAGCCGCTCGGGCAGGCCGCCGCGGCGGGCCTGGAACAGGCGGTAGAGTTCGCGGCCCTTGTGAAACACCGGTGACTCGGCCGAGTTCAGATATTTGGGGCCATCGTCGTCCAGGGCGCGGCCGCCGAAGGCAATCACGCGGCCGCGACGGTCATGAATCGGGAACATGATCCGGTTGCGAAAACGATCGATCAGGTTGTCGTTGCGGGCCCGGCTCGACAGCCCGGCCCGCTCCAGCGCGGCCGGCTTGAAACCCTGCTCCAACAGCCGATCGGTCAGCGCCGACCACTCCTTCGGCGCCAGGCCAATACCGAACTCGTCGATCGTGGGCTGATCGAAGCCGCGACCGGTCAGGTAGGCTTGCGCCGAGTCATTTTGACGCAAACGATTGCGAAAAAAATTCTGAGCCGCCTCGAGCGCCGCGTACAGCGCCTCGCGCTCGCGCTTGCCGGCATCGTCGGGTCGGGCCGCGCCGGCTTCACGCGGCACTTCCATGCCGGCCATGCCGGCCAGTTCCTCGATCGCGGCCGGGAATTCCAGGCCATCGTAGGCCATCACAAAGCCGATCGAGGTGCCATGGGCACCGCAGCCGAAGCAGTGGTAGAACTGCTTTTGCGGGCTGACATAAAAAGACGGCGTCTTTTCATCGTGGAACGGACAGCAGGCCTTGTGCTCGTGGCCGGCCGGGCGCAACGGCACGCGGCTGCCGATCACGTCGACGATGTCGACGCGCTCGAGCAGGTTTTCGATAAACGATTCTGGGATCAGTCCGGACATTCCCCGCAGTTTAGCGATTGCAGAACCGGAAAAGCACTTGTCGTTTCGCGTCGATGCTCAATTCGATGGTGACTGGTGCGCCGCACGGTGCAATGACCCATTTTTGTCGGATTGGCAACAGGTGACCCGTTCGCAGGCACCGGATACGCCTTTCTCGGCCACCGCAATGCCCGGCCCTGAATCAAAATCTGACCGCCGCATCGTGTTTGCCCGGTTCATGGTCGCCGCGCTCGAAAACGACGTGTTGATCCGCGAAGCCCCAGCGATTGTCGGGAGGGCAGTTCCTGACTGAATACGAATCTGCTGTAGCCCGCCTTATTCGCGACCATTCCGTCGCGAGGGGTCGTCCGGCCCAGTGGCTGCGGTGTTTCGCAACCGAGTGCACCGGAAACGTACTCGCCTGTACGGTGAGGATGCGCGAGCGAGCGAAACGCCGCGAACGCGGGCCTGACGGCGCCGCAGCAGGAAAGGTGGTGAATAAGGCGGGTTCAGCCATCATTGAAAGCTGCCATGGATTTTCGTGCCAGCACCGCTGAGCCAGCTGTGAACCCGGTTCGATCAATTCCCCAACATCCAGTTCCGATTCCGGCTGGTCCGGGCCGACCAAATGCGTAAACTGGCCACCACAGCCTCTCGAGACCGAGACCATGGATCCGGAAACCTGCCGTCGCGCGCGACTTGCCAGAGACCCCCGCTTCGACGGCCGGTTCTTCACCGCGGTCAAAACCACGGGCATTTATTGCCGCCCGATCTGCCCGGCCCGGGCGCCGAAAGAACAGAACGTCACCTACTTCGGCAGCGCCATCGAAGCGGCCAACCACGGTTACCGCCCGTGCCTGAGATGCCGGCCGGACAGCGCCCCGGCTTCGTTCGCCTGGAAGGGCGCCGACACCACCGTGGAACGCGCGCTGCGTCTGATCGACAGCGGCGCGCTGATCGACGGCTCGATCCCGGAATTGTGCGATCAACTGGGCATTGGGCCGCGCTACCTGAACAAGCTGTTCCAGGCCAGGCTGGGCGCCAGCCCCAAGCAATACGCCCAATACCAGCAATTGCTGTTCGCCAAGAGCCTGCTGCAACAAACCCGGCTGCCGATCGCCGAGATCGCGCTGGCGGCCGGCTTCGGCAGCGTGCGTCGCTTCAACGACTGCTTCGCGCATTCGTTGCAGCTGACGCCTTCCGAACTGCGCCGGCGCAGCGGGGGCTCAGCGTCGGCCGGTCTGAGCCCGGCCGGTCTGAACCTATTCCTGAGCTACCGGCCGCCCTATGACTGGAACGCCCTGCGCGACTTCCTGCATGCCCGGTTGATCCCCGACCTGGAATGGTGTGGCACTGATCATTACGGCCGGACCTTTGACTGGCCGAGCGCCGACGGCGGCGCCTTGCACGGTCGATTCACCGCCCGCCATCGGCCGCAACGCTGCGGTTTCGAGGTATCGGTAGCACTGCACCGCACCGGCCCGCTGCTGCCGATCGTGCGCAACATCCGAAGGCTGCTGGATCTGGACGCCGACATCGAGCGCATCGACTTGCAACTGGCGCAGCTGCCGGCATTGGCCAACCGGCTGCGGCCCGGCCTGCGTCTGCCGGGCATCTGGGACCCGTTCGAAGCCGGCGTGCGTGCCATTCTGGGCCAGCAGGTCAGCATTGCGGCCGCACGCGGGCTGGTCACGGCGCTGGTCCACCGAATCGGGCCCGAGCTGGGCGACAGGCGTCGGTTCCCGTCGGCCACGGAGGTCGCTGGCGCCCGGCTGGATTTTCTGAAAATGCCCGCCAGCCGACGCGACACACTCGCGCGGTTCGCCGGGTTTTATGCCGAGCGGAAGCGTTCCACCCATCGCGCCCCAGACCCCGATCAATGGCAAGCCCTGAAAGGCATCGGCCCCTGGACCGTGAGCTACGCGCGCATGCGCGGGCTCAGCGACAGCGACATCTGGCTCGGCACCGACCTGGGCGTGCAACGCACGCTGCAACGCGAGGGCCTGACGCTGGACCCGCAGGCCGCGTCCCCGTGGCGGAGTTATCTTACTTTTCAACTATGGAATCTGGCATGAATACATTGGGCTACAGCCACCTGAAGACCCCCGTGGGGTGGGTGCAGATCGAAGCCACCGACACGGCGATTACTGCCGTGCGCTTTATCGACAGCGCCGAAGACCACCGACCGGAGAATAAACTCAGCCAGGCCGGCAAGGCTCAACTGGCGGCCTGGTTCAGGCGCGAACGAACCGGCTTCGACCTGCCGCTGGCGCCAAAGGGCACCGAATTTCAGCGTGCCGCCTGGAAAGCGCTGCAACGCATCCCCTACGGCGAAACCCGCTTCTACGCCCAACAGGCCGACCTGATCGGCCGGCCCAGCGCCATCCGGGCCGTCGGCGCGGCCAACGGCGCCAACCCCATCGCCATCGTCGTGCCCTGCCATCGGGTCATCGGCAAGAACGGTTCACTCACCGGTTATGCCGGTGGGCTGGAACGGAAGCAATGGTTGCTGGCCTTCGAGCAGGGTGTCGCGCCGCAGGCAGATATTTTTGGCGGGCAACATTGAACCTCCGCATCGTCAGACCGGACTTGACGGATGCACAAATGCCGCTGACTTTAGCCAAGGCTGATTTCCGCGTCGCAGGTGCCAGTTTGCAGGCGAACATCCTCGGAAACTTTCTGCAAATCCACTCGCCTGCAAACAGGCTCCTGCGGTGTCGGATCCAGGGCGTCAACCCCAGCGGTGCATAAAATTCCGGATCGGGCAGAGGCTTCAGTGGCCGTTGGAGTCGGGCGGCCCTACCCGGGATCGAAAAATCGGAATTTAAACAAATCGCAATCAGGTGGGATTACCCAAGTCTCGCGCGCACCGCGGCAGAGACCTGTTTCATGTCGGCGCGTCCCTGGACTTTCGGCTTGAGCTGACCCATCACCTGGCCCATGTCGGCCATGCCCGAAGCGCCGGTTTCAGCAATCGCCTGGTCGATCAGCGCGGCAATCTCGTTCTCACCCAACTGCTCGGGCAGGAAGTCCGACAGGATATCGATCTCGGCCTGCTCGGCTTCCGCCAGTTCGGGCCGGCCGCCGGCGTTGTACTGCTCGATCGACTCGCGGCGCTGCTTGACCATCTTGTCGATTACCGCCAGCACCTGCGTGTCATCGAGCTCGATGCGCTCGTCGATTTCCCTTTGCTTGATCGCCGCGGTCAACATGCGCAGCACTTTCACGCGCGACTTGTCGCCGGCCTTCATGGCCTGCTTGATGTCTTCGTTGATCTGTTGTTTTAAAGGCATGAGTTTGTCGACGCTCCGCGAAATGGGTTACAAGATTCGGTTTCCGACTTTTCGAATAGTTTAACCCGTAGTTTCGATCGGCGGCCCGTGCATGCCGGCTTCCGCAGCCAGACTTTGCATGGGGAAATTCGACAAGCTTGCCTGGCATGTAACGAACCGGCAAGCTGGAGCGCGGATGGAGTTCGTCCCGGTGCGTGATCAGGCACGACTGAAAAGCCCAGCGTACGGGCTTGCAGGTAAGCGTTTTCGCCGCGGGCCAAATTGCGGCCCGCGGCGAAAAAAAGCCGGTTTGGTCTACTCGGCAGCCAGGTGACTCCGGGTCATGAAGATGGGGCTTTTTCCGGCCAGACTGCGGTTCCGGTCACGCCAACCGCAGGCGCGCGAGCGACCCATCGAGGCGATGGATGCGGCGGACCCAAGGGCGGATGGATTTTCGTTCCAGGGCGTGATGAGGCGCGACGGAAAAGCGCAGCGTACGCGGTTGTACGTGAGCATTTTCAGGCGGGCCGAAGTGCGCCCTGGGGCGAAAAGACGCCGTCCTAGTACAAGCGTTTGCGGTTGGTTACGTCCCTGGACAACTTGCGCAAATGCCGCTTGACGGCCGCAGCCTTCTTGCGCTTGCGTTCCTGGGTCGGCTTTTCATAAAACTCGCGGCGACGGGTTTCGGCGACGACGCCGGCCTTTTCGCAGGAGCGCTTGAATCGGCGAAGCGCGAATTCAAACGGCTCATTTTCCTTGACTTTCACATTGGGCATATTGGATCAACTTACCTTGAAAACGGGTGAGTTCTCCAGTATATCGCGGTAAGCTAGCGCAATGCAAAACTTTTCTACCATCCTGGGCATTGAAAGCTCCTGCGACGAGACCGGCGTGGCCGTCTACCGCCACGGCCAGGGCATTGTCGCAGAGGCCGTCTACAGCCAGCTCGACCATGCCCGCTACGGCGGCGTGGTGCCGGAACTGGCCTCGCGCGATCACGTGCGCAAGCTCG
>JAVVET010000105.1:0-7143 GCA_032251235.1 Wenzhouxiangellaceae bacterium
AGGGCTTCGGCCTTCCGTAGGTCGGCTTAGCGCAGCGTAAGCCGACGTTCCAGGCGCGTGCAATTCCCCCAACCGTCGGCTTACGGCCTTCGGCCTAAGCCGATCGACGCAGGATCAAGGGCTTCGGCCTTCCGTAGGTCGGCTTAGCGCAGCGTAAGCCGACGTTCCAGGCACGTGCAATTCCCCCAACCGTCGGCTTACGGCCTTCGACCCGGGCCGACGTTCCTGCTCATTCCATCAAATGCCGCCCCAAAAATCGGTCGATGTGCCGGTAAACATGCAGGCGCTGGCCTTCACCGGAGATGGCGTGCTTTTCGCCCGGGTAGGTCATCAGGTCGAAATCGATCGCGTTGGACTGGAGTTTCTGCATCAGCAGCGTCGAATGGGTGAACAGCACGTTGTCGTCGGCCATGCCGTGGACCAGCAGCAGCGGGTCGGACAATTGGGTCGCGTAGTTGATGACGCTGGCCTGTTCATAGGCCGGGGTCGGTTCGCCTTCGTCGTTGCGCGGCATGCCGAGGTAGCGTTCGGTGTAGTGGGTGTCGTAGAGTGCCCAGTCGGTGACCGGGGCGACCGCGACGCCGCCGGCGAATTCGCCCGGTTGCTGCATCAGCATCATCAGCGTCATGTAGCCGCCGTAGCTCCAGCCGAATACGCCGATTCTTTCGGCGTCGACGAACGGCAGAGTCTTCAGGTATTGAACGCCGGTCATCTGGTCGATGACTTCGACCTGGCCGAGGTTCTTGTAGGCCGGTGCCTGGAAGGCCACGCCCTGGCCGGCGATGCCGCGATTGTCGATCGAAAACACGATGTAGCCGGAGCGCGCCAGGTACTGGTCGACCAGGTGGCGGCGACCCCACTGGTTGCTCACCATGCGCGAGGTGGGTCCGCCGTAGACGTGGACGAACACCGGGTATTGCCGCTGCTCATCGAAATCTGTCGGCTTGACCAGCCGGTAATGCAGCATCTGGCCGTCGGCGGCCGGCAATCGACCGAACTCGGTCGGACGATGACCTTCGTGGTAAGGCGCATAGGGATGTTTTTCGCCGATTCGATTCTCGACCAGCCATTCGATCCGTTCGCCGTCGCCGGAGTGCAGCGACAACTGCGGCGGCTGCGCGGTGCTTGAAAACAGGTCCAGGTAGGTTCGGCCCGACTCGTCGAAAGTGACCGCATGCCAGCCGTCGCGGCGCGAGACCTGGTGCACGGCAGCCGGTGTGCGGGTGATCAGTGACTGGCGGAAAACCTGCTGCTCGGCCGGCGTGTCCAGGCCGGCGGTGAAGTAGACCAGCCCGAGATCCTCGTCGACGCCGGCCAGCGCGGCGACCGGCCAGTCGCCGTCGGTGAGCGGTCGAATCACCTCTCCGTCCAGGCCGATCAGGTACAAGTGGCGGTAACCGCTGCGTTCGGAAGACCAGATGAATGCCGGCATGTCATCGAGAAAGTGCAGGTCGTCGTGAAGGTTGATCCAGGTCTCGCTGGTTTCGGTTACCAGCACCCGCTGGTCGCCGCCTGCCAGGTCGTGCAGCACCAGTTCGAGCGTTTGCTGGTCGCGAGACTGGCGCTGGAAGGTGACGCCGCTGCTGTCGGGCAGCCAGGCCACGCGCGGGATATAGATGTCGGCCGTCTCGCCGGGCGGTGTATCGGCCAACGGTATCCACTCGATATTGCCCGACTCGATTTCGACAACCCCAAGGCGATAGCCGACATTGTCGGTACCGGCGTAAGGATAGCGCTGCTCGATGATTTCGATCTCGTCGCCGCTGATCTCAAAGCGCTTGCTCGGCTCGATAGGAGATTCGTCGATTTGCAGGAACGCGATCGAGCGGCTGTCCGGCGACCACCAGTAGCCGGTCGAGCGGCCCATTTCTTCCTGCGCGATGAACTCGGCCAGGCCGTTTTTCAAAGTGCCCTGGCCGTCTTCGGTCAGCGCGCGCGCCTTGCCGTCCTCCAGGTCGACCAGCCAAAGGTCCTGGTCGCGAACGAAAGCGACGTGGCCGGCGTCGGGTGAGATCCTGGGGTCCAGGTCGAATGTTTCCCCGGCCGTCAATTGCCGGACCTTGATGGGTTGTTCGTCGAGGTTGGCGATGAACACGTTGCCGCCCAGTGGAAACAACAGGTGCCGGCCGTCGCCGGCCCAGCGGTACTCGACGATGCCGCCGAGGTCGGAAATCCTTGCGCGCTCGCGGCGGTTCTTTTCGGCGGCCGACAGTTCCACCGCTTCGGGCATGATCTCGTCGGCAGAAATCAGCCGGCGCGTCTGCTGGTCCTGCAGGCTGTATTCCCAAAGATCGAGCGTGTTCTGGTCATCCGGGCGCCCGCGCAGGAACGTGACCCGGTCGCCGGCCGGCGACAGCCTGGCCGCGCGCAGCGAAGGACCCGACAGGGCAGGGGATGCGAAAATGCGTTCCAGTGTCAAATTTTGCTTCATGCTGTTCTCTTGCGTCGGCTGGGCCGGTGCGGACTGCGACAGCGCAACGCCGGGTATCAGGAAAATCAGGCTTGCGATCAAAGGGCGAAAAACGGACATGGCGGGAAACCGGGGTGGCAAAAGTTCTCTATTGTGCAAAGACCGGGCCGACAAAGCAAATCGGATCGCGCCCGGCTCGGTCTTGTTCGCCAGTCGGCAGCCTGTCGGACTTGAGCGATCCTCGCTGAGGGAAAGCCGGTTGGAGTCAGATTTTTTGATCTTTTGAGGCGAATAGTGAGTTTGTTTAACGATCAACAGCGGCAAATCCGGCCCAATCCGGTTTTTCCGCAGTAGATCAGCGTTAAGTCCGACAGGCTGCCAGGTGACTCATGATAAATTGAATAATCTTGATGACCCCTGTGGACGCATATCATGACCATTCATTCTCCCGGCCGGCTTTTCCGCGAACGAGTCGCGTCATCCGCACCGTTGCAGGTGGTCGGCACGATCAACGCCCTGACCGCGCGCATGGCCGAAAAAATTGGCCATCAGGCGATCTATCTTTCCGGTGGCGGGCTGGCTGCCAATTCGCTGGGTTTGCCCGACCTGGGCATCAGCACGCTTGAAGACGTGCTGATCGACGTACGCCGGATTACCGACGCGAGCAGCCTGCCGCTGCTGGTCGACGGCGATACCGGTTTCGGCGGCGCCTTCAATATCCAGCGCACCATCCGTTCGCTGGAAAAGGCCGGCGCGGCCGGCGTGCACCTGGAAGACCAGGTCCAGGCCAAGCGCTGCGGACATCGGCCGGGCAAGGCGATCGTCTCACGGCAGGAGATGGTCGACCGGATCAGGATGGCGGTCGATTCGCGCACCGACGAGCAGTTCGTCATCATGGCGCGCACCGATGCGCTGGCTGTCGAAGGCGAGCAGGCCACCATCGAGCGGGCCGTTGCCTGCGTCGAGGCCGGCGCCGACATGATTTTTCCCGAAGCGATGCAGAACCTGGAGCAGTACCGCCGATTCCGCGAAGCCGTCGGCGTGCCGGTGCTGGCCAACATCACCGAGTTCGGCAAGACGCCGCTGTTCTCGACCCCGGAACTGGGCGAGGTCGGTGTCGACATCGTGTTGTATTGCTGCGGCGCCTACCGGGCCATGAACAAGGGTGCCGAAACCGTCTACAAAGCCTTGCTGGAGCAGGGCCATCAGCGCGACGTGATCGATATCATGCAAACGCGCGACGAAATGTATGGCTATCTCGACTACTACGAATACGAACGCAAACTCGACGAACTATTTGAGGACCAATTATGAGCGACAACAAGAACGCAGCAGGGCTACGAGGGCAATCGGCCGGCGAGACTGCAATCTGCACAGTCGGCGCGGCCGGCAACAGCCTGCGCTACCGGGGCTACGCGGTCGATGACCTGGCCGAAAACGCCAGCTTCAACGAAGTTGCCCACCTGATTCTGAAAGGTCATCTGCCCGACCAGCAAGAGCTCGACGCCTATGCCGAGCGGCTCAAGGGCATGCGCGGCCTGCCCGGTGCGCTCAAGGAGGTGCTCGAACGGATTCCGGCCGGCGCTCATCCCATGGACGTAGTGCGGACCGGCTGCTCGTTTCTCGGCAACATCGAGCCCGAGCGCGATTTCAGCCGCCAGCACGACATTGCCGATCGCTTGCTGGCGGCATTTCCGTCGATGGTGGCCTACTGGTACCGATACAGCCATGACGGCGTCAAAATCGATACTGAATCCGACGAGGATGGCGTTGGCGCGCATTTTCTGAAATTGTTGCACGGCAAGTCGCCCAGCGAGTTGCACGCGCGCGTCATGGATGTTTCCCTGATTCTCTACGCCGAGCACGAATTCAACGCCTCGACCTTCACGGCGCGCGTCTGTGCCTCGACGCTGTCGGACATGTTTTCTTGCGTTACCGCGGCTATCGGATCGCTGCGCGGACCCTTGCACGGCGGTGCCAACGAAATGGCCATGGCCATGCTCGAGCAGTACAATTCGGTCGAACAGGCGCGCCAGGACGTGCATCGAAAACTGGCTGAAAAAGAGAAGATCATGGGTTTCGGCCACGCGGTCTATCGCGAGAAGGATCCGCGCAATGCGATCATCCGCGAATGGTCTCGCAAACTGGCCGAAGACGTCGGCGACGAGGTCCTGTTTCCGGCTTCAAAGGAAGTCGAAAAGATCATGTCGGAAGAAAAGGGCCTGTTCGCCAACGCCGATTTCTACCACGCCTCGGCGTATCACTTCATGGGCATTCCGACCGGCCTGTTCACGCCGATCTTCGTCATGTCGCGCGTGACCGGCTGGTGTGCCCACGTCATGGAGCAGCGCGCCAACAACCGAATCATCCGTCCCGGCGCCGACTACACCGGCCCGGAAGCCCGTGACGTGCCGCCGATCGAAGAGCGATGAGGTCGACGCCTGCGTCGGTTGGGTTGGCGCCGCATAACCCGACATCTCGGGACGTCGAACTTCCAATCGTCGGCTTACGGCTTACGGCTTACGGCCTGCGGCCTGCGGCCTGCGGCCTAAGCCGACCTACGCCGGCTCGAGGGCTTTAGTGTTGCGTAGCTCGGGTTAGCGCAGCGTAAACCGACGTGACGGGCTGCGGTCTCCGCAAGCGTCGGCTTACGACCCCTTGACCTAAGCCGACCTATACAGGCTCGGGGGCCTGGCCTCGCGTAGGTCGGGTCAGCGCAGCGTAAGCCGATGTGATCGAGCTGCGATCTCTGCAAGCATCTGCTTACGATCCTGGCCTAATCCGAGCTGCCCAGCTTCGGGCATCCGGCGTCGACTTTGGCTTTTTTCGCCGATTTGCGCGTGGCCATCAGAAATTCGAGATTGACGTTGCCCGGAATGCCGCGGGCCAGCGGCGAGCGGGCCAGTCGCGCCAAGGCCGCTCGCCGGCCCAGGGTTTTGCGGGCCTGCCAGCAATTGAGCGCCCAGATTCCGCCGAGCACCCGGGAAAGCGCCGGTTCCGGATAGACCTTTTCGTGGCGGTTGGCCTGCTTGATTCGCCACAGCCAGGCTTCGGCCCATTCAAGATATTCGACTGGCTCCACCGGCCGTTCGTTCGGGCGGCTCAGCGCGTGATGGCGCAGCAATTCGGCGTCGGTGGCGGCAATATCGATGCTGCTCAGCATGCGCGCATGGATTGCTGATTTGCGATCGCGGCCCAGGCCCGAAGTCTGGCCAGTAAATCTTCCCGGATGTTCGCGCCCGCAAACCAGGATCTTCGGCAGGTTGGCCAGCAAGTGCTTCTGCTCGACCATGCGGCAGTGCATGTCGTAGTCCTGGCAGCGAGGGAAGTTGCTGTCATAGCGCAAACTGCGCAGCGCCTCGGTCCGTGCCATCACGGTACGGTTGATGACGGGGCAATGGAACAGCAGGTGGGCGTGGATGTCGTCGGGCTTCAAGGGCTGGCGGCGGACCTTGCCCAGCATTTGGCCCTCGCTGTCCATAAAGCTGCACCAGCTGCCGACCTGGGTAATTTCCGGGTGGGCATCCAGGTAGGCAACCTGTTCTGCCAGTCGCTTCGGGTAGGCATGGTCGTCGCTGTCGAGCAGTGCGATGTATTCGCCGCGCGCCAGTTCGAGGCCGCGATTTCGGGTTGCCGGAATGCCCAGGTTTTGCCCATTCGATGCGATCCGAACGCGCGGGTCGGTATAGGACTGCAGGACCTCCAGGGTACGGTCGGTCGAACCATCGTCGACGACGATCAGTTCGAAGTCTTCGAATGACTGAGCCAGGATGCTGTTGATCGCGACGCAGACAAGGTTTTCCCGGTTGTGGACCGGAATAAAGACGGAAACTCTGGGTTTGGCCGGCATGGCTGGGAACGTAAGAGAGGCAGGACCAACATGCTACCATTAAACGCTTTTCGCGCCCCGCTGTCATTGACGCTTGCGGCTTTTACCGGGTGAATTTTCCAATGCAATCGATTGCCTTGATTATATGAAGTACTGGCTTGGATCATTATTCCATCGCAACGCCCATTCGCCGCTGCGACGGCTGTATTTTGCATGGTTGAAATACTTCACCGGAGTATTCAGCAAGCGTCAGGCCGTGTTTTTCGTAAAGATCAATGGCAAGCGCTACAAAAAGGTTGCGCTCGGCGACAGCCTGGAGGCTACGCAGGTCGAACAGGCGCTGGTGGCGCTGCCTTTCGGCCGGTATTTTCCGCCGTTGATTCATCGTCATGAGAATCAGCTGCTGATGGGCTTTGTCGAGGGGCGTGGATTCGACGCATCGAACGAGGGCGACCGCGATGCGTTGGCGGTACTGCTCGGCGATTTATATGCCCAGGGTCATCGGACGATGCCGGCTGCGCCATACCAGGCGCGGCTTGAAATCGACATCCGGTTTCTGATCGACGTCGGCCTGATCGAAGCCGAACTAGGAGATGCGCTGCTGGCACGCGCGGAATCGGTCCGGCCGGTCGACATTCTTGTCGGTCTTGATTACGTCGACCCGGTCGAAAAGAATTTCGTCGTGCGTGACGGGCAGATTTATGCCATCGACGTTGAAAGCCTGCGATCCAATATCGCCCTGGGAACCGGCATTTTGAAAGCCGGTCTCCACTGGTTGAAACGGGACCAGGTGGCCGGCTTCACCGAGCGCGTGGAGCAGGCCGCGGGCGTGGACTTGCATCAGCAGCTTGAGTTTGTCGAGCTGTGTTTCCGCGTGGGCTGGATCAAGCGCAAGCTTCTGCAG
>JAVVET010000106.1:0-7129 GCA_032251235.1 Wenzhouxiangellaceae bacterium
AATAGCCCACCGGCTCGGCCACGCTCCAGAACATCAGGCCGATACCCATGCCGGCGGCAAACAGCATGGCAAACCAGGAGATGACCGAGAAATCCGGCCGGGCGTCTTCGCCGCCGATCCGGATGGTGCCGAGTGGTGAAACGATCAACCCCAGGCAAAACAGCACAAACAGATTGCCGGCCGACAAAAACAGCCAGTCGAAGGTCGTCTGAACCCAGTTCCGCGCGGCTTCAAGGCTTACCTTGGATTGTTCGGGAAAAATCAGCGAGCCCAGTACGAATAAAAAGATCAGCAATGCACTGACAAAGAAAACGGTGCTGTGCATATCGAAACCCCATTTTTCGATATTGTCCTGCCCGACTTCGTAGTCAGTGTCGTAAATATCCTCGATTTCTTCGATCTGGTCCTGCAGATCCGCAGTTTCGTCCTTAGTCAAAACACTGTCTCCTTTGAATCCTGGTTCATCCCTCAAAAAAATTTCCGGCTTTTATTTCCAGGGCCAGTCGGACTCGACCGATCGCAGCCGGTTCAGACCCCAGGCTGCTGGAATCCGGATTAAAAGTAATATCCGATGTTGATGTTCAAACGCGAGCGCCATTTGCCGGCCGTCGTTGCGTCTCTGCCGATGCCGTCGCCGCCGGCAAACCACATGTTCTTGCCGGCGATCCAGTCGAAGTAGGCGAACACGCCGCCGGCCACGACCGAGCAGCCGGTGACGTTTTGCACCGACTCGGAGCTGTTGCCGACTTTCGGATCGATGTAGGTAAAGTCGTTGTAGCAGGTAATACCCGAGATCGGACCCCATGATGTCTGGAACGCTCGTGCCAGGTTGGCGCTGTAGACATTGGCTTCAGCGGCCATCAGGAATGGGAAATCAAACGCGCCTTTCTGGATGAAGTTATCGGATACGCCGTCCGGATTCTCCGGGTCGTAATTGTATCGGAGGCCTTGCAACTGAAGGTTCCACGGGCCAAAGTTGGAATTGATGTGCCCGGCAATGGCGTAGCGCTCACCCTTGTCCTCGGTGATGCCGTTATAGATCTGTCCGCCCTGCAAGCTGATGCCGGCATCGATGCTGCTGTTGGGCGAAAATTTCAAATGCCGCTCGGCGCGGAAGTTGAGCTGGTTGATTTCCGCGTTTTGCTGGTCGCCTTGGGTCACCAGGTCGAACGAATAGCGACCAAAACGCGAGTCGTTGGCGTATTCCGGGTTTTTATAGAAGGCGTAGTGAAAGGTCCAGTCGTCGTTCGGCTCGTGGACGAACTTGAAGCCGGTATCGTAATCGTCTTCGTAACCAAGATAATAGGTGCCGCCGAACCAGAAACTGTGGCTGGCAAACGGCAGCAGGCCGAACGGCACCTGGCTGATGCCAACCTGCAGCTGCGCGACACTTTCCTCAGAATCGGTAAAGTTGTAACCGACCCAGGCATGATGAATGGCCTGGAAATCGTTGTAGCGGCGCCATTCCGCACTCAGAATCACATCGCCGATTTCGCCGTCGGTATTGATCCGGAACAGTTCGATTTCGAAGTCACCGTTGCGATCCTTGTTTTGATCATCGAAATCTCGAAACGCGTAGTTCAAGCGGACCGCGCCGCCAAAATAGATATCACGCATCCAGTCCTCGCTGACTTCCTCGAGATTCGTGATTCGGGCATCCAGCGAGGTGTCGGTCGCCACCAGTTGCTCGGCTTCATCTTCAGAGATTTCAATTTGCTCGGCGCTTTCTGCAGATTCATCGTAGGTTATCGCCGGCCTTTTTTCGCCTTCATCCAGCTGCTGCTCCAGTTCGGACACGCGCGACTGCATCACGCCCAGCTGGCGCTGCATCAGCTCGATTTGCTGCTTGAGTTCCTCGACTTCCGATGCCGAATTGCTTTGTCCGACAACTTGTTGCACCGCGCCGGGACCTGCCATAAGCAAGACAAGCAGAATTACCTGAAATTTCAGTGTCGCCACATTGAATGCTCCCATCTGTAAGTGGTTTTCTTGAATTTTTTGGTTGGGTGCCCAGCCTTGACGCCCCCGCCCTTGACCCCTTGTTAGCGTAACATAATCTCGAATTCCATCCATTAGAACGGTCTGATACCCCCCCGGTTCACCGGGAAATCCGTCGTAATCAACCGGAGCGAGACACGGCCAACCAACGCCCAACGTTGCATAAAATTTCGGATTCACAAGGCCGGAGCGCCGTATTTGCTGGGCGGCGCGCAGTGTTGCCAGCCGCTGCACAGCTTCACGCCAGGTGAAGATTGGCAACGGAATTGCCGCCATACCGGGCAGTACCGCGGTTTTCGGCCAAAATTTTTGCGGCGTTGCAATAGAACCACATTATTCGTTTTTTGAAGCGATCCGCCGTGCTTCCGACGAAAAAACGGTAAGCCGACTCCGACAGGCCGTCAAACTCAAACCAGGCCGCGCGGCCGAAACCAGCGGTCATGAAGGCCCAGCGCATAGCGGTCTGTCATGCCGGCCACGTAATCCAGGACGCGGGTTTCCAGCGGCTCGTCCCGGCGCTGATATGTCCCGGGAATTTCATCGGCATGCTTTTTCAGATACGCGACCAGGTCGTGGATCACGCGCCGGGCGCGCTCGGCCTGGGAACGTGCTTCAGGCCTCAGGTAAGCATGTTCGAACATGAACTCGCGCAGCACGCGCATGGCATTGAGCACATCGGCCTGCATGCAGATCCGGCCCCGCCGGACCGACTCGTCGAGCACTGCATGAATCATGCGGCCAATCCAGCGCCCGCCGGAAAAAGGCCCCAATACCGCCACGACCTGGTTCGGCAGCGCCTCGGCGGTCAGAACTCCGGCCCGAACCGCGTCCAGCAGGTCGTGATTGAGATACGCGATGCGATCGGCAAAACGGCAGATCCAGCCCTCCGGCGTGTGCGGCGGCGGATTCACGCGCCAGGTGTGGGCCCGGATGCCGTCGAGCACTTCCCAGCTCAGGTTCTTCGGTTCCAGCAACTGGAAAATACGCACGCCCTGTTCCGAGTGCAGCCACTCGCCATCGGCGATGTACTCCGAAAGCGCGGCCTCGCCGGTATGACCGAACGGCGTATGGCCACAATCGTGACCCAGGCAGATCGCCTCGGTCAAATCCTCGTTCAGGTCCAGCGCCCGCGCAATCGAGCGTCCGATCTGCGTGACCTGCAGCGTATGGCTGATGCGGGTCACGAAATGGTCGCCCTCCGGGTTGATGAATACCTGGGTCTTGTGCTTCAAGCGGCGAAAAGCCTTGGAATGGGCAATCCGGTCCCGGTCGACCTCGAAAGCCGTGCGCAACGGATCCGGCGACTCCGGCTCGGCCCGCCCCCTGGAATCGACCACGCGGGTCGCAATCGGCGATAAATCCGCCTCTCGAGCCTCGCGAAGCTCGCGCGTCACCAGGGTCAGCTCGGGGCGTTTTGCAGAAATTTCGTTCATGCCGCACATACTACATTGGCTGTGCCCACGGGGGATCAAAGCGAGCTTGGTCGGTTCGTTGTTCGTTGAAACCGGGGGTTGCGCCGCCGGCGCCTAGCCTCGAATGATCTTGCGCCGGATCTCGCCGGAGACCAGGTCGATGACCAGCACCACGACAATGGTCAGGATCAGCACCGCGGCGGCTTTTTCGAAATGCCGGTAGCGCAGCGTGTTGAGCAAAACGCCGCCCACGCCGCCGGCGCCGACCACGCCGAGCACGGCCGAGGCGCGGATGTTGAGCTCGAACCGGAACAACCAGTGCGCGATGATTTCGGGCAGCACCTGCGGCAGCACCGCCCAGCGCAGGGCCTGCAGGCGCGAGCCGCCGGCGGCCTCGATGGCCTCGACGGTGCCAAAATCCAGTGAATCGACGACTTCGGCACCCAGCTTGGTCAGCATGCCCACCGACGAAATGCCGATGGCCAGCGCGCCGGCAAACGGGCCCAGGCCGACGATCGGCACGAAGTAGATCGCCAGCAGAATTTCCGGAAAGGCGCGCGCGGTGGCCGAAATCAGCTTGACCACCCGGGCCAGCCGCGGAAACAGCGTTCGCGCCCCCAGCAGCGCCAGCGGCAGCGAAAGAACCGCCGCGATGATGGTGCCGATCCAGGCGATGTGGATCGACTCGACGATCGCCGGCAACACCTTGTCCCAGCCGTAGGCCATGTCGACCGGCCAGAAAAACGACAGCACCTCGGCCACGCCGGACGGCACTTCGAGCAGGCGCTTGCCGGTGAACTCGATCGCAAACAGCGAGACCACGAACAGCGCGGCGATCACGAAGGTCGCGATCGTGGCAAAGCCGATCGGCGGCCCCGGGCGCTTGAGATAGTCGGGCGGCGAACTCACGTCAGCCGCTTCCTGATGGCCTCGGAAATTTCCTCGATGATCAACACCGCCACCAGCACCGCCAGGATGATCATCGTGACGCGCTCGTATTCAAAATTGGCGCGCTGGGTTTCCAGGATCATGCCGATGCCGCCGGCGCCGACCAGGCCGAGCACCACCGAGGCGCGAATGTTGAGCTCGAACGCGTACAGCGCATAACTGACGTATTGCTGCATCGCCTGCGGCAGCGCACCGAACTGGATCATCTGGAACCAGTTGCCGCCGGCCGCGCGAACGGCCTCGGGCAGCCCCATGTCGATCGACTCCAGCGATTCCGAATACAGCTTCGAAATGACGGCGATCGTGAATATGGTCAGGGCCAGCGCACCGGCGACCGGACCAAAACCGACCGCGGTCGCGAACAGCATGGCCAGGAACAGGTCGGGCAATGTTCGCAGCACGTTCATGAAATTGCGGTCGACCCACCAGGTCAGCCGGTTCGGCGTCAGATTGCGCGCGGCCAGGATCGCCACCGGGATGGCCATGATGCCGCCGGCCACGGTGCCGATGATGGCGATGAAGACGGTCTCCAGCATCGGTTCGAACAGGCGCGGCAGAAAGGCAAAGTCCGGCGGCCAGGACTCGGCCAGCAGCCGCGTACCGCCGGCAATGTTGCAGACAAGCTCGATCAGTGAAAAGCCGATGCCGTGCGCCGACCACAGCGTCATCGAAACCAGCAGCACGACCACCGCGGCCCACATCAGCCAGCTGGCGCGCGGCTTGTCGGGCAGCGTCATGAGATCGCTTTCCAGGTCGGCTTGCCGGCGCAAGCGATCACAGGGCGTCCTCGTCGAGCAGGTCGTCCTCGGTGAAATCGCGGCCGTAGATATTGCGGAAATCCGCGTCGGTCACGGTCGCGGCCGAGCCGTCATAGACCAGTTCGCCAAAGCGCAGACCAATGATGCGGTCGCCGTATTCGCGCGCCAGGTCGAGAAAGTGCAGGTTGACCAGCGTCGTGATTCCAAGCTCGCGATTGATGCGCACCAGGTCCTTCATGATCTGGTGGGTGGTGACCGGATCCAGCGACGCCACCGGCTCGTCGGCCAGGATGATCGACGGCTGCTGGGCCAGTGCGCGGGCAATCCCGACGCGCTGCTGCTGGCCGCCCGAAAGGTCGCGCGCCTTGACCCAGGCCTTGTCGATGATACCGACGCGCCTGAGTGCATCGACGGCGATCTCGCGATCGGCAAGCGGCCACAGGTTCAGCATCGTGCGCCAGGCCGAAACGTGGCCCAGGCGGCCGATCAGCACGTTCGACATCACGCTCAGCCGCTTGACCAGGCGAAAGTCCTGGAAAATCATGCCGACCCGCTTGCGCAAGCTTCGCAGTTGGCGCTGCGAATGCGTCGCCACGGTCTGTCCGTCGACCTCGACGGTGCCCGAGGTCAGCGCATTGAGGCCATTGACCGCGCGCAGCAGCGTCGATTTTCCGGCCCCGGATGAACCGACGATCACCACGAACTGGCCCGGCTCGATTTCCAGGTCCAGGTCCTTCATGCCGACCGCGCCGTTGGGATAGGTAACGCCGGCCTTGTTGAAGCGAATCGCTCCGGTTCCGGTCTGGGGGGCAATCGTGGTCATGGCAAATCCCTGGAAAAATTAGCGGCGCAAAATCTCGTAGGCTGCGCGCACCGGTTCATACATCCCCGGCTCGAACTTCACGAAACCGTCGATTTCATAGAGCACCCAAAGCACTTTCTGATCATCGGCCAGGTGGGCCTGCGATTCGGCCAGGCTGACGAAGGCCTCGGCGATGGCCGTCTGCAAATCCTCGGGCAGGCCGGGCCGCAACTGCACGCCGTCGTTCGGGATCATCGGCGCGTAGTTGAACACGATCGCCTTCTCGCCGATATCTTCGTACTGGTTGCAGATCATCATCCGCGCGTCCTCGTAGGACACGCCAAAGCGGGTATCGCCGGCATACACCGCCAGCACCGCCGCATCGTGGCCGCCGACGAACAATCCGTTGATGTCCTCTTCCGGATCGATCCCCTGGCCCATCAGCTGAACCGTCGGAAACAGGTAGCCCGAGGTACTGTTCGGGTCGACGAACGCAATCGACTGGTCGCGGACCTGTTCGAGGTCGCCACGGCACTCGGCAAAATTGCGCGAAATCGCCTCGCGGCCCTTGACGCGCGACTCGCACAAACGCTTGGTCAGCACCACCGGCGTCTCGCACACGCCCGGGTCGTTGGTCAGCCACTGGGTCCGGTAACCGATCTCGCCGCGGCGCTCGGAAATCAGAATCGTTTCGATGTCGTAGCGTTTTTTGCCCAACATGGCCGCAAATGGCGGCAACATGCCGATATCGGCCCGACCCGAACCCAGCGCCTCGACCAGGCCGGTGTAATCCTGCGGCACGAACGCGCGCACCGAAACCCCAAGCTCGGCCTC
The DNA here is from genome assembly GCA_032251235.1 of Wenzhouxiangellaceae bacterium. Lineage (GTDB taxonomy): Bacteria > Pseudomonadota > Gammaproteobacteria > Xanthomonadales > Wenzhouxiangellaceae. The sequence continues at coordinate 6,753 of JAVVET010000106.1, forward strand.
CAGATGCTCGGCCAGCGGCTCCAGGTTATCGACCAGCGCGTCGGCCTCCAACGCCGGCACCAGGCCCAGCACCAGTTCCTTCGGCCAGCCCCGCTCATCGACCTCCTCGCCCGGACAGCACGAAGCCAGCACCAGCAACATGCCGGCAGCCAGAAAAACCCGATTGATTCCACCCAAAATCGTCACCGCGCAAGAATACAGGAAAGCGGTTAAGGTTGCGCCTCCGGCGCCGTTTCAGCTTTTAAGTGGTTATGTTTTAAGTTGTCTCGTCCGGATCGAGCCCTGGACTGACCCCACTCTTCTCCGACTACCGACCTCCGCCATCAAGCCAGCGTCAGTCGGTCGACCTTTCGAAAGCCGCGCGGCAGCAGGCCGCC
>JAVVET010000107.1:0-7116 GCA_032251235.1 Wenzhouxiangellaceae bacterium
CATGAGGAGCGGCCCGACCGTGGCGAGACGGCGCTCGCCGAACCGGTTGATCAGCCGCCCTGAGACGAAACTAGTCCCCGACCACCCGATCGAGATCGGGAAGACGATCAACGCGGCGCTTGCCGCGCTGCCACGAACCGGAATCGGACGCGCGCATCAGCCATGTGGCGGAAAGTGATTGAGGGTGGATCATCCGGGCCTTGAACGCTGACAATACATGCCTGCCATGCTATCGGAAGATGGCACAGCATATGATCGATTCTCGGCCCTGAAAGAATGCGCCGCGAGCCGCCGAATCGAGTCGCCGGGCCTGGCCATCGACCCGGCGTCGCCATTGACCGGCGCCGGAATCAATCCCCGGCCAGCAGCGCCTGGATGGTTGCCTCGTCGATCGGTGGTTCGTCCTTTTGTCGGCCCTTGCCGTAGATGTCGTCGGCCAGTTTTTGCTTGCGCTGCTGCAGGGCCAGGATTTTTTCCTCGACCGTGCCTTCGGTGACCAGCCGGTAGATGAATACCGGCTTGTCCTGGCCGATCCGGTGGGCGCGGTCGGTGGCCTGGTGCTCCACGGCCGGGTTCCACCACGGGTCGTAGTGGATGACGGTGTCGGCTTCGGTCAGGTTCAGGCCGACGCCGCCGGCCTTGAGGCTGATCAGAAACAGCCCGACTTCACCGCTTCGAAAGCGCTCGATCGCCTCGTCGCGCTTGCGGGTCTGGCCGGTCAGCTTGGCGTAGGCAATGCCGCGCTTGGAGAGTTCATTTTCGATCAGCCCGAGCATGGTCGTAAATTGCGAGAACAGCAGCACCCGGCGGCCTTCTTCGAGCAATTCCGGCAGCAGGTCGAACAGCAGCGCCATCTTGGCCGATGGCGCGCCGTCGACGCCCGGCGTGCCGGCCGGCAGCAGGCGCGGGTCGCAGCAGACCTGGCGCAGTTTCAGCAGCGCTTCGAGCACGATGATGTGGCTGCGGCCCAGGCCCTTGGCGGCGATGGCCTCGCGCACCTTTTTTTCCATCGTCAGCCGGATGCTCTCGTAGAGCTGAGCCTGCTTGCCCGAGATCGGCGTGGCCCGCAGTAGTTCGGTCTTTGGCGGCAATTCGGCGGCAACCAGGTCCTTGGTGCGGCGCAGCATGAACGGCGAGATGCGCTGGATCAGTCGCGCCAGGCGTTCGTGGTTGTTGTCTTTTTCGATCGGCACCCGGTAGTTGCGGTTGAAGCTCTCGCGGCTGCCGAGAAAGTTGGGCATCAAAAAATCGAACTGGGCCCATAGCTCGCCAAGGTGGTTTTCCATCGGTGTGCCGGTCAGGCACAGGCGGTGCCGGGCATCGAGTGCCCGCACGACTTGTGCGGCCTGGGCGCGAGGATTCTTGATTTGCTGGGCTTCATCGAGGATCAGGTAGTGCCAGGGCTGCTTGAGCAGTACCTGGCGGTCGCGCGGCAGCAGCGGGTAGGTGGTCAGCACCAGGTCGAATTCCGATAGACGCCGGAAGTCGGCGGCCCGGTCCGGGCCGTGCAGCACCAGCAGTTTGAGGTTTGGTGTGAAGCGGGCCGCCTCGCGCCACCAGTTGCCCATCAGGCTGGTCGGTGCCACCAGCAGGCTGGGTTGCGTCAATCGGCCGGCGCGTTTTTCGACAGCCAGGTTGGCCAGCGTCTGCACGGTCTTGCCCAGGCCCATGTCATCGGCCAGGATGCCGCCCAGCTGGTGTTCGCGTAGAAACTGCAGCCAGTTCAGGCCGTGCTGCTGGTAGTCGCGCAATTTGCCCTTGAAGGTGGCGGGCAGCTGGACCGGCTTGAGCCCGGAGAAATCCTTGAGCTTGAGCGCCAGCCGGGTCAGGTCGGTCGCGCCGCGGATCGGAATGTCTTCGAGATCGAGCAGCCGCGTGGCATCGGGCCGGGTCAGCGTCAAGGCGTCATTGTCGAGCCGGTCGAACAGCTCGAGGACGGTCTTGAGCACCGGCTCGATCTGCTCGGCCGGCACTGCAACATAGTGACCTTCGCCGGTATCGAGGTACAGTTTTTCGGGCAGGTCGCCGGGTTGGTAATCCTCGATCAGCTGGCTGATCAGCGGCAGCAGCGGCATTTTCCAGCCGTCGACTTCCAGGTCGAAGCGCAGGCTGAACCAGTCGCTGCCGCTGGTCTCGACTTCGCCGTCGACGCCATCGGCTTCGCTGATCGTGAAATCGCGGCCGGTCTGCTCGATTTGCCAGCCGGCTGCGCGAAGCTCGGGCGCGGTTTCGCGCAGCCAGTCGAACCAGGCGTCGCGCAATGCCGTGCCCTGATGACCGCCGGCCATCTGGAATCGTTCGGCGTTCAGCGCTTCGAGCCCATGCTCGACCAGCGTTTCCCGCAGCGCTTGCTCTGCTGCCGGGTCGCGCTGGACGCGCACCAGGCGGCCGTCGAGTTCGGTCACGACGAACCGGTTGGGGGGATTCGGCGGAATGTACATGCCGGCATAGACAAAATGCAGGCCGGCCCGCGCTTGGCCGGGATGGGCCGGGTCGAATTCGACCTTCAGCAGCGGCGTCGGTGGCTGTTGGATGTCTTCGTATTCGATCGCGAGCGGGCTCGGCAGGTCCGGCAGTTCGAGCGCCATGCGGCGACTGGTCTTTTCGGCCATGTCGGCCGGAATGGCCGGTGCGCGCTGCAGCATCTTGAGCTTGCGGGCGTTGAGACCGGCTGGTAATTCGAGTTTTCCGACCAGATGCTGGTCCGGATCGATAAAGCAGGGCGGCTCGGTGGGCACCAGCAGGCCGCCGCCTTCGACGGCAAGTTCAAGGTGATATCTTCCGCCTCGCAGCTTCCATTCCATGCCAAGCCGGCGCGCATCGCCGAGCTGCAGTGGACCCAGCCTGTCGCGGGTCCAGAAGGCACGGCCGGATTGGACCATTCGGATCAGCGCCAGTTGGCCGGCCACGCCCGAAAGCCCGATCCCGACGCTTTGCGGGCGCTGCATGGCGCTGCGCAGCAACGACAGGATTTCCTCGTCGATGGGCCGAAGGTAGGCGGCCTGTGAATCCTGGTCGTTCAGTGCCGCCGGGTAGGTCTTGCGGCCCTTGCCCCATTGGCCATCTCTTTTGCGCTGGGCGATGAGAAATTTCACGCTCGGCTCGCTGGCGTGCGCCGGCGGTGGCAGGATCAGGTAAAGCAGTGCATCTTCGCTCGGCGCCGTGGCGGCTTTCGCATCGGCGCCCAGTTCGGCCAGCCATTCGGTGACCTCGTCGCGGTCACTTTCTTCGGGCGGCGCCAGCGCCTGCCAGGTCAATACCAGCGCGACCACGTGCTTGCAGTTGTATCCTACCGGGCAGCTGCACTCGCCATTGAGCACGGCGCCGTTTTTGCCCTCGCTGATCTCGATGCGCTGCCGATACGGCTGGGCAAGGCTTCCCTGGCAGTGGCCGCTCAGACGCACGCCGCCATCGGGCAGGCGCTCGAAATTGTCTAGCGTTGCGCAGCGATTGCGAAAATAGCGGCTGCCGCGCTGCCACGATCCGGAGTCGCATTCGCGCGACAGCCACGCGGAGCTGAGCTTTTGGGGTCGGATCATTGGGGAAATTACGGCTCGAGAATCAAATCCCTCCCATGCTATCTCAAGCGCGTCGATTGTGCGGCGCGCTCGGCAAATGATCTGTCCTGACGGCAGCTTGCGCGCCGTTCGTCGATGGCAACAAAAGGGCTGTGTACGTGCCTTGTCGCAGGTTTCTGGTCCGCAATGGCCGGGATCTGGTCGGTGCGCTGGCGGATCGATATCCCGGTTTTCCGGCACTGGCCGCCGGCGGACTGGCCGAGGACCCATTGGCCGAGGACCAATTGGCTGAATGGTTGCGGCGACCGGCCGGGTCTGGACAAGTCAGCGATGAAGCTGCCGTTTAGTCAGATCATGCCGGACGCCGCCGCAGCTGAAACGTTGCCGAACAATGCCGGGCGAAGACGTTCAATTGAATGCCCAGCTCAGCGTTGCGCGCGCATTGGTGCCCGGCTCGGCCAGCAGCGGCAGCGTCGGGTCGCCTGCCGGCCGATTGATGACGTTGGCGTGGTTGAACCAGCGCTTGTCGGTGAGGTTGAAGATGCCCAGCGACAGTTTCAGGTCGGGTGTGATATTCCAGCGGCCGGTCAAATCGAACACGGTGCTGCCGGGTGCCGAGAACAACGGATTGCCTTGCTCGTCCTCGAGCCTGCGCTGGCTTCGGGTGGCGGTGGTGATGAAGCGAATTTCCCAGGCCGCGATCGGCGCGTAGCTGATGGCGGCAATCGCCTGCGGCGGGCTGATGCCGGCCAGCGAGCGGTCGCTGTTGCGGTCTTCGCCGCGGGTCCATTCGGCCGCCAGTTCCAAATCGAAGCCCAAGCCCAGGTTCTGGCGGGCGCGCAGTTCGGCGCCTTCGATCTCAACCCGGTCGCGGTTGATGGACTGGAACAGCAACAGGCCGGCGACCGGGTCGAAACCGACCAGTGCGCGGGTGTCGATGAAGTCCTTGAAGCGGTTGCGGAACACGGCCAGGTCCAGCAGCGTGCGGCCGCTGCGGTAGCGGATGCCGGCCTCCAGCGTGTGCCCGCGTTCGGGCTCCAGGTCCGGGTTGGGAATGGCGCGCACACCGAACTGCGGGATGTCCAGGCCGATGTTGACGTCCTCGAACGGCGGCGAGCGAAAGCCGCGGGCGAACTGGAAGAACAGATCCAGCTCGTCGATGACCGGCCATACGAGGCCGACGCGCGGTGCCCAGGCGGTGGTGTCGAGGTCGACGATTTCGGCATCCGGAAATGCCCCGGTGAACAGTGGATCGGGCTTGCTGTCGAGCTCGTAGTACTCGAAGCGTGCGCCGGGGCTGAGCATCGGGCCGCCCGGCCATAGCCGGATTTCGTCATAAAGATAAATGCCGGCCTCGGTAACTTCGGTCTTGGGAAAGTCCCGAAGTGGAAAGCGCTCGCCGAGCACGTCGGTGCGAACTTCACCGGTCTCGCGGTTGGTCTGGGTGCCGGAGCGAAGTTGTTCGAGGTCGCTTCGAACCACTTCGAAGCCGTAGCCGATGCGATGCTGGAAGCCGGCAAAGCGCAGGTCAGTCTCCAGGTCGGCCCCCAGGCCGGTATTTTCCTGCCGAAATTCGAAGCGGCGGAACAGGTCGACCGGGTTGGGCGCCAGCGGCCGCGATTCTTCGGTTTGCTGCAGCGTGTCGGTGACCTGGTGCCACAGCCGCCATTGGCCACGGTCAATCGGGCCAATCTCGTCGAAATGATGATCGAGCAGCACGCGCCACTGGTTTTGGCGGTCGTCGCCTGCAAGCGAGGTGGTGTTGCGAAAACGGCCGCTGCCGAGCAGCGCGCGGATGTCGCTGTCGCGTTCTTCTCGAGTCCCGTCGAGCGTCAGCCGGAATCGGCCAAGGTCGGTTTCGCGCGCGGCGCGGAACACGAACGCGCCCTGGTCGCGCTCGAGTTGATCTTCGGCAATCGATGCCGCTAGACCCGCCACGTCGATCTCGTCGGAGGTCTGCGCGCTGGCGGCCAGTATGCCGGACCAGCCATTGTTGCGCGTGGCGTGGGCGGCCGTGGCGCGCAGGCGATTGTTCTCGCTGCCGCCGGCCAGTTCGAGGCGGCTGGCCTGGTCGCTGCCGAGCAGAAGATCGTCGGCTTCGAGCAGCGAGACCGCGACTACGCCGCCCAGAGCCTTGGATCCATAAATCGTCGATGCCGGCCCGCGCAGAATCTCGACCCGGCTGACCAGGCCCAGCTCGAGCAGGCCTCTGCCGGTGTCGGCGAAGTTGCCCACGCTGAATCGATCGGCGGTCGGCACGTTGTCGACCACAAGTGCGGTGCGGTTGCCACCCAGGCCGCGAATGCGGAAGCCGCCGAAGCCGAAGCGCGTGCCGCCGCCGTCGACTTCGACGCCGGGCTCGTAGCGCACCAGGTCCTGGATGTCGAGCGCCAGATCGCGCTCGATGCGGTTGCGGTCGAATACGGTGATGGTGCCGGCAACTTCCGAAAGGCTGCGCGGCTGGCGGTAGGAAACGACCGTGACCGGGTCGAGTTCGAAGGCCGAATCGGCTGCGTCGTTGGGGTCATCCTGCTGCGGCTGGCCGGCTGCACCGGCCGAAAGGAGGATCGATGCGAACAGCAACAGGCGCGATGCCGATCGCATGCTGCAGGCCGGTATACGAAGAAATTTGATCATGGCGCCTGGCTTCCTGGTTGTCCAAATACTCCCCGAACGAGCGTTTCGAATGGGGCATGACTGTGATTGGATGGGCAAAAAAATGCCCCGGCGACAAATTGCGCTTGCCGGGGCTGTGTCAAGAGCGCCGCGAGTGGCTCGACGCGCGTTGCCTGACGGGGTCAGGCAAACGCGCATTGTTGATTCAACGCGTGATCAGTACACTTCGTGAACGGTATTGTAAACATTGAACTTGCCGGTCGGCGTGATCATGAAATCGCCCTTGATGACATGCTTGAGTTTGCGCGTCTTGTCGTTGACCACGACAATTGCCGATTCCTCTTCCATGCCGCTCCAGACCGAGAACCAGACCTCGTCGCCGGCCTTGTTGTATTCCGGCTGCACGATGCGTTTCGGGCCCGGGCCGAGCTCGGCCCATTCGGCGATCGGCAGCACCTCAAAGCCGGCATCCAGGTTGTTGATGTCGAAAACGGCGACCGACTGGCTGACCGATTGCTCCGGATGCAGCGGCGTGTCGACCCACAGGTTGGTCGATTCGGGGTGGGTCTTGACGAACAGCGAACCGCCGCCCTGGCCTTCGAGTACGTCCACCACCGTCCAGGCGTGTTGCGGATGGTTTTCCGGATCGGTGCCGATCAGCGTGATGTTGGCATTGCCCAGCGCGCTTGTGGTCCAGACCGGCCCGTACTTGGGATGGATGAAGTTGGCACCGCGGCCCGGGTGGGGGATGCGCTCGACCGGGATCAGTGCTTCGAGTTCACGGTCGCGGGCGTCGACCACGGCGATGCGATCGGATTCGTTGGCTGCGGTCATGAAGTAGCGGTTGGTGCGATCCCAGCCGCCGTCGTGCAGGAACGGGGCCGCGTCGATGGTCGTGATGGTCAGGCTGTCGATATCGCTGTAGTCGACCAGCAGGATCTTGCCGGTTTCCTTGACGTTGACGATGAATTCCGGGTGCTCG
>JAVVET010000108.1:0-6958 GCA_032251235.1 Wenzhouxiangellaceae bacterium
CTTTGCCCGCTACCAGTGGCCGGTCGGAGAGAACATCGGCGCCGGCGATATCACTGAATTCGGGAACCAGGCCAGGTGGCAGGTTGCGGCCAAAAAAGGGCTGGCCGACGCGTTTATCCGCGACTTGCCCAAAGGCTACCAGACCCAGCTGGGACGCTGGTTCAAGGACGGCCGCGAGCTGTCCGGCGGGCAATGGCAGAAAATCGCGCTGGCCCGCGCCTTTATGCGCGAGCGATCCGACATCCTGATTCTCGACGAACCGACCGCATCGATGGATGCAAAAGCCGAGGCCGAAGTGTTCGAGCATTTCCAGGCCACCGCCGGCCAGCAGATCCTGATCCTGATCTCACATCGGTTTTCAACCGTGCGCCAGGCCGACCTGATCGCGGTCATGGAGGCCGGGAAAATTACCGAGATGGGCACGCACGAACAGCTCATGGCGCTGGGCGGTCAATACGCCACGCTGTTCGAACTGCAGGCCGCAGCTTACCGCTGAGGCCGACCGTCACCAGCTGCCGGTGTTTTCCATCGACGCCCAGGGCTCGGCCGGCGCCAGGCGCTGGCCTTGCTGCAACAGCTCGATCGAATGCCCGTCGGGCGAACGCACAAACGCCATATGCCCGTCACGCGGCGGCCGGTTGATGGTCACGCCGGCATCCATCAGGCGCTGGCAGGTGGCATAAATATTTTCGACGCGGTAGGCCAGGTGGCCGAAGTTGCGCCCGCCGCTCAGCTCTTCAGGGTCCCAGTTCCAGGTCAGCTCCACCAGCGGCGCCTGTTCCTGGCGTGCCCGCTCGAGGTCGTCCGGCGCGGCCAGGAAAATCAGCGTGAAGCGGCCGTTTTCGGATTCCTTTCGGCTGACCTCGACCAGGCCGAGCTTGTTGCAGAAAAAATCCAGCGAAAGTTCCAGGTCGGTGATTCGAAGCATGGTGTGCAGGTAGCGCATGGAGCATCTCGGCAAGTTCGGGAAACGATGTCGAGCTTAACCGGTACTCGAAATGATTGCGGCACCCCGGCAGCCGGATCAAGACACGGGATCGTTTCTGCCAGCCCGATGCCAGAGATGAACAATGGGACTTTTAAAGCCAAACCTGACTAGCGCTGTGTCTCAGTAGGGTGGATAAGCGCAGCGCATCCACCCTACACAAGCTCCAATTCAAGCAGTAGAGCCAAATACTGGGACACGGCGCGAGTCAGGAATCTAAAAGACGCCGGAAATCCTGCCCACTCCGGCTTTTCTGTTGCAGACCCATTTTAATTCCGACAGGCTCCTGAGACTTTTTGCCGGTGGCAGGCCCGGCTGAAGCATCGTAGGATATTGATTCAAATCCCGACTGGTGAATGCATGGCCCAACCAATGCGTACGATCCTGGCAAGGAGATGCATCAAGGCCGCCATCGGCACCAACGCGGCATTGCTGCTGATCGCATTTTCCGTGCTGGCCCCGGCGCCCGGCGCAATTGCCGAGGCCGGCATCCAGGCGGATCGAACGGCATCGAAAACCACCACCGTCATCGTCGTGCGCCATGCCGAAAAGATCGACGACTCGCGCGACCCGGCGCTGAGCACGGCTGGCCGCGAACGAGCCCAGGCACTTGCCGAAGCGGTCGAGCACGCCGGCCTGGATGCAGCCTACGCCAGCCAGTACCAGCGCACCCGGCTGACGGCGATGCCGACCGCCGCGCAGGCCGGGCTGACGGTCCGCACCGAAGCGATCGACGCCGAGATCGATTCCTGGGCGCGGGCCTTCGCGGTCGAGCTGGTCCGCCGCCATCCGGAACAGTCGGTACTGGTGGTCGGCCACAGCAACACCGTGCCGGCGCTGGTCTCCGCGCTGTGCCGCTGTGAAGTCGAACCGTTGACCGAGGCCGATTACGATCGATTGTTCATCGTCAACCGCGCCGGCGGCGATGATCCGGCTCTGATCGTCGCGCGTTTCGGCGCCGAATAGACCCCTCTATATCTGTTTGGATAAAGGCATTGATCTCGCGTTCCGTACTAACATCGTTTATCGACGATAAACGAATATACGGTGTTGCCCATGTCTGCTTCCACGACAAATAGCATCGAAGCTGCAGAAGAAGTGACCGTCGCCAATGTCGCCAGAGCGCTGGCGCACCCGGCCCGAATCCGCATCGTCCGCTTTTTGCTCTCGCGCAAGAACTGCATTGGCGGAGACATCGTCGAGGAAATCGGCCTGGCCCAGTCGACGGTGTCCGAACATCTTCGTATTCTCAAGGCCGCCGGCGTGGTCAGTGGTGAGATCGAGCGGCCACGCATCTGTTATTCGCTGAACCCGGCCGGTCTGGCGCCTTTGGCGGAGCTGCTGCGAGAAGTTCTTGAAACAGGCGACGAAGCCCGCACCGACCACGCGCAGTGCGAGCCCGGGAGCTAACCACGTGGAGACATCATGACTGCTGCACCTTGTCCCAGGAAACGCCTGTCCTTCCTCGACCGCTTCCTGACACTGTGGATCTTTGCCGTCATGGCGTTGGGCGTGGCGTTGGGCACGGTCTTTCCGGGGTTTCCGGGCTGGCTGGATTCGATGTCGATCGGCACCACCAACGTGCCGATCGCGATCGGGCTGATCCTGATGATGTACCCGCCGCTGGCACGCGTGCGCTACGAGCAGCTGCCGCTGGTGTTCAAAAATATTCGCGTGCTGGTCCTGTCGCTGGTGCAGAACTGGCTGATCGGGCCGCTGCTGATGTTCGGGCTGGCGATGATCTTCCTGCGCGATTATCCCGAGTACATGACCGGTCTGATTTTGATCGGGCTGGCCCGCTGTATCGCGATGGTGCTGGTGTGGAACCAGCTGGCCGGCGGCAGCAACCAGTACGTGGCCGCACTTGTAGCGTTCAATTCGATCTTCCAGATCCTGTTTTTCAGCGTCTACGCCTGGTTCTTCCTGACCATCCTGCCGCCACTGTTCGGGCTGCAAGGCAGCATCATCGAGGTCGGCTTCGTGACCATCGCCAAGGCGGTGCTGATCTATCTCGGAGTACCATTCGCCGCCGGCTTCCTGACCCGGTATTTTCTGCGCAGAAAACGCGGCGATGAATGGTACGAGAAAAAATTCCTGCCGAAAATCTCGCCGATCACGCTGGTCGCACTGCTGTTCACGATTGCCGCGATGTTTTCGCTCAAGGGCGCCACTGTGCTGGAATTGCCGCTGGACGCGCTGCGCATCGCGATTCCGCTGGCGCTGTACTTCCTGATCATGTTCATGGTCAGCTTCTGGATGGGCCGCTTGATCGGTGCCGACTATGCGCGCACGACCGCCATCGCCTTTACCGCGGCCAGCAACAATTTCGAACTGGCCATTGCGGTTGCCATCGCCGCGTTCGGGCTGGCCTCGCCGGTGGCTTTCGCCACGGTCATCGGTCCGCTGGTCGAGGTTCCGGTGCTGATTTCACTGGTCAGCGTGGCGCTGTGGCTGAAGCGCAAATGGTTTGACGATGGCGCCATAAGCGCGTCCGGCGGATCCTGAATCACCCGGCTTGAATGGTTGGTGCGCCGGTTTCGCTCGTCACGGCTTGCCGGCCGATCAGTGTCAGGAAGCCGTCCGCCAAGTCCGAGCGCCGAGAAAAATCAGGCGCAGCTGCATGACGAAGTTCTCGGTCATTTCCTTTTCGGCCTGGGCCTGGGCCTGGCCCTCGGGCAGGTCGAGGATGTCGATGGCCGCGTTCATCATGGTCGTCACGACCAGGCCGCAGATCAGTTCCAGCGCGTCCATGGATAATTTCGGCATCAGGTTCAGATCGCGCATGTCCTGGGCCATTTCATTGGCGAAATGGGCCTCTTCGATGCGAATGGCCTTGCGGATGCTCGGCGAACCGCCGCCGCGGGCGCTGGCGGCAAAGCGGAAATAGCGGTGGTTGGCCTTGACGTAGTCCTTGTAGACCAGCACCGAGCTGCGCAGCATCTGGGTCGGCGGCAGCCCTTGCCGCCGCACCTCGCGCAACAGCCGCCGCAAGGTCAGTCCGCAGGCTTCCACCAGCGCCAGGCCGAGCTGGTCCAGGTCCTTGAAGTGGCGGTAAAAGGCCGCCGGCACGACACCAGCCGCGCGCGTCACCTCGCGCAGACTCAACGAGGAAAACCCGCGGCCCGATTCCATCAGGTCCAGTGCCGCCTCGAGAAGAAGTTCGCGGGTGCGCTGCTTCTGCGCGCTGCGCGAAGTCGGCGATATGCCAGTCGACTCGCTGCGCCGGGCTTGATTGGCCGTTGCGCCGGCCGGACCGGCGCTCATGAAACCATGTTCTTTATCATGGCGCTAGTGTACCCCGCCGTTAATCCTGTGACATTCAGAGTGCGCCTGAGCCGACAGTGCAAGGCGCGACCCGCAGGGAATGGCAAGCCCTTTACAAGGAGCGCAACGCCGCAATGTCGGCTCAGCCCCGGATTATTCATGACCCAATCTACTGCGGCGGCCCAGACCCCGCGCCTACGGCGTTTCGCTCGGGCGCGCGCCCGTTGCGGCGAGCCCGAATGAAAGAACAAGCGCGCTCATCCGTGCACGTTTGTCGCTTGGAAAGGACGCTGCCATTTCCTGCGCGTCATCGCCTTGCGATCAAGCGCTTTCCGACTCGCTGAAAGTTACAGGATTAGCGGCGGGCTACATTTATGTCGCGACGCTGTTGGACAACTCGATGAGCGCTTGCGGAATACCGGGTCGGGCCTAAAAAAGTTGACAGCACGGCCTGCGTCGTTCATAGTGAACACTTGTTCACTGAAAATACACTATTGAAATGACCGTTGCATTCCCCAGCCGCCGATTCCCGGCCAGAAAACTGCTGCGCGAGGCTGTGCGCCCGATCAGCGACCGGCCGGCCTGGAACCGCCTGCTGCAAGGCCTGCACCCGCTATGGGCGCTGGACCAGGCGCGTGCGCGCATCGTCGGGCGGGTCGAAGAAAGTGACGATACCTTCAGTCTTTGGCTACGCCCGAATCGACACTGGAAAGGCCACCGGCCCGGCCAGCACGCGGCGCTGGGCGTCGAGATCGACGGCGTGCAGCGCCAGCGCGTGTTCAGCCTGTCGGTCGCAGACAAGGCCAGAAAGACCTTGCGCGTCACCATCCGCCGCCAGCCCGGCCAGGGCGTGACCGACTGGCTGTATCGCCACGCCGGCGTCGGTCAAGTCGTTGATTTAAGCCCGGCGGGGGGCGAATTCGTGTTGCCCGACCCGGTTCCTGAGCGACTGCTGATGATCGCCGCCGGCAGCGGCATCACGCCAATGATGGCCATGCTGTACGACCTGGCCGAGCGCCGTTTCAGCGGCGATATCGTTCTGTTGCAGCTGTGCCGAAAAACTGACCAGCGCCTGTTTGACGATGAACTGGCCGCGCTGGCAACCCGCCTGCCGGGCCTGAAGACCATCATCCACGCCAGTGCCGTCGACGGTCGCCTGGCGGCTGCATCGCTTCCCCGAATCGTACCGGACCTGGCTGATCGCCACTCGTTGCTGTGTGGACCCACGGCGTTCATGCGTGACGTCGAGGCGGTCTGGGCCAATTTGGGTTGCCTGGGCCGGCTGCAGCGCGAGCACTTCGCGCCGCCACGGCCGCCTTTTGCTGCGAGCACGCAACGGCGGATTCTCGCACTTGAATCTGAACAAGCGTTCACTCAAAATTCAAACCTGACGCTGCTCGAATCCGCTGAGGCGGCCGGCCTGACACCGAAATTCGGCTGCCGCGCCGGATTGTGCCGGACCTGTTTGTGCAAAAAGCAAAGCGGCCGGGTGCGCAACCTGGTGACCGGCCTCGTATCGACCCAGCCCGACGAATGGGTGCAGTTGTGCGTCTCGGTCGCCGAGTCCGATCTCGAGCTTTCGCTTTGACCTTGTCCACCGAATCTACGGAGAAGAATCCGACCATGACCCAAAAGGCCCATCTGACCAACGACCAGCTTGAATCCTTTGCCGACGAACTCGACGCGCTGCGGCGCGAAGTGACCGCCGACCTGGGCGCGCGCGATGCCAAACACATCCGCCGCATGGTCCGGCGCGCCCAGGGCAGCGCCTTGGCCGGCCGCGGCCTGCTGATGTTCGGCTTCGACCCGATCAGCTGGGTCGTGGGCGTGTTCGCGCTGGCCCACGCCAAGATCCTGGAGAACATGGAAATCGGCCACAACGTGCTGCACGGCCAGTACGACTGGATGAACGACGCGTCGCTGAACTCGCAGACCTATGACTGGGACATCGTCTGTGCGCGCGAGCACTGGATCAATTCGCACAATGTCGAGCACCACAACCACACCAACATCCTCGGCCGCGACCACGATTACGGCTACGGCATGCTGCGCCTGACGCCCACTCAGCGCTGGCGGCCGGCCACGCTGCTGCAGCCGGTCTGGTACCTGCTGCTGGCCATCTATTTCCAGTGGGGCGTCGCGGTCCACGACATCAAGTTCGGACGCTTCTTCGCCGGCCGCATGAGCCGCCGCGAACTGGCCGAGCGCTCGCGGCCGTTCGTGCACAAGGCCTCGCGCCAATTGTTCAAGGACTACCTGTTCTTCCCGGCGCTGGCCTTCTGGCAGTGGCCGCGCGTGCTGCTGGGCAACCTGTGCGCCAACATGATCCGCAACCTGTGGACCAACGCCATCATCTTCTGCGGCCACTTCACCGAGAACGCCCAGGTGTTCACGCGCGCCGAAACAAAAGATGAAACCCGCGGCCACTGGTACCTGCGCCAGGTCCAGGGTTCGAGCAACCTCGAAGGCCGGCGCTGGTTCCACGTCTTGAGCGGCCACCTCAGCCACCAGATCGAGCACCACCTGTTCCCCGACCTGCCCGCCCCGCGCTACGCCGAAATCGCCCCGCGCGTGCGCGCCATCTGCGAGCGCTACGGCATCCACTACAACAGCGCCGGGTTCTGGAGGCAGTACGGATCGGTGCTCAAGCGCATCGTCGTCCACGCCTGGCCAACGCGCCGTCAGCCAGCGGTTGCGGCCGCACAGTAG
>JAVVET010000109.1:0-6956 GCA_032251235.1 Wenzhouxiangellaceae bacterium
CCCGATGACGGCTTTACCTCCGATGCCCTGAACGTCACGGCAACGGCTGCTGGTGATCCGCAGATTTCGGTGGCCGGTCCGACCACGATTGCAACGGGTGCTGATACGGATTACACGGTTTCCTGCGACAACACGATGCAAGGTAATTTCACATCGACGATTACCGTTGGATGGGATGACCCGGTTACTGGAGCTCGTGACTCGGGCACCATCGGGGCCACTTGCGACGTGACCAATGCCGTTCCGTCGTTCACATCCGTTCCGGTCGCTCCCGGCCCGCTGGCCTTTGGTGTTGTCACCAATGGCGTCACCTCGGCTGCGCTGGGCATCGACGTTGGCAATGACGGCGTCGGACCGGCTCCGGATTCGGATCTCACCATCGCTGGCATCGCCACCGATAACCCGGTTTTCACTGCGACTTTGGTCAACGCCGGGCCGTTTCCAGTAGGCGCGCCCGACGGGACCGATGACATCACCGTCACATGTACGCCGGACGCCGTCGGACCGATCACCGGAACCTTGACGGTCACGCACAATGGAGACGATAACCCGACCGCATTCGACCTGACTTGCGAAGGCGAATCCGATGCGACGTTCGTATCCGACCCGGCACCGGGCGGCGTTTTGAATCTTGGCGTCGTACCGCCTGGATCGACCACGCAGGAAGGCTTCATCGACTTCAGCAACGAAGGTACTGTTGACGAACTCGCAGTGTCCTGCAGCGTGGCCGATGTTGCCGGTGTGTTCAGCTTTACGCCGAACCCGATCGCATTCACGCTCGCTCCGGGCGCGACCGAATCGGCTGGCTTCCAGTGCACACCGGATTCGCCGGCGAGCTTCGAGGCCGTAGTCTCCTGTGATATCACCGGTGGCCCGGATCCCATCGCAGCTGAATATACGGTGCTGTGTCAGGGTCAGCCGCTGGTGGTTCCGACCATGAGCCGCTGGGGCTTGATGGTACTCAGCTTGTCACTGCTGTTGGTTGCCGGTTTCGCCGGTCGCCGCATGATGGCCTGAACGCCAACAACAGGTCGGTATCGATCTGACTGAAAAAAGGCCACCCCAGGGTGGCCTTTTTTTTGAATAAGACTCGATCGCCCCGCGCCTGAAATGCTTTGGCGAGACTTGCACGCGAATTTATGATCAGCTTTTGGTTGCTGAAAAATTGCCGTCCTCGCGGGGGTCCTGGTCGCGACGGATGAATTGGCTAATACGCACAAGCACATGGTGTTGGAACATGGCGTTGGCCGCAGCCTGTGGCTGTCCCGCCATCTGCATTGTCGGTTCAACAGTCGGTGTAATGGCTGGTTCAGGCAGTCTGTTCAAACCGCCTGTTCAGGTTCCGCCGCCTCAAGTTCCGGTTCAGCATCGATTAAGCAGATGGCTGTAGAATCGTGAACGTGAAAACCTTCTCCACACTTCGTCATCGGCTCGGCCAACTGCTGCGTGCAGCGCTGCTGGGCGCGGTCGTTGCATTCGTATTGCCCGCGCCGGAGGCATTTGCCGACAGCCTGCGCGAAGTGGCCGAACGGGTCGCCCGCCAGCACGATGCAAAGGTGGTTTCGGCGCGTGAAGTGGAGCGAAACGGGCGGCGTTTTTATGTGATTCGGATCCTGACGCGTGATGATGTGGTCCGAACCATTCGCGTGCCGGTGCGCGAGCACCTGCAATGAGAATCCTGCTGCTCGAAGACGAGACCGCATTGCGCGAGACGCTGACCGACCGCCTCAGGCAGGAAGGATTTGTCGTGGACGCGGTCGGTGAGGGTGTCGAAGGCGCTTATTTCGCCACCGAATATCCGCTGGACCTGGCCATTATCGACCTGGGTTTGCCCGGCATGACCGGGCTGGATGTGGTCAAGAGCCTGCGCCGGGCCGGCAAGAAATATCCGGTGCTGATTCTGACCGCGCGCGATCACTGGCAGGACAAGGTCGAGGCACTCGAGTCGGGAGCCGACGACTACCTGACCAAGCCCTTTCGGACCGAGGAACTGCTGGCGCGCGTGCAGGCCCTGCTGCGCCGGGCAGCCGGTCATGCCACCGCCGAGGTGCAATTCGGACCGCTGGCCGTCAACCTGTCGGCGCAAAAGGTTTCCCTGCACGATGAAGCGCTGGATCTGACGACCTTCGAGTACAAGCTGCTGTCCTACTTTGTATTGCATCCGGACCAGGTTCTGTCGAAAATGCAGTTGAACGAGCATCTCTACGAAGACGACGCCGACCCGGAAAGCAATGTCATCGAGGTCATCCTCGGCCGGCTTCGAAAGAAACTGGATCCGGAAGGCTCCTGGAAGCCCATCCAGACACTGCGCGGGCGCGGCTATCGCTTCAGTCCCCAGGGCGAGGACTGATCGGTGTCTGTCCTTCGGGGGCCTGTCGTGCCAGGTGCTGGAGGATGCCTGCTCAATCCCCGGTTTTTCGGTGGAATGGGCTCCCGGTACCGCCCGGCCCGGTGGTTACGTTAACGCGGCTCGATGACCAATCGCCCGCCATCTCTGCTGTTGCGGCTGGCGCTGTCGGCCTTGATCATCCTGGTCCTGTCGCTGGGCCTCATTGGTCTGGCCGTGGAGCGTGCGTTTCGCGCCTCCGAACACATGGCCTTGCAGGAGCGGCTTGAATCAGCTTCCTTTGCCGTGATCGCCGGCCTTGAAGTTGAGCCCAATGGCGCTCTGGACTGGGCCGGACCGCCGACCGATTCACTGCTGACCCAACCCGAATCGGGCCTGTATGCCGGTGTGGTCACTGCCAATGATGCGTGGCAATCGCCTTCGACGCTGGGGGTCGAGCTGACGCTCGATCATGAATTGCTCCCCCGTGGATCGTCCAGGTGGCAGGAACCGCGCGAACAACAGCCGTGGCACGTCTACCGCCTGGGCCTGGGCTGGGAGTTGCCGAACGGCGAAGTCATCGACCTGACGGTCTGGGTTGCCGAAGATCGCAGGCGTCTGGACCAGGCCGTTGCCTCGTTTCGCGGCGACCTGTGGCGCTGGCTGCTGCTGGCGGCGATGGTGATGCTTGTCGCTCAAATGATCATGCTGTCCCAGCCGCTACTGGTGCTCAGGCGGGTTGGCACCGAGCTGCGCGATGTAGAAGCCGGCCGCCGCGAACATCTTCAGGGCCGGTATCCAAGAGAATTGACGCCGTTGACCGAAAACCTGAATGCACTGCTGAAGACCGAGCGGGCCAATGCCGAACAATACAGCCGCGCCCTGGGCGATCTGGCCCACTCCCTGAAGACCCCGCTGGCGGTACTCAATGCCCAGCTCGAAGCGGGCAATTCGATCGGCAAAGCGGAGCTTCGCGAGGCCGTGGACCAGATGCAGGCGCGCATTCGCTCGGAGCTCGATCGCGCGGCACGCTCGGGCAGACGAACCATGTTGCCGCCATTGGAAGTGGCGCCGGTGGTCGAGCGCGTGGCACGTACACTGGGCAAGCTGTATCCCGACATGAATTTCGAAACCAGCGTCGAGCCGGCGCTGCGCGCGAACATCGCCGAGCGCGACCTGCTGGAAATTCTGGGCAACCTGCTCGAAAATGCCGCCAAGTATGGCCGTAAGCGGGTGCGCGTCGAGGTCGAGGTGCATTCGTCCAGCGCCCGGCGTAGCGGACTGCGAATCGTGATTGACGACGACGGTCCCGGCCTGGACCGGCAGCGCTTCGGCCAGATGCTTCAACGGGGCGTGCGCGGTGATGAAATGGCAGAAGGGCAGGGGCTGGGTCTGTCCATCGTCCAGCGCATCGTTGAAAGCTATCATGGTGTAATGCGGGCCGGCACATCGCCGCTGGGTGGCTTGCGGGTGGAGACGGAATTGAAGCCGAGTTGAAACCAGGTGGATGCATCAAGGCGTGCTCGCAAAGCCGGGAGCTCCGGAAAATGACCGGCGGATCGGCGGCGGCTGGTTAAACCCGGATTATTCATGACCAATCTACTGCGGCGGCCCCAGACCTTGCGCCTACAGCGTTTCGCTCGGTCGCGCATCCTCACCGTACAGGCGAGTACGCTTCCGGTGTGCTCGGTCGTCGAAACGCTCTATCCACGGGGCCTGGAACCACCTCGCGACGACCGGACCATGAATAATCCGGGTGAAAACGAATTGATGCCTGATCGACCGGTGCCTGGATGTGACTTTTTCAATCGAAACGTGTGCCGTACAAATTCTGCAGAGGTTTTTTAATGTCCAATCAGTCGAATCCTGTACCCATAGACCGCCTGCTCGAAGTGATGGCCCGCCTGCGCGATCCCGATAATGGCTGCCCCTGGGACCTGGAGCAGACCTTTCGCTCGATTGCCCCGTACACCATCGAGGAAGCGCACGAAGTCGCCGATGCGATCGAGCGCGGGGACCTGGAACAGCTCGAGGACGAACTCGGAGACCTGCTGTTCCAGGTCGTATTCCACGCCCGCCTCGGGGACGAACTCGGCGCCTTCGATTTTGATTCCGTGGCCAACGCGGTTGCCGACAAGCTGATCCGCCGCCACCCGCATGTTTTCGGCGGCGGGGAGAAAATGGATGCCGATACACAAACCGAGAACTGGGAACAGATCAAGGCGCAAGAGCGTGCCGAGGCCGGCATGAACAGCCGGATCGACGGCGTATCGTCCGGCCTGCCGCCATTGCGCCGGGCGGTCAAGCTGCAAAAACGCGCTGCCCGCTCGGGCTTCGACTGGCCCGAACTGGAGCCGGTGCTTGCCAAGATTCGCGAGGAACTCGGCGAGCTCGAACATGAATTGCCCGGCGCGGACCGGGATCGCATGGAGGATGAACTGGGTGACGTACTGTTCGCGGTCGCCAACCTGGCGCGCAAGCTCGACATCGACGCCGACGGCGCGCTGCGGCGCACCAACTTGAAGTTCGAAACCCGCTTTCGCGCCATGGAAACCGAAGCCAGCCGTCTCGGCCAGCGTTTCGAACAGCTCGACCTGGACGCCCAGGAATCGCTTTGGCAGCAGGTCAAGCGTGGTAAGCCTTGACACCGGCGCCGGTTTGGCGCGTTGCGTGAAAGCAGCTTTCGGTATTCAAGAAAGTCGCCGCTTGAGGAGTCAATGCCGCTGCGCCAGACTTGACGGTCGCTCTCGCATCCGTGGCCATCTGTGGAAGATGCCGGAGGCGGTCTGCCAAAATTGCAGCCAGGCGAGTCGCTTCATTCTGTTTTTCGGTCAATCGGAAATCGGAAATCGGATTCGGAACCACAACCGCCAGCTGTTCGGTATAATTGTCGGCTTGTTCGACGTGGGCCGTTAGCTCAAGTGGTAGAGCACCGGGCTTTTAATCCGTTGGTTGAAGGTTCGAGTCCTTCACGGCCCACCATTCCCCTGACAGCGTCATCCAGACCGGTTTTTTCCAATCAGCGTGGCATCCACGAACGGCTGAACAGGCTGGTGCGCCGTCACCTGGCCAGCCCGTGGCGGCAGCCGATCCACCCGGGCAGCCGGCAGGCCTACATGCAGTTTCGTCATTGCTGGCATGAATCGATCCCTATGATTCTGGATTCCGGCTGCGGGACCGGCGTCTCGACCGTCCGGCTGGCCGAGGTTTTTCCAGAAGCGCTGATCGTGGGCCTGGACCAGTCCGCCGATCGGCTGTCCAGGGCGGCTTCGCCGCTGCCGGAAAATTGTTTGTTGCTGCGGGCCCGCGCCGAGGATTTCTGGCGTTTGCTGCTGGCCGACCGAATCCGCCCGGCCCGGCACTACCTGTTGTTTCCCAATCCGTGGCCGAAGTCGCGCCATCTTGCGCGCCGCTGGCACGGCCACCCGGTGTTTCCGATATTGCTCGAACTCGGCGGCGTGCTTGAACTTCGAACCAACTGGCGGATTTATGCCGACGAGTTCGGCCAGGCAACGCGGGTCTGCGGCATCCCGACGCCAGCGGTGGTATCGTTCAAACCTGAAAATCCACTGTCGCCGTTTGAGCGTAAATACCACGCCAGCGGCCACGGCTTGTATCGCTTGACCCTGAATCTGGAGAGCATCGCATGAGTCACAAGTTTTTGATCCCTGGCTGTCTTTTGGCCACCGTAATTTTTTCAAGTGCCCCGGTGCTGGCTGATGAAAAGTTGAGAGCCGCGGTCGACGATCCGGCCCGGCCGGCTGCGGAAAAGCAGCGCGATGAATATCGAAACCCCTATGAAACCCTGGAGTTTTTCGGTATTGAACCGGACATGACCGTGGTCGAACTGGCGCCCGGCGCCGGCTGGTACACCGAAATTCTCGGACCCTATCTTGGTGACCAGGGCCGGCTGATCGGCGCGCAGGTTGATCTGGAAAGCGATGATACCCCGGCGTTTTATCGCGATATCGTTGCCGCCTATGAGCAGCGCATTGCCGACCCCGAGCGCTTCGGGACGGTTGAAATGATTGCATTCAACCCGGCAAAAGAGTCGAAACTGGCCGAACCCGGTTCGGTCGACATGGTGCTGACCTTCCGCAGCGTCCACGGCTGGAAGCGTGATGGTGTATTCGAGCAGGTATTGCAGGCCGCGAACGAAGCACTCAAGTCGGGCGGCGTACTCGGTGTGGTGCAGCACCGGCTTCCCGAAGATCGCGATGATGCCGAATACACCGGCTACGTCAAGCAGAACTGGGTCGTGGCCCAGGCCGAGTCCAGCGGTTTCGTGCTGGCCGAATCGTCGGCAATCAATGCCAATCCGGCCGACAGCGCCGACCACCCGGAAGGCGTCTGGAGCCTGCCGCCGTCGCTGCGCAACGTGGCCCAAGGCGATCGTGAGCAACAACTCGAAATCGGCGAAAGCGACCGCATGACGCTCAAATTCGTCAAGCGGTAGTCGCGCAGGTCGTCTTAGCGCAGCGTAAGCCGACGTTACCGGGCGTTCGGTTCGCCACCCGTCGGCTTACGGCCTTCGGCCTAAGCCGACCTACGCAGATCGGGGCGTACCGGGGTTACGTAGGTCGGCTTAGCGCAGCGTAAGCCGACGTTGCCGGGCGTTCGGTTCCCCACC
>JAVVET010000110.1:0-6733 GCA_032251235.1 Wenzhouxiangellaceae bacterium
TTTGTTATGGATCCGCCATGTTCGTCGTCCTTTCGCCGCGAAGCACCCGGGAAGCGCCCGGGAAGCGGGCCTGGTCGTGTCGCAGTAGAATGGAGCGTAAATAAGGTGGCATTGAGGTCAAGCCGACCCGGCAGGAGGGTCGGACGCGTGCCAGTCGACGCAGGTTGCAGAGGACAATGTTATTCGTCATTTTGAAGCGAGCGAGACCGGACGGGTGCGGCCGAGTAACCAGGATCGGGTGCTTGCACGGCCCGAAATCGGCCTGTGGGTGGTTGCCGACGGCATGGGCGGACACGCCGGCGGGGCCCAGGCCAGTCGCCTGGCCTGCGAGGCGGTCGAAGAAGCGGTTGGCCACGGCATGCCGCTGGAAGACGCCTTCGAGGTGGCGCATGCGCGTGTGCGCGACGCGCAGTCAAAAGCGTCGAGCCTGGCCGATATGGGCACCACGCTGGTCGCCGTACTGGAACGCGAACAGGCCTACGACCTGGCATGGGTCGGCGACAGCCGGGCCTATCGTTACCGCGCATCGAACGGCCAATTCGAATGCCTGAGCCAGGATCACAACTTGGCTGGACGGCTGGTGCGAAACGGTTCGATCACCATCGAGCAGGCGCGTAGCCACCCGCACCGCCACATCCTGACCGACTGCATCGGCCAGCGCGTCGGCTTGCCCACGGTCGAAAGCCACGCGCACGAATGGCAGGCCGGTGATCGGCTGCTGTTGTGCAGCGACGGCCTCAGCGGGGAATTGCCGGACGAGGAAATAGCGCAGTGGCTGACCAGCATTCGCTCGCCAAAGGCGGTGACTGAAAAATTGATCCACCGCGCGCTGGAAGCCGGCGGACGCGACAACATCTCGCTGATCGTACTGGATGCGCCGGTGGGTTAGGCGTTTTGGTTGTTGGTTGTTGATTGTTGGTTGTTGGGGCAGAAACATACCAGGTTTCCTGACTCGCGTCGTGTCTCAGTATTTGGCTCTACTGGTTGAATTGGAGCTTTTGTAGGGTACGTATATTGGACTCTGCGGCGAAGACGCCGGAACCCGGCTCAGGGCCGGGACGACAGGAAAAGAATCGAGCGACGGGGTTTTTTCCGCTCGGCCCGGCCCGGGCGACGCAACTTAAAACGTGGCTTGTTTGCTTTTTTTACTTAAAACCTAACCACTTAACACCTAAAACAGCGTCGGAGACGCCCAGAACCGGGACGCAATCCCGCCTCGCCCACCGACGCGACCTTTGACTACCTGAAAACTGAAAGCTGGTTTTTAACCAATGAACAACCAAGCCCGCTAAACCGGATCCGCCGGGGGCACGTCGGGGGCGAAGTCGAAGGAGTCGTAGTGCAGGTGGCTTTCGCTGATTCCGGCTTCCAGGAAGGATTTGCGCGCGCTGTGCACCATGACCGGCGGGCCGCTCATGTAGATTTCGAAGGCCTGGATGTCGGCGTGATCGGCCAGCAGGGCCTGGTGGACGAAGCCGGTTCGGCCTTGCCATTCGGGGCCTGGCTCGGACAGGACCGGGACGAAGTGGAAGTTGGGATGCTGTTGTTCGAAGCCGGCGATGAGGCTGGTCGCGTAGAAGTCTTTTTCGGTTCGCACGCCCCAGTACAGCGTGATCGGGCGCTGGTCGTCGGCGTGGATGAGGTCTTCGATCATGGCCTTTAGCGGCGCGAAGCCGGTGCCGCCGCCCATCATCAGGATTGGACGGGCGCTGTTGAGGCGCACGAAGAAGGTGCCCAGTGGCCCTTCCAGGCGCAGGATTTCCCCGGCCTGCATACCGTCGAAGACGTGGCCGGTAAAGCCGCCGCCGTCGACGTACTTGACGTGCAGTTCCAGGAAGTCCTGCTGGCTGGGGCTCGAGGCGATGGAGAACGCGCGGCGCTTGCCGCCCGGCAGCAGGATGTCCATGTATTGCCCGGCCAGAAACTGCAGCCGTTTGCCGCGCGGCAGTTTCAGGCGCAGGCGCCGGACGTCCGGCGTCAATTCGTCGATCTGTTCGACCCGGGCCGGCAGCACGCGCACCGGAATATCGGCGATCTGCTCGATTTCGGTGGCCTCGATGTCCAGGTCCGAGGTCGCGACCGCCTGGCAGGCCAGCATCGCGCCATCGGCAATGTCGCCGGGCTCGAGCGCGGCAGGCGGGTTGAACGGATAGGTGACGCTGCCGTCTACAAGCTTGCATTTGCAGCTGGCGCAGGTGCCGTTGCGGCAGCTGTAGGGCAGAATGATGCCGTGGCGCAGCGCAGCGCTTAGCAGAGCTTCGCTGGATCGTGCGCGGAAGGTCTTGCCGCTGCCGACGATTCGGATCAGGTGATCTTGTTGGTCAATCAATGGTTTGGATTCCATTCGGAGGCAGTTTGCACGATAAGATAGGCGCTTGCCGTCAAAACCCTGTAGTTTAATGAATTCCCAGGTATCGGGTGATCTTGCTTTGTTGTCGAAAATTTTGGTTCTTTCGTGTCTGAATCCGCGACGTTGACTGCTGCCCATACGGCCCCTATGGGGGCGTTTCAGCCGTGGCGCCTGGTTTATCGGCTGCCGGCGCTGTTGCTGCTGCTGGTGGCGGGCCTGCCGCTGCTATTGGCCGCCAAGTTGCCGCTGGTGCGCGCGATCGGGCTTCGGGGCCAGCCGCTGGAGCGGCGCGTGCAGCGGCTTTTTGCACGTCTGATGGTGGCCAGCCTGGGCATGCGCTTTCGCCTGCTTGGCCGCTTGCCGCAGCGGCCTTACCTGTTGGTGGCCAACCATATCAGCTGGTTCGATATCGTGCTGTTGCACGCGGCCGAGCCGATGTGGCTGGTGGCCAAGCACGGCATCCGCGACTGGTTCGGCATCGGCGCGGTGGCCCATGCGGTGGGCACGATTTTCATCGAGCGCGGTTCGGAGGCATCGCGGCGCCGGGTTTCGCGCCGGATGGCGGCGCTGCTGCGCCGCGGCATGGTGGTCGGCGTGTTTCCCGAGGGCGGAATCCACCCGGACCGCGGCGTCAAGCGTTTCCACGCGCGATTGTTCGCGCCGGCCACGCGCGCCGGGGTATCGGTCGTACCGGTGGCCATCCGGTATTGGCGCGACGGCGATATCCACGATGAGCGCGTGTTCGGCCCGGGCAGCAGTTTCGGCGGGCTGCTGTTTTCGATGCTTGCGCGCCCGGCTTGCGAGGGCCAGGTGATCGTCGGCCGGCCATTGTCTTCCGACGAGACCGGCCGCACCTTGCTGGCTCGCCAGGCTCAATTGCAGGTCCAGGAGATGTATGAACATGTCGAGCGCTGATTCGGCCCGCTTCGAACCGACCGGCTTGCTGGCCAACGCGCATTTTCAGTCGATTCTTACATCCAGTCCGTGGCGCAAGCGCCGCGTGATGCAGCGTTCGCTGGGCTACCGCGAGGCCTCGCTTCGCGAAGTCGTGACCACGCCGGAAGGCGTCAGTCTGCTCGGTTTCCGCAATCGACCGGCATCATTCAACGGTGGACTGGCCATTTTGCTGCACGGCTGGGAGGGCAGTTCCGAATCGAATTACCTGCTTGATTCGGCGATGGCGCTGGACCGGGCCGGGTTCGAGACCTTTCGCCTGAATTTTCGCGACCACGGCAATTCGCAGCACCTCAACGAAGGCCTGTTTCATTCCTGCCGTCTGCAGGAGGTCGTGCGCGCGGTCGAACAGCTGGCCGCGGCGCATACGGCCGGTCCGGTGTTCGTGGTCGGGTTTTCGCTGGGCGGCAATTTTGCGCTGCGCGTGGCCCGGGCCGCGCCCGACTACGGCATCGAACTGCAACGGGTGGTGGCGGTCAGCCCGGTGATCAGTCCGAACAACGTGCTCGCCGCGCTGGCCGCCGGGATGTCGGTCTACGAGCAATACTTCGTGCGCAAGTGGCGGCGTTCGCTACGCCGCAAGCAACAGCTTTATCCGGAGTTGTACAATCTCGAGAACTGGTTTCAGCACCGCACGCTGGCCGATCAAACCCGGGATCTTGTCGAGCATTACACCGAATTCAAGGATCTGGCGGCCTACCTGGAAGGCTATTCGGTGGCCGGCGACTATCTTGCCGGCCTGGAAGTGTCGACGCTGATCGTGACGGCCGCCGACGACCCGATTATTCCGATTTCGGATTTCGAGAACCTGGCGAGACCGGAAGCACTTGAACTTGAAGTATGGCCGCACGGCGGCCACTGCGGATTCCTCTCCAACTGGCGCCTGGAATCCTGGATCGAACAACGAATCGTGAGAGAACTATGTCAACACCTGACGCCGGCCTGAGCCGGCTGGCAATCAAGCACTATCAATCCGGCCAGTTTCGCGAGGCCGAGCAGATGTTTCGAAAACTGATCGAGGTCGAGCCCGATAACTGGCAGTACGCCCTGCTGCTCGGGCTCAGTCGCCATTCGCAGGGTGATTTCAATGACGCGCTGAAGTGGATCAGGCGCTCGGTGGAACTGGGAGACGGCCAGTCGGCGACGCACTTCTACTACGGCCGCCTGCTGTCGGATCGCCGCCAGTGGGACGCGGCGCGCGAGCAATTTGCCCAGGCGATCGCGCTGAACCCGAACCATGTCGAGGCACGCACCGGCATGGGTATGGTTTCGCTGATGGCCGGCAATTTACAGCGTGGCATCACCGAGCTGAAGACGGCGCTGCGGGCCAATGAAGCGCATGTGCCGGCATTGGCCGGACTGGCGCGTGCCCTGGTCGAGCAGGGCGATGCCGCGGCAGCCTCGCCGTATGCGGTCAAGGCGCTGGAGCTCGATGGCAAAAGCGTGCCGGCCCAGGATGCGATGGGGCGGGTTTTCCTGGCCCAGGGGCACGTCGATTTTGCCCGCCAGTGCTTCGAGAATGCGCTTGAAATACAACCCGATAGCGGTGAACTGCATGCCGGCCTGGCCGAAGCGCTCAAGGCCAGACGGCTCGATCGCGAGGCCCTGGAGCACTACACCGTGGCGTTGCGAAAAGACTATGGCGGGGCCGGTGTCGTGATTGCCGCATCCATCTGCCTGGAGCGGCTTTCCGATATGCGCCAGGCGCGCGAGCTTGTAGCCAGGGCGCACGAGCGCTGGCCCGAAGACCGGGATGTGGCACTGCGACTGGCTGAACTGAACCTGCTTGCCGGACACATCGAGACAGCGCGTGGTTTGCTGGACGGGCTGGATCCGGCCGCGCCGGGCGTGGCCATGATGAACGCCCGCGTGGCCGATGCCTCGGGCGATACCAAGGCGGCGTGCAGCGTACTCAAAACGATCATCGCCAACGACAGCGCCGGCAAACTGCGCGAGCCGCGCCTGTTGCTGGCACGCCTGACCGCCGCGATCGACCCGAACAATCCGGCCGCGGCACGTTCAGCCATCGAGCCGCTGCTGGAAAAACAGCCGGCCGACGCCGATGCCCTGCTGGCATGGGCGACGATTTGCGACCGCGCCGGCGACCCGTCCCAGGCCGCCCAGGTGCTCGAAGAACTGCTGGCCAGGGACAATATCGAACCGGCCGATCGAGCGCCGCTGCATTCGCGCCTGGCCAGATTCTACGACCATGCCGACCAGCCGGCGCTGGCCTATGCCAACCTGAACAAAGGCACCTGGCGCCTGGCGCCGCACGTGCTGCGGCTGGACTCGCAATATACGTCCGGCCAGCTCAGCCAGTGGCTGGCGCTCGAACATTGGGGGCTGAAGTTTGGGCAGCCGGACGATGGCTTGCCGTCGCCGGTGATCGTGGTCGGCTGGCCGGGCAGCGGGCGCGAGCTGCTGCTTGCGGCACTGGCCGAGCATTCCGGCGTATTCAGGCTGGAACCGTCGGGCGAGGACCGCCGGCTCGAGGCGCTCGGGCTGCCGGCATCGCCGCGGCAATTGATGGAGGCCGGCGAATCGATTTCGCCGGCAGGCCGCAAGCGCTTCATGCGCGGCGTCGATCGCGAACGCTTGCCGGCCGTGGTGCTGGAAGCCGGCTGGTGGTCGGCCAGCTCCATCCCGGCGCTGGCCCATGTTTTTCCCGGAACGACGGTGCTCTGGCCGCAGGTCCACGAGCGTGACCTGGAAATGCAGTGGCGCCTGGAAGGCTACCGCGAGGTCGACCTTCTGCTGCAGGAATACCGGCGCGAGCAGCAGCTTTGGGAGCGCATGCGCGAGCACTTGCCGCTCAACATCGTCACGGTCGAGCGGGCCGGCCTGCTTGCCGACCCGGCACAGGCACTTGGGCCGGTCTGCCAGGCGCTGGGGCTGGATCTGCAGCCGGCAATGACCGAGGCTGCCGAACGGGTCTTGAAGGCCAACCGGTTTTTCCCCGATGGCCGCTGGCAGCGATACCAGCCGGTGAAGCCGGCCACGTCGGCGGCAGCCAGCTGATGGCCCATGACCGCCCGGAGCAGGATCCGTCGATCAACGTCCTGGACGAGGTGCTGCAGAAATGTTCGGCGCAGCCGGTGACCGGATTTTTTCGCGATGGCTGCTGCAATACCTGCGAGCAGGACATCGGCTGTCATACGGTTTGCGCGGTGATGACGGCGGACTTTCTGGACTTCAGCCGCCAGCGCGGCAATGACCTGGCCGCGCCCAACCCGGCATTCGGGTTCCCGGGCCTCAAGCCCGGCGATGCCTGGTGCCTGTGCGCCGGCCGCTGGCTGGAAGCCTACCAGGCCGGCTGCGCCCCGCGCGTCGCGCTGGAATCCACGCACCGGAAAACGCTCGAAATCGTGCCGCTCGAAGCGCTCAAGCAGCACGCGGTTGGCATGGCGCATTGATTGGGACAGCAGCAAT
>JAVVET010000111.1:0-3491 GCA_032251235.1 Wenzhouxiangellaceae bacterium
TTCAGCGATCGATGCCCGCCGGATCCTGCCTCTGGAACTCACCCGAATTCCTGAACGGGCATGAACGATCGGGATCATTGAGACACGGCGCTAGTCAGGAATCTGTATGGCGGGCCCGGATGGCAGCCTGGCCGCAGCAGCAACGGTGATGAAACCGGCGGGTCAGCTCGCCTTGACCAGCAATTCCACATGCTCGCGACCGGCAATATCGAGCAATTCGTTCTGATTTTCCAGCGAAACCAGCTTGCCGCGCACCGTCAGCAAGCCATCTTTCTGCATGCCGCTGAGCGTGCGCGAAACCGTTTCTATGGTCAAACTCAAGTAATTGGCGATATCGCGCCGGTCCATGCTCAAACGAAAGCGTTGGCTGTCATTGCCGCGGCGCCCCAACCGGCGCGAGAGGTTCAACAGAAAGGTTGCCACGCGGGCCCGGGCGTCCATCCGTCCAATGACCAACAGCAACTCACGGGTTTCGGCCATGTCGGCAGACAGCAGCTTGAGCATCAGGTGATTGAGTTCCGGGCTGTGATCGAGGATGTTCTTGAAATCACGGTACGGAATTTCGCAATATTGGCTGTCCTCCAGCGCGACGGCGAAGGTCGGATGGGAGTCGTTGCCGATGGCATCGAGACCGATCAATTCGCCGGGCAAATGAAAACCAGTGACGATCTCATCGCCGTCGGTCGACAGCTGGTAGGTTTTGATGGTGCCTGAACGGACCACGCAGATGCTCTTCAGGTGCTGGCCGGCGTGGAAAAGATGGCTCTCCCGTTCAAGCGGACGCTTGCGCCGGATGATTTGCTCCAGTTCGTGGCGTCTTGACTCGGCCACTTCCTGGGCAAAACACAGATCGAACAGGCCGCACTGGCGGCAGTCCGTCGAGCTTTTTCCTGCTTCATTCAGTGGAATGGGATCGCTTCTCACGCTCAACCTCCCCGGGTTCAGACAACGCTGATACAGCATACCATTCGAGGATGCCGATGAACCGGCTTGAATCTGGAACGATCAGACAATTCTGGAGAATTTCTTGCCTGAGTTTCCGTCCAGGTTGAGATAGCTGTCGAAGGTCATCGCAACCGCCCGCAAAAACAGCAGGCCTTCGGCCGTGGCTCGAATGCCGTTTGCCGTGCGTTCAATGAGCCCGTCCTCGACCAGCGGCTGCAGGCGGGCCAGGGCATCGGCAAAACAGGTTTCGAAGCTCAAGCCATGCTCCCGACCGAAAACCGCAAAATCAAGTTCTCCGGTACACATGATCGTACTGATGATCTCGGCCCGCAGGCGGTCCTCGACCGAGCGCACCAGGCCTCTGGCGATCGGCAAGCGGCCTTCGATCAGGCTGACCTGCCAGTCGGCCAGCTTGCGATGATTCTGGGCGAAGCCATCGCCGACCTGGGAGATTGCACTGGGTCCGAAAGCCAGCAGGTCCAGGCCGCCGTGGGTCGAATAGCCCTGGAAGTTGCGCACCATGCTGCCGTCGCGCCGGGCCTGGGACAGATCGTCATCGGGCAATGCGAAGTGGTCCATGCCGATGAACTCGTAGCCGGCATCCATGAACTGGTTGAGGCTGTTGCGAAACAGTGCCAGCTTGGTCGACGGGGCCGGCAAATCGTCGGCGTTGATGCGCTGCTGGGCCTTGAACAGGTGCGGCATATGTGCGTAATTGAATAGCGAAATGCGATCCGGCCGCATGTCGATAATGGTGTCGACGGTACGCGCGAATGCATCGGTATTCTGCCTGGGCAAGCCATAGATCAGGTCAACGCTGATCGAATCGAAGCCGACCGCGCGCGCCGCGCCAAGGATCGACGCCACCCGGGCGGTATCGTGGATGCGATTGACCGCGATTTGTACGTCCGGGTCCAGGTCCTGCACGCCGATGGATATGCGGTTGAAGCCGGTCCGGTGCAGCTGGCGAATGTCGGATGCCTCAAGCGAGCGCGGGTCCACTTCCAGCCCGATCTCGGCATCTTCGGCAAACCCGAAGCGGGCTTTCATCAAGCCAACCAACTGGTCGATCTGGTCCGAGCTCAAGAAGGTCGGCGTGCCGCCGCCCAAATGCACCTGGCGCACCTGGCGATCATGATCGATGTGCGGCGCAACAAGATCCAGTTCGCGTTCCAGGTGAGTCAGAAATTCCTGCCCGGCGGTTTTCGAGCGCGTGATGACGCGATTGCAGCCGCAATAAAAGCACGGGCTGGCACAAAACGGCACGTGCACATACAGCGACAAATCGGCCGGAATGAGCAGCTGGTTGCTGTCTGCCAGTACTTTCAGCCAGTCGGAAGGGCCGAATTGGTCGTGAAATTGCAAGGCTGTCGGGTAGGACGTGTATCGGGGTCCCGCGCCGCCATGCTTCGCAATCAGTTCAGGTTCAAAACGCGGACGAAGTGGGCTAATCATGGGGATTCCGATATTGCTGCATTGCGGACAAGACTACTGCCTGCAATAAAAAGTGATTTGATTCGGGTCAAATTTTGACACCGATTCATGCCTCGATCAAGGCGCCGAACCCGCCGTGATTGCGGGTTCCATCACAAAAATCCGCAGTTCGGGCCGGATTCGCAAGCTGGCGTCTCAATGATAATGATAACAGGTCGCAATTGCTGCTCGGCTTCAATCACCCGATCGATGAAGGCCCTGGCCCCGACTGGCTTGCAGGCTTCACTTTGCCGAAGCAGTGCTGCCGGCTATCGCTTGCCAAACGGCGGTCAGCCTGGGGCAACGCAATCGACCAGGAACCGAAAGGCCGGGTGCCCCACTCGATGGGCCAGCCATGGACCGGCTGCGACCAGCAGCCCTGTAACGACCAGGATGCCGGCCGCCGTGCCGCGCAGCGCCGGTGCGCGAATCCGGCTGCGCAAATGGACCAGCCCCAGGCCACCGCCGAGCAGCAACGGCAAGGTGCCCAGGCCGAAACCGAGCACCATGGCCGAAGTTGCAAGCGGGTCGGCCAGCAGCCAGGCCGCGGCCAGCACGCTGTAGAGCAGTCCGCACGGCAATAGCCCCCAGAGCAACCCCAGGCCGATCGCCTTTTGCCAGCCATCGGCCGGCAGCATTCGGTTCAACAGCGGCATCACCCTGCGAGTCAAAGGCTGGGCCAGTTCGCCGAAAACATCGCGCAGCCTGCCGGGCAAGCCAATGTAGACGGCAATCAGCAGCAGCAAGCAGCCCAGCGCAACACGCATTACCAGCCCGGCGATGGCCGGTAAAAGCTCGGCCGGCAGCATGCCCAGCGCGGTAATCAAAAGCCCCAAAACGAGATAACTGGCCAGCCGTCCGATATGAAAACCCGCGACCAGCCGACTGCGGCCGCGCGGCACCTGGCCGTGCAGCACCGCCATGATGCCGCCGCACATCGCCACACAATGGGTCGAGCCGAACAAGCCGGCCAGAAACCCGGTCATCACAGCCGCCGCCGGAGTCATCGGATCTTTGAGCTGGGCGGAGAGGATTTGGCAGGCATGCCAGGTTCGGACTCAGCGCTCACGCTT
>JAVVET010000111.1:3591-6333 GCA_032251235.1 Wenzhouxiangellaceae bacterium
CCCTCGTCATCATCAAGAATATCCATCGCCGGGGTGTCCAGGTCTTCGAACTGGTCGTTCCGTACCGCCCAGAAAAATGCCCAAAGGGCCAGCCCCAGCAGCATCAGGGACAAGGGAATGAGGACGTAGATGATCTTCATGCCGCGCCGCGCGCCTGCGGGATCGGCCGACCCAGACCATCCGATCGATCGCCTGGCGAATCCGGCAGGCGGCCCAGCCGGCGGGCGTTGAGCACCACGCCCAACGAACTGGCCGACATGCCGATGGCCGCCGCCCACGGCGGGATCAAGCCCATCGCTGCCAGCGGCAAGGCGCTGATGTTGTAGGCCAGCGCCCAGGCCAGGTTCTGGCGAATGATTCGCCGCACCCTCGGCGCCTGGCCGAACAGCAACAGCAAGGGCTTCAGATTTCGGCCAGTGGCGACCAGGTCGGCTTGCGTGCGGGCAATCGCGGCACCCTCGGCCAGCGCGATCGAAATATCGGCGCCGGCCAGCACCGGCGCGTCGTTGATGCCGTCCCCGATCATCGCGACCACGGCGCCAGCTTGCTGCAGTTGGTGCACCAGCGCCAGCTTGCCGGCCGGCTCGAGGCGGGCGTGGAATTCGGGGATATCCAGCGCCCGGGCCATGTCGGCGACATTGGCTTCGCGGTCGCCGGAGGCCAGGATCACGGTCAGCCCGCGCCGCTTGAGATCGGCAACCAGGCGTCGACTGCCTTCGCGCAGCGAATTGTCCAGCCGCAACATCACCGCCGGCTGCTCCGACGCGCAAGCCAGGGCCAGCCACAAGCCGGTTTGCGGGACATCGATCGACTGGCCGCTTTGGGCCGCGACCCAGTCCGGGCGTCCAAGCCAGTATCGTTGTCCGTCGACCACAGCCGACACCCCGGCGCTGCCCAGGCTTTCGGCGCATTCAATCTGCCGACCATCATCGAAAGTCCTGAAGGCACTGGCAATCGGATGGCTGCTGACCCGTTCCAGGGCCGCGCATATCGCCAGCGCGCTGGCACGCCCGAGGCCGGGTCGGCAACGGACTTCGGCAATCTGCATCGTCGGCCGGGTCAGGGTTCCGGTCTTGTCGAAAACGACATGCGTGATGCCCGGCAAGGCCTCCAGCGCATCCGGGTTGGCGGTCAGGATGCCGTTGGCAGCCAGCCCGCGCGTGGCCGAGGCCAGCGCCGTGGGCGTGCCCAGTGCCAACGCGCAGGGACAGGCCACGACCAGCATGGCCAGCGTAATCGGGATGACCTGGGCCGGATCGATCGACCACCAGGCGAGCGCCGCAATGCCTGTCGAAACCAGGATCAGGCCGATGAACCAGCCGGCCGCGCGGTCGGCCATTTGCGCCAGCCGCGGCCGACGACGCCGGGCTTCGCTGAGCAATTCGACAATGCCCGACAGGATGGTTGCCCGGCCAACGGCCTCGATGCGAATTTCCAGCGAGCCGGCGCTGACCAGGCTGCCGGCCAGCA
Source organism: Wenzhouxiangellaceae bacterium (assembly GCA_032251235.1). GTDB lineage: Bacteria > Pseudomonadota > Gammaproteobacteria > Xanthomonadales > Wenzhouxiangellaceae. Next base: position 5,062 of record JAVVET010000111.1, read on the forward strand.
CCGACTCGCCGAGCCGGCGTCGACGCGGTTCGGATTCGCCCGACAGCAGCGATTCATCGACCCGACCGGTGCCGCCGATCACTTCGCCGTCGGCCGGAATGATCTCGCCGTCGGCAACCATTACCCGGTCGCCGGGCTGCAATTCGACCAGGCCGACCTGTTCGCTGCCGGCCTCGGTGATGCGCCTGGCCTGGCCCGGCAATGCACGGGCCAGGGCACTGTGCACGGCGCTCGATTGCTGGCGCGCGATCATGACCGCGAACCGCCCCAGCAACAGAAAGAAAATGAACATCACGACCGAGTCGAAATAGACCTCGCCCTCGGCATGACCGAACAGCGTCATCACGACGCTGGCGAACAGGGCCAGCATGATCGCAGCCGCCACCGGCACGTCCAGGCCCAGGTGGCGCTGGCTCAAGTGCCGCAGCGCCGAGCGGTAGAACGGCTGGCCGGCATACAGCGCGACCGGTACGGCAACCAGCATGCTGATCAGCTTGAAAAAATGCCGAATTTCAGGCTCCATGCCCTGGAAGGCGCCGATATAGTTGGCCAGCGCATAGCTCATGACCTGCATCATGCCCAGCCCGGCAACGATCAGGTAGCGCTGCATGCGCCGGCGCTCGTTGCGATCGCGGTCGATACCCGAATCGGGCGTGTCCAGGTGCGGCGGGTAGCCCAGCCGCTGCAGTGCCGCGGCCAACTGCGACAGCGGCGTGCGGGCCGGTTCGAAAACCAGCCGCAACCGGCCGTCGCCGACATCCAGGCGACTTTCGCCAACCCCCGGAAACTGGCCCAGGTAACGCTGCAGCAGCCACGCACAGGCCGCGCAGTGAACATTTTCCAGCACCAGAACAATCGCTCTTGCGTCGCTATTGGCACAGGCATTTTCAGCCGGCTTTTCCGGCGGCGCGTGGAAATCCAGAACCGCGTCGCGATCCCAGGCGGCAAAGCGTCCAGGATCAAGGTCCTGAGCCGCGTCCTGGTCCGGCCGATCGGGCAAGGCATCGCGAAAATCATAGTAACGATCCAGGCCGGCCGAGTGGATCAGCGACGCCACGGCCCGGCATCCGGCGCAACACATGCTGCGAGCCTGGCCGTCGACGTCGATGGCCAGGTCCGTACCGTCGGGCACTGGCTCGCCGCAGTGAAAGCAGGCTTTTTGTTCGACTGTGTTCAAGCTGGATACCTGGATGATTTTGATTACCGGTTGCCGGTTCCCGACTACCGACTACCGACTACCGACTACCGACTACCGACTACCGACTACCGACT
>JAVVET010000112.1:0-6271 GCA_032251235.1 Wenzhouxiangellaceae bacterium
CGCGGCGAACTCGCCGGACTGGCGCAGCAGCTGGTCGACCAGCGTGGTCTTGCCATGATCGACGTGGGCGATGATGGCGACGTTTCGGAGCTTCATGTTCGGCGGGACCTGAAAAGTAGGCGGGGCAGCCGGCCATTATAGCCGAGTTTGGCCGATATGCCTCCAAAACCATCCATAGATTGCGCGGATTCACTCGCATATACGGATGCTTCGGGTTGAAATATCCCTCGGCACGCTATAGGCTCGGATGATTCAATCCGATACCTGGCAGCCCTTGAACGGCAAGCAACCGCAACCAGCGGAACAATACCTGGCGCCTGAAGCGGTGCTGGAGGCGCTGGGCCACGAGGCCCGGCGGCGCATTCGCGACGCCAGCCTGGCGCAGATTGCCGTGCTTGCGCTGCTTGGCGGAGCATTCATCGCCTTCGGCGCGCTTTTCTCGGTGATCCTGTCGACCGGTGTCGACGCGTACGGCCCGAAATTGCTGCTGCAGGGGCTCGGCTTTTCGGCCGGCTTCTTTTTCGTCATTCTCTCGCACGCCGTCTTGTTCACCGAGGTCAACGTGATGGTGCCTGCGCGCCTGCTGGCGCTGTCGCCGGCCAGCCACTGCGCCCGCATCGGACTCTTCTGGGGGTTGGCGGCGCTCGGAAATCTGGCCGGCGCCATCCTCGTCGGCTGGCTGGTGCACCTCACCCAGGCTTATCCCGCCGAACAGATGGAAGTGCTGCGCCACGTCGTCGACAAGAAGATGCGCTATGCCGAAGCCGGCACCGCCGGCGCCTGGTTCGCCGCGCTCGGGTCCGGCGTGATGGGCAACTGGCTGGTCGGCATGGCGGCCTTTTTCGCCACCATGGGCCGGACCATCATCGGCAAGTTCGTGCCGGTCTTTCTGGCCGTCACGCTATTCGTTGCGGCCAATTTTCAGCACAGCCCGGCCAACGCCGGCTACTTCGCGCTGCTCATGCCGTCAGGCCAGGGGCCGGGCTGGGGCGTGGCGCTGAGCTGGAACCTGGTGCCGGCAGCACTGGGCAACATGCTGGGGGCCGCGCTGCTGGTGGCGCTGCCCCTGTGGTACGGACTCCGGCGACACCCGGGCGGCTTCCCCGAAATTGGCGACGATTGTAACGACGATTGTGGTGGTGACAACCTTGGCGAATAGCCCCCGACAGTCGTTCAACCTTATATGCGTGATTGGCCTGATCTGCCTGTTCATGCTCTGAGGCCGGGCTTCAGCCGCGTCTCGCTACGAAAAAGTTCCTGAGCAGGTGCTCGGCCTGGTCGGCCAGCAGGCCGGCCGAGACGATGCAGCGGTGGTTCATGTGCGGGTGATCGAGCAGGTTGATGATCGAGCCGCCGGCGCCGACGCGCGGATCCCAGGCGGCGAACACCACGCGCCGGATGCGTGCATGCACGAGGGCCCCGGCGCACATCGCGCACGGCTCGAGGGTGACGTACAGTGTGGCCCCCGGCAGCCGGTAATTTTCGACCCGGGCGCAGGCTCTCCGCAGCGCGACCATCTCGGCGTGGCCGCCGGGATCGGAATCGCGGATCACCCGGTTGTTGCCCTCGCCCAGGATCTCGCCGTCGCGCTCGATCAACGCGCCGACGGCCACCTCGCCGGCGGCCTCGGCCTCGGCGGCCAGCTCCAGCGCCCGGCGCATCAGGTCCTTCTCGTGTGGCTGCCAGATCACGGCTCGCTTGACGGTGGCACGACTTTTTCGCAATTGCGCGCAGATTAACGCAGATCGGCTCGCATCGAGAAGCCCGACGCCATACCGGGCAAGCAAAGCACAGTGAATTCGCGATCAATATCACGCTTTCGGGTGCTAAGATTCGGGCGAAGGGAGGAGACAACGCGCAATGAACGACCACGATCCGGCACCAGCCGAACTGGCCACCCGGCTGGAAACGCGCCTGGCAGACGAATCAGCGTCGCTGGCGAATGCGTCCGAATGGGAGGCCGGCCAGCGGCTGGGACCCTATCACCTCAAGCGGTTGCTGGGCCAGGGCGGCATGGGCGTGGTCTGGCTGGCCGACCAGATCGAGCCGCTGGAGCGCGAGATCGCGCTGAAGCTGTTGCGCATCCAGCGCGAGAAACCCCTGCTCGAAGCCTATTTCGAGGTCGAGCGGCAGGCGCTGGCCCGGCTGACCCATCCCAACATCGCCCAGATCCACGACGCCGGCAGACTGGGTGACCATGCGCTGTACTTCGCCATGGAATATGTTCCGGGCCAGCCGCTGAACCGGTTCAATGCGGACCGGCAACTCTCCTGGCGCACCATCGCCGAACTCATGATCAAAGTCTGCGCCGGCGTGCACTACGCGCATCAGCGCGGGCTGATTCACCGCGACTTGAAGCCGGCCAACATCCTGGTCAATGAAACGGCCGAGGGCCTTTTGCCCAAGATCATCGACTTCGGCATTGCCGTCAGCACCACTACCGGTATTGCCGGCGGGAATCAGACCGGTCGCGGCGGCACGGCCGCCTACATGCCGCCCGAACAGCACGCGGCCGGCGGCGGCGACATCGATGCCCGTGCCGATGTCTATGCCCTGGGCGCGATCCTGTCGGAGTTGCTGTACCGCGGGCCGGGGCGACGGGCGAATTTTTCCGTCCTTTCCGGCGAGGAACGCTGCATGACGCTGGCGCTGGCCCTGGGAAAGGCATCCGGCACGGTCGAGCAGCGCATCCGCACGATGGCCGACGGTTTCGACGATGCACCGCTCGCGCTGATCGCGGTAGCCCACAAGGCGCTTTCGCAGGACCCCGACGGGCGCTATGACTCGGCTTCGGCGCTGGCCGACGATCTGCGGGCGTGGCTGCACCACCGCCCGGTAAGTGCGCTGGGCCACAGCCGCGGCTACGCCCTGCGCTGTTTCGTGCGCCGCAATCGTGTTGGCACGGCCGCGGCCGTGCTGGTCAGCCTGTCGCTTGTGGCCGGAATGCTGACCGCGCTGCACGGCCTGGACCAGGCGCGGCAGGCACGCCAGATCGCCGATCAGCGGCGCGCCGACGCCGAGGGCCTGGTGCAGTTCATGCTCGGCGACTTTGCCGAGAACCTGCGCCCGATCGGCCGGCTGGATCTGCTCGACGAGGTCGGCCAACAAGCCATGGAGTACCTGGCCCGGCAGGCCCGTGACGATGATCCACAGACGGTCCTGAATCGGGCCCGGGCGCTCAAGACGCTGGGAGAAGTCCAGGTCACCCGGCAGCAGTTCGAACTCGCGCAACAATCGCTGGGCGAAGCTCGTGCGCTGGTTCAGCCGTGGCTGGCCGGCGACTCCGCCCTGCGCGCCGATTTCCTGTTCGAATCGGGCAATATCGAGTTCTGGCTGGGCGCCGTCGCATACCGGGTCGAGGATTTCGAATCGACCGAACGACACTGGCGCAATTACCTGGATCGCGCCGAGACCCTGGTCGAAGTCGCACCCGAAGATCCGCGCGGGGAATCCGAACTCGGCTACGCATACAACAACCTGGGCACGCTGGCCGAACAGCGCGGGCGACTTGCCGACGCACTCGACTACTTTCAGCGCGTGGCGCAGTTGCGACGCAAGCTGGTCGCATCACCCGACGATCCGGCGGTGCTGGACCTCGCCAACACGCTGTCGTGGACGTCGCGCATACAGCGCCAGCTCGGCCATCCCGTGGCGGCCTCGACGACGCTGGAAGAAGCGCTGAGCCTGGTCACCGAATTTCGTTCGCACAGCGAGGATGCCCGGGCGCTGATTCACGAAGCCACGCTGCGCGATCTGGTGGGTAGCAGCAGCTACTGGCAGGGCGACCACGAACGGGCCCGGGACGAATGGGTTCGGTCGCTTCAGCTGCAGGAGCAAGTCGTGGCCAACGACCCGACCCGCCCTCGGCGTCGTGCCGCACTTGCAAGAACTGCCTACATGCTGGTCCGGAACCCGCTGACCACGCCCGAGCAGGTCGAGCGCTGGATGGCCCGCGCCGAGGAGATCCGCAACGAGCTGCAATCCGAGGACGGCCCTGACGACCGGTTCCTGGATGTTCATCACTGCATTTCCGCGCTGACGCTCCCGCGACCGCCGGAACCACAATCCGCCTGCCTGGCGAGCATCTGGCCGGAAACGCGCGAAGTCATCCGGGCCAGCGACGCCGACGAGCGCGAACGCGAACTGGCCGTGGAATTCGCCCTGGCCCTGAACAGGGTCTACCCGGACCAGGTGACGGCAGCGCAGCTGGCCGAAGCCGAGTCGGCCCTGGCGACTTCGGCCGATGACGGCCATCAGACGCTCTCGCGACTGCAGCTTCGCCGGGCGCTGGTCGAGCGGTCAAATCCGGCCAGCGACGAACTGACCGCCATCGACCGACAGATCCAGCGGCTGCTTTCCGAGTAGCCCGAACAACAACAAAGCCAGCCAGAAGGAGTCCGGTATGAGCGGTAAACCCGTCAAATTGAATGCAACCATCCGAATCAGCGGCGACCGGGAGCCGTTCGAGGTCGAAGTGCCGGTGGTGCGCAACAGGCGTGAACAGCGCGGCGTGCCGAGACCGGCGACCATTATCTACACGCTGGAAAAGGATTCCATCGACGCCGGTTTCACCCTGGGCGACGTGGACCTCAAGACCAACAGCCCCGACATCGATTTCGTCAACGGCACCGACCGCAAGTACATCTTTTCCAACAGCAATACGGTTGCCGAGGAACGCTACCTGTTCGGCTTTCATTACCGTCGCGACGGCAATGAGTATTACTTCGACCCTGAAATCCTCAACGAAGATTACCAGTGACGGGCATACCCGCGCCGCGTGGCCCTCGGGGCCGGTGCGGCGTTTCCATCATTCGCGCTCGACAGAACAGACGACCACCGATCAGCCGAGGATCATCAGTCGAGTATCACGCGCTCGTTCGGCCCGGAAACGCGGATGATCACCGGCCCGACGAATTTGCCCTCGTGCTCGGGCCAGATGCGCGCGAGCGCGCGCTCGACGAAATAGGCAAGTGTCGGGCCCACGCGCTGCGAGGGATCGGTTTCGGCGAACGCCAGTTCGGGGCCGTCGTAGGACGGATCGACGGAGCTGTCGATCACCAGGTTGGTCCGGACTTTCTTGTCGAACAGCACACTGCCGTCCGCATCGGTCGCCTTGACGCGACCTTCGGCGTAGGACTGGAACGATTCGAGAAAGGCGATCGCCGGGTTGGTGAGCTTGAGTTCGTCGATATGAATCTCGATGCGCCCGGCGAAATCGGGCGCGGCGCGGTTCACGTTATAGGCCACCAGGGCCTTGATGAGGTTGTCCAGCGAGAAGTCGGAGACATCGCCGATCAGGCGTTCTCCGGCCCATTCGGTGCCTTCGGTCCGATTTTCCGCGAACCGCTGGCTGCCGGCGCCACGGGGGCTTTTCGCGTAGTGCCGGTTTTCCCGGAAGCGCTCCTCGAGCCGTTGCTCGAGACTGTTGATGGACGCGATGCGCTGCTGAAGGTCGTCGGAAAACGTGACTTCGACACTGTAACCTTTAGTCGACGGCAGGATTTCGGCGGCTGCGGTGGTAGAGAGCAGGCCAGCCAGGCCAATAGCAAGAGCAATCGATTTCACGGGAAACCTCTTTGGGAAAGAATTGGTCTTCCGGATTTCGACCGCGAATCAGCCTGTTAATTCCCTTTTTCGACGGGACCAGGCCCGCATTGGTCATCGCCCGTTTCGTCTCGAGCAGCCGCTGAGCGGGCGGTGAATAAGACCGGCTATTCCCACTCGATGGTCGCCGGCGGCTTGCCGGAGATGTCATAGACCACGCGCGAGACGCCGTCGCACTCGTTGATGATGCGGCGCGAGACGTGGTCGAGGAATTCGTGATCGAGGTAGGCCCAGCGCGCGGTCATGAAATCGATGGTCTCGACCGCGCGAAGCGCAATCACCCATTCATAGCGGCGCGCATCGCCGACCACGCCCACCGACTTGACGGGAAGAAACACGGCGAAGGCCTGACTGACCTTGTCGTACAGGCCGGCGCTGCGTAGTTCGGAAATGAATATGTGGTCGGCCTTCTGCAGCGGCTCGATGTATTCGGGCTTGACTTCGCCCAGGATGCGCACGCCCAGGCCGGGGCCGGGAAACGGGTGGCGCATGACCAGTTCCGCCGGCAGCCCGAGCTCGACACCGATCCTGCGCACCTCGTCCTTGAACAGTTCGCGCAGCGGTTCGATCAGCTTCAGATTCATTTCTTCGGGCAGGCCGCCGACGTTGTGGTGCGACTTGATCACCTTGGCCTTGCCGGTGGCCGCACCGGCCGATTCGATCACAT
>JAVVET010000113.1:0-4388 GCA_032251235.1 Wenzhouxiangellaceae bacterium
ATATCCAAGAGAGCGACCGGAAGGCACATAGCGTGAAACAAGCACTTGTGAAGTAATCTCACGATCTTGATAACGAACATATTTCAAGCCCTGACTTCGTGCGCGCTCCGTTTTGTCAACCCAAGCAATATGCACTGATCTGTTTTGGGATTCATGAGCACGAATATGCTGGGTGAAATTTCCGATTCGAGTGACCCGTTTGGATCTATTTGAAAAATGGGGACAACCATTCTTAATGGAAAGACTTCTCACGAAAATCGAATCCTGATCCGCATAGAAGATTCTTGTATCGTTTTCCCCAAGTACGGCGTCAAATGATGCAAGCCTATTAACATCGATACTGTCCTTGCACATTCCGGACGACTCGCTCAGCGCCGTAATCGTGTAGCAACGATTACTCGGAACGCCATCGGCATCCGGTTGACAGTGGCCGGGCTCCACTCCGGCAGCGCGGTGGATCCGGAAAAAGATCACCTCGCCATCGATAATCCTGCGTATCGTGCCGATTCCGTTGCGGGCCGGGGCAACGAACAGGCACTCGCGCGGATACAGTAATTCGGCCTGGAGCTCCGGTGGCAACCCCAACCGCCAGCGCTCCTCGTTGACCATATCCGGCCAGACGAGGTCCGGAAACTGCTCGGCAATCGCCACGCTTCCGACCAGTACCGGGAATGATGCCCGCTCGAGGTCGATTTCCGCAATCCCGGGAATCTCATCGGCCGGCACGTACTCGCGCTCGACCACTCGGTAGTCGCCGTCCGGGTGCCGGAAACCGGTCAGCAACAGCGCGCAGGTCGCCAGCACGAATGCTGTTGTGCGAACAATCTTGCGAGTGGACTGCGTGATGGCTTGATGATTATCCATTTACTCAAACCCGTCGATAAAAAGCAGATCGCCAATGTTGTCGACTTCCACGGGAATACTGTCCTGGATGCCACTATTCGTCGCCACCAGGATCGTCGCACCGTCGCGGTGCGGCGTGACGTTTCCGAACTCGTTGATCGAGGCGATCGCGGGATCGGCGCTGCTGTAGAGCGTCCCCGTTGAGGGGTCGGACAAATCGCGCGAAATCCCGTCGCTGAACTGTCCGACAACCGCCAGCCGCTGGCGGTCAAAAAAACCGTTCAGGAACATCGAGTCATTGGTGATATCGAGTTCTTCAAGCACTGCCGACGGCTCAGCGGAGATGACAATTCCGTCGGTGCGCGCGAAGTTCCCGTTGCTGTCGGAGGCCATTGCCGCCAGCGAAACGGCGCCGGCGACACCGTTCGGAATCTCGAACTGGAACTCGAACGGCGCCTGTTCGTCGACCAGCACATCGTCCGGCCCCAGCAGCAGCACACGCGCCGGATTGAAACCATTGGCGCCGGCCAGCGAAACCTGGATTGTGTCTCCCGATGCGAACGTCGCACCATCGGTTGGCGCCGTGAACTGAATTCCGTCTTCGGTCAAGCTGCCGGAACCACGCGCCGCGGATTCGGACAGCACGGGGCTCATGGCAGCCTCCCGCATTCCGGCACTGGCCGGCGCGGGGAATTGCGAGAAGTCCGCGATGCTCGGATCGAGATTGAGCAGGCCTTCGCCCAGCGAGCCTGTGCACCGCGTGGACGTCAATCCGGGCGGGCAGAACAGCCGATCGGAATACTTGGGGTTTCGCGCTGCGAGCGAATGGATGCTGAGCAGTCCCTCGAAGATGGTCTGCGCGGTCGTGTCGATACCGCCGGCCTGGCTTGGCCGGCTGACGACCAGATCGTGCTGGTCGGATCCGAATACCTGGAGCGGGTCGAACAGGAACCGAACCAGGCGGTAGATCGCGCCCTCTTCGCTGGGGGCGTCCTGAAGGTTTTCATCGGCCCACTGGGTGCCGCCCACGCCGATCAGGGCGTGAGCCGGTACCGGCGTATCCCGCATTGCAAGAATCGCGTCGCTGCCGACGGCAAGGTCGTCGATTGCGCCAAGATCGATCGGCCGGTCGAGTTGCTCCATGCCCCAGGTGACCAACCCGCCGATCAACGGATTCGTGTCGTCGCGTACCTGGACGAGCAGATTCGCCAGCGGTGAGCCCAGATGGGGCGTATTCATCGTGATCAACCGGTTAATGGTGCGAAACGGAGCGTCTTCCAGATAGAGCCGTCCGAGCATGCCACCCATACTGTGACCGATGTAATCGTGACGAGCACCGAATACTGACGACTGGTTCAGCAACGACAGGCAGACGGCGCGCAATGGCTGTTGCGGTCGAATTCGGTTTTCGTCGAAGGCTCGCGCATTATTATCATTCGCGCTGTAATCACCGATCCGCGTGGTTATATTTTGCTCATTTAACAACGGAAAGTCGTCTGCAAATGCGTTTTGTCGCCAGATGTCAGGATCGCTCCACAGCCCATGCATCAATACCGCTTGCGGCCGAACGATCGCAAACGGAAATGCGGCGTTGTTGAAACAACGCTCCTGTCCGGTCTTGGTGTTTCGGAAGCAGGCCTGACCGAGGAGTGGGCGAGACAAGCCGAAATCGTCCTCTGTCAGCCCCGGATGCCAGTACGTTTCCGGAACGAAATACTGCGCCGAAGCGGCCCAGTCGCGCGGGCCGAGTTGAACGACCGGCACTGTAACGCTGGGCAGTCGGTCGAAGCTGCCGAACTGGCCCAGGCCGCCATCTTCCGGCACCTGCATGGCGGGCAGGCTGAGTTCTGCCTCGTGCCATGGCCCGTCGTCGTTGAAAAGCCCGAATCCTAACGGCCAGCGTGTTGCGCCATCGGCGACGACGCCGGGCTGGGTGATGCCACGAATTGTTCGCGGCTCCCGCAAGCTGGCGCTGGAGGCGTCAACATCATCGGAAAACGCCGAACAGATTCTTGGCGGAAATTCCTGCGCGGTGCCAGCCAACTCGCCCGGTGGAAACAGCGTGTCGCACCATTGCTCGGTCGTAACGCATTCCGGTCCGCGTGTGGCTTCCATCAATGATGGATGGAGGACCGAGGTGATCGCGATCTGTCCGATCACAATGGCCGAATCCATAAGACTGTCACCTTCGTCGCGCAACCCGATACGGATCGTGACCGGGGCTTCGCTCTCGATCGCCAGAACGACCGTTTGCCAGCCGGACATGTTGGCGGCAGGCATGCCGGACCCGTAATTTGCCGGAAATTGGTTGTGATCATTCGTAAACAGTGCGAAACCCGTTCCCATGTCCTGACGATGTGCAATCGGTCGGAGGTTCGGGGATTGTGCATCGAGATTCACCAATTGGCGCGTGGAGCCCTGGTCCTGAACCTCGATGACGACACTGTCGTTGTATCCACCACCAGCGAGTTCAGCACTTTCAGCAGTCAAAAAGTTGTAACTCAAATACAGAATCGACGCATTCCGCTCCGGAAGAAGTTCGATCTCGAACCATGCCCGGTCGGGCTCGAGGTTGTTGCCCGAGACTGCGGTGCCCGGTGCCGGCTGATCGGCGTAGGCGTCTCCGGTGCTGATCATCAACATCGATTCGGCCGGCAATCGCGGCATATGCGCGGGGCGATCCAATTGACGAAACATCAGTGGATTGCCCGAGGAATAGGTGTCACGAATGGCGGCACCCCGAACCAGATTGCCGCCGGATAAGTCAGCCAGAACCAATGAAAGCTTCTGTGATGCACCGGCCGTCGGTTCCGCTTCGACCGCGGATTGTGCAAACGCCCTCCTGGCTTCGGCTACCTTTGAGTCCGCCGAACCAACCGACGTCGACCCGACGGCCGGGGGGGGGCAAACAGATACACGACAGCGGCCACCAACAATCCGACCGTACTACTTGCCTTGAACGCCATCACGAGCCTGCTTACGTGGACTTGTCCCCTTTTTTTCGCATTCCGCCGGTTAAAAACCTACCCTAATATCCTATCGACGTCAAGCTCTTTTGACTTTTTATTATTTCCGAAACGGGGCTGGTCGGGTTACTGGGGATTGATCGTCAACTGATGAGCGGGCATGACGACGATAACATCTACATTCAAGAGGCCAAGGTGTAGCCCATTGGACATGCACGACCGTACTACTTGCCTTGAACGCCATCACGAGCCTGCTTACGTGGACTTGTCCCCTTTTTTTCGCATTCCGCCGGTTAAAAACCTACCCTAATATCCTATCGACGTCAAGCTCTTTTGACTTTTTATTATTTCCGAAACGGGGCTGGTCGGGTTACTGGGGATTGATCGTCAACTGATGAGCGGGCATGACGACGATAACATCTACATTCAAGAGGCCAAGGTGTAGCCCATTGGACATGCACTGGACAGGCACAAGCCTAAAGATCGGATCGACACGAATTCCGGCCCGATCGCTTGCGATTGGACGCCGATTTAGCGGTTCAAGACGGATTTCGTGCCATTCAAGTTAAAGGGGTCAAA
>JAVVET010000113.1:4488-6172 GCA_032251235.1 Wenzhouxiangellaceae bacterium
GGCCAGCAGCACCATCGGCAAGGCCAGGAACACGATTTCGAAGGGATGGGTGGCGTTGACGTTGATTGCGTGCAGGTTGTGAAATGCGTGGTGGAAACCATGCCCGCTCAAGCGCCAGAGCAGGGCCGAGCGATGGATGGCCCGATGAATCCAGTAGTAGATGAAGTCCGAAGCGAAGAAAAGGATGAGGCCCTGCACCAGCAATGGCCAGGTGTGCGGCCATAGCCCGGTGCCCAGGTCTTCGCGCAGTGGTTGAAAGGCCGGTTGCAGAAGCCCTTCATAGCCCTGGGACATCACCCCAAGCAGCACGAAGGTCAGCAGGTACAAGCCCGCCAGATGAGTCCGTTCAAGGCCGGATTGATGCCAGTCCGGGCGTGCAGGAAGCCAACGTTCCAGCAGGCTGGCGCCGAGCAGGGTCAGGGCCAGGGCCGGCAGAATTGCCAGTTCGTGACCGTCCAGCCACCACCAGCAGCCGATTGCCATTGCCAACAAGATCGGATGCGCCAGGCGCTCGACCCATTGTCGGGCGAACGGCAGCTTTGCAGAGGACGTGCTCATGGCGGGACAACTCCAATTACGGAAGCCTGGATTTTGCATCAGGCCGGTGCCGGCCACCAGGGCCAAAAGACATGGGCGGGAGCCGTAGCGGCAACAAAACCTCGGATCAACAACGGGCTGCGCGATGGGTGTCCGGTATCGGCCCTTCCGGTATCGGCCCGCGTCACATGCGGGATATCAGATGGACTTGCAAAAAGATGGCTTCTCGTTTACGATACACACATCAACGTACACACAACAGAAAGAGGTGTCTATGAGCGTCCTCAGATCTCGAGTATTCAATAACGGTAACAGCCAGGCGGTACGAATTCCGGCCGAACTGCGGCTTGATACCGACCTGGTGCAAATTTCGCGCAATGAGCAGGGAGACCTGATTATTCATCCGTTGCGGGAGGCACGCGGTAAAGCACTACTGCAAGCGCTGGAAGGTTTTGATGAGGATTTTATCGCGGCTTTGGAGGCTGATCGTGAAACACCCATCCCCATGCAGGACAGGGAAGATTTGTGAAATACCTGGTGGACACCAACATACTGATCTACCTGATCAAAAATCGCCCTCCTTCCATTGCTGAAAAGGTCGATGCCCTGGGCGATGCCGACACCCTGAATATGTCTTTTGTGACCTATGCAGAACTGCTCAAGGGTGCTGAACGCAGCACCCGCAAAGCCCGCGTGCTGGGTCGTCTGGATGCGCTGACGCAGCAGATTCCTGTGCTTTACCCCACCAACTCCGCTATATGCCGGCACTATGCGGAGCAGTTTACCCAGTTAAAAACAGCGGGTACGCCCATCGGCGGCAATGATCTTTGGATTGCCTGCCATGCCTTGGCTATCGAAGCCACACTGATCACACACAACACGCGAGAATTCTGCCGTATTGAGGGCCTGGCGATGGAGGATTGGGTGAGCAACTAGTAGCTACTAGTAGCTCCATTGGACAGGCACAAGCCTAAAAAAGCGGATCGACATGCATTCTGGACCGTTCTCTTGCGATTGGCCACCGATTTAGCGGTTCAAGACGAATTTCGTGCCATTACGCCGCCAAAGTCACTGAAAAGCCTTTTTCCAGGTACGACAACACTGGCTTCGAGGCCAGGTTCTTCTTTGATGGTGGATATTGCGTTAC
>JAVVET010000114.1:0-6156 GCA_032251235.1 Wenzhouxiangellaceae bacterium
ATGCTCGATGGCGATGTTGCGGATCAGCTCCATCATGTTGACGGTCTTGCCCACGCCGGCGCCGCCGAACAGGCCGACCTTGCCGCCCTTGGCGAACGGGCAGATCAGGTCGATCACCTTGATGCCGGTTTCCAGCAGTTCGTTGCTGGAGGCCTGCTCCTCGAAGCTGGGCGCCTTGCGGTGAATCGGCATGCGTTCGGCCTCGCCGATGTCGCCCATTTCGTCGATCGGCTCGCCGAGAACGTTCATGATTCGGCCCAGCGTTTCCTCGCCGACCGGCACGGTGATGGCCTCACCGGTGTTGGCGACTTCCAGCCCGCGCTTGAGACCGTCGGTGGAACCGAGCGCAATCGTGCGCACGACGCCGTCGCCAAGCTGCTGCTGCACTTCCAGCACAACCCCGCCTTCCTCGACGATCAGCGCATGGTATACACGCGGCACGTCGTCTCGCGGAAATTCCACGTCGACCACGGCGCCGATAATCTGGACAATCGTACCCTTGCTCATCACTCAAACCTCGTTTCTGGTCGGTGGGCGCCCTGGCGGGAAACCCGAGTTTCTCTATTTCTGCAACTGTTCGATCAGACCGCAGCGGCACCGCCGACGATCTCGGAAATTTCCTGGGTAATCGCGGCCTGGCGGGCCTTGTTGTAGGCCAGGTTCAGCTCGTCGATCAGGTTGTTCGCGTTGTCCGACGCGTTCTTCATCGCCACCATTCGCGCCGCGTGCTCGCTGGCCAGGTTTTCCAGGGTCGCGTTGTAGACCAGCGATTCGATGTATCGGACCAAAAGGTCGTCGAGCAGCGATTCCGGGTCCGGCTCGTACAGGTAATCCCAGTACTTGAGCATCGGCTCGTCGGTGGCCGGCGGCAGCGGCAGCAGCTGGTCGACCGAAACGCGCTGGGTCATGGTGTTGACGAAATCGTTGTAGCACAGGAAGATTTCGTCCAGCGTGCCGTCGCGATAGCCGTCGAGCATGATCTTGATCGAGCCGATCAGCTTTTCGAGCTGAGGCTGCTCGCCCAGGTCCTGGACCGCGGCAACGATTTCGACCTTGATGCGCTTGAAGAACTGCTGGCCTTTCTTCCCGATCAGGACCAGGCTGACTTCCTGGCCGGCTTCCTGGTGCTCGCGGAAACGGCCGAGCAGCTGGCGGAACATGTTGTTGTTCAGCCCGCCGCACAGCCCGCGGTCGGACGAAATGATCACGTAGCCGACGCGCTTGATCTCGTCGCGCTGCTGCGTGAACGGATGCTTGTACTCGGGATTGGCGTGGGCCAGGTGACCGATCGCCTGGCGAATCATGCGCGCATACGGCCGCGAGGCCTGCATCCGGTCCTGGGCCTTGCGAATCTTCGATGCCGAGACCATCTCGAGCGCGCGCGTGACCTTGCGCGTGTTCTTGATGCTCTTGATCTGGCCTACGATTTCCTTTGATCCACTCATTCAAATCGTTCCCGAATTACGTGTGCATTATCAAGCGGCCGAAAAAAGACCGTTTCTTGCTCAAACCAAGCCGAATCGCTTGTTCCGACGCCGCCACTTGCCCGAGATTGGGGCGATGGATTGCGCAGGCTGGCAAGGCTTGAGAAGCAACTGAAAGCGGAGCGTACGTATTGTGTACGTGAGCATTTCAGGCGGGCCGAAAACGCAGCCAGCGTGTGCAAGACGCGCCCCAATCACCAGGAGCCGGTTTTCTTGAATTCGTCGAGCGCACTCTTCAGCTCGCCCTTGATCTCGTCGTTCCAGTCGCCGGTCTCGTTGATCTTCTTCATCAGGTCGGTGTGCGAGTTATTCATGAAATCGCGCAGCGCATTTTCGAACGGCACCACCTTTTCCAGCGGCAGGTCGTCGAGGTAGCCTTCATTGCCGGCGAACAGGCTGACCGCCATTTCGGCCACGTCCAGCGGCGAGTACTGCTGCTGCTTCATCAGCTCGGTCACGCGCTGGCCGCGCTCGAGCTGCTTGCGGGTCGCTTCGTCGAGATCCGAGGCGAACTGCGAGAACGCCGCAAGCTCGCGGTACTGGGCCAGCGCCAGGCGAACACCGCCGCCGAGCTTCTTGATGATCGCGGTCTGGGCCGCACCACCCACGCGCGAGACCGACAGGCCGGCGTTGATGGCCGGACGGATACCGGCGTTGAACAGGTCGGTTTCCAGGAAGATCTGGCCGTCGGTGATCGAGATGACGTTGGTCGGAACGAACGCCGAGACGTCGCCGGCCTGGGTTTCGATGATCGGCAGCGCGGTCAGCGAACCGGTCTTGCCCTTGACTTCACCGTTGGTGGCCTTCTCGACGAAATCGGCGTTGACGCGCGAGGCGCGCTCGAGCAGGCGCGAGTGCAGGTAGAACACGTCGCCGGGATAGGCTTCGCGGCCCGGCGGGCGCTTGAGCAGCAGCGAGACCTGGCGGTAGGCCCAGGCCTGCTTGGTCAGATCGTCGTAAACGATCAGTGCGTCTTCGCCGCGATCGCGGAAGTATTCACCCATGGAGCAACCGGCGTAGGGCGCGATGTACTGCATGGCGGCCGAATCGGATGCATTGGCGGCGACCACGATCGTGTGCTCCATGGCGCCGTGCTCTTCGAGCTTGGCCACGACCTGCGAAACCGACGATGCCTTCTGGCCGACGGCGACGTAGATGCACTTGATGCCGGTGCCCTTCTGGTTGATGATCGCGTCGATCGCGACCGCGGTCTTGCCGGTCTGACGGTCACCGATGATCAGCTCGCGCTGGCCGCGGCCGACCGGCACCATGGCGTCGATGGACTTCAGCCCGGTCTGCACCGGCTGGGACACCGACTGGCGCGTGATCACGCCCGGGGCGATCTTCTCGATCGGCTCGGAGCCTTCGGCGTCCAGCGGACCGGCGCCGTCAATCGGCACGCCCAGCGCGTTGACCACGCGGCCCAGCAGGGCTTCGCCCACCGGCACCTGAAGGATCTTGCCGGTGCAGCGGGCGGTATCGCCTTCGCTGAGATGCTCGTAGTCGCCGATGATCACGACACCCACCGAGTCGCGCTCGAGGTTCAGCGCCAGGCCGTACGTGTCGCCGGGGAACTCGATCATTTCACCCTGCATGGCGTCGGCCAGCCCGTGGATCCGGCAGATGCCGTCGGAAACGCTGACGATGGTGCCCTCTGTGCGGGCCTCCGAGACGACGTCGAACTGCTCGACGCGCTTGCGGATCAGTTCGCTGATTTCAGTCGGGTTGAGTGTCTGCTGCATGTCTTGATTACTCGTTTGATCGGTTGCGAAATTGCGACTTGCATGGACAATCCGGTCGCCAATTCCATTTGGATGATTCGGTTATCGATTCGCTGCCGCCGGCCTATCGGACCAGCTGCCTGCCAAGCTGCTCCAGCCGTCCGCGCACGCTGGCATCTATGACCTTGTCGCCGGCACGCACCACCAGCCCGCCGATCAGGTCGGCGTCGACGCCGGTTTCCATCTCGATCTCGGTGCCGAACTTCTCGCGCAAGCGCTCAGCCAGCCTTTCGAGCTGGTCGGCATCCATCTCCACGGCCGAGGTCACGTTGACCTTCAGGCGATGCTCGCTGGCCCGGCGCAGCGTTTCGAACTGCGCCGCGATTTCCGGCAGGATCGGCAGCCGGCGATAGTGCATCAACACCGTCAGGAAACTCCTGAAGGCACGATCGGCAGACTCGCCGAGCACTTCGTCGAACAGCCCCAGCACGCGCTTTTCATCCACCTTGGGGTGGCCGATGACGCGCTGCATGGGCTCGGATTCGACGGCCTCGGAGGCCCTGGCTAGCGCGGCGCTCCAGGAGTCCACGGTGCCGGCCTGGTCGGCCAGGCTGAACGCCGCCCGCGCGTAGGGTCGTGCCAGTGTGGTTTCGGCCAGCATGGTCGTCTAGAGCTCCGCGGCCAGCTTGTCGAGCAGCTTGCGGTGACGCTCGGCATCGAGCTCCTGCTCGATGACCCGCTCGGCGCCGCTGATGGCCAGTTCGGCCAGCCGTTCGCGCAGCACTTCGCGCGCCTGGTTGGCCGCCAGCTTGATGTCGGCCTCGGCCGCGGCAACCTGGCGGTCGCGCTCGGCGATAGCGTCCTGCTTGGCCTGCTCGACGATCTCGTTGCCGCGCTTGCCGGCCTGGTCGATGATTTCGCCGGACTTGGCGCGCGCTTCGCGAATGATCTGCTCGGCTTCGTGCTCGGCCTTTTCCAGCGCCTTCTCGGCCTCGTCGGACTGCGCCAGGCCTTCGGCGATCTTCTGCCGACGCTCTTCCATCGCCCGCGTCAGCGGCGGCCAGACGAATTTCATCGTCACAAGGACCAGAACCAGAAAGGTGCCGGCCTGGCCGATCATGGTGAGCAGCTGGAATTTCATATCAGTTCCCTGCGGTTGGTTCGGGTTTCAGGCTTGAAGTTCGCAAGCGCGTTCAGCCGCCAATGGCAGCCAGCAGCGGGTTGGCGAACAGCAGCAGCGCGGCGAACGCAACACCGATGATCGACAGCGCATCGAGCAGGCCGGCGATGATGAACATGCGCACCTGAAGCATGCCGGCCAGTTCGGGTTGGCGGCTGGCGCCTTCGAGGAACTTGCCGCCGAGCAGACCGAAGCCGATACCGGTACCGAGGGCGGCAAAGGCGAAGATCAAACCGACTGCAATGGCGGTACTGGCCTGGACTTGTGCGATGAGTGCTTCCACTTGTTATCTCCTGGAGTAGTGCTTTGTCAAAAATGAACCGAATAAAAGTAAACGATCATGGGTTGGTTGATGCTCGATCAATGCTCTTCATAGGCCAACGACAGGTAGACGATCGTCAGCGTCATGAAAATGAATGCCTGCAGCGGAATCACGAGAATGTGGAAAATCGCCCAGGCGCCGCCGGGGATGAACTGGATCCACCACGGCAGCATTGCAATCAGGATGAAGATGAGCTCGGCGGCGTACAGGTTGCCGAACAGTCGCAGCGCCAGCGATACCGGCTTGGCGATCAGCTCGACCAGGTTGAGCAGGATGTTGGCCGGCCACAGCAGGATATTCTTGCCGAACGGGTGGAACAGCATTTCGCGGCCGAATCCACCGAATCCCTTGCCCTTGACGCTATATACAAGAATAAGTACAAATACCGAAAGCGAGAGCGCGAACGGCGCGTTGACGTCGGCCGACGGCACCACGCGCATGTACTCGATGCCCAGGACCTGGCTGGCGAACAGTGGGATATAGTCCACCGGTATCAGGTCCATCAGGTTCCACAGGAAGATCCAGACGAAGATCGTCAGCGCCAGCGGCGCGATGAACTCGCGCGGACCGTGAAAGGACTCACGCACCGAGTTGTCGACGAATTCGACCAGCACTTCGACGAAGTTCTGCAGTTTGCCCGGAACACCGGCGGTGGCGCGGCGCGCGGCCAGCCAGAACACGAAGACCATACCCAGACCGAGCACCACGGAGAAAAACAGCGTGTCGGCATGGAAGGCCCACAGGCCTTCACCGATGGTCCAGTGCTCGAGGTGGTGGGACACGTACTCGGTAGGCGAGAATTCCCCGGATTCAGAGGCGGCGTATGCGAATTGCACGATTCAGTCGTCCCTAGTCACTCGTCATTCAATGCCCGGTGCGAATCAGCCTGTCGCCCAACCTGGCGACCGATCCGCAGCAGCGCAATCCAATAGGCCACCAGCGTGACCACGTAGCCGGCAATCACCGGCAGAAACCATGCGGCGAACATGGCCGCGACGATGACGAACATCACCACGGCAAGCGCCATCTTCATCAGCATGCCGCGATAGAACGCGGCCGCCATGGCCGCCGGATCGCCGGAGGCTGAAACTGCTCCCGTGCGCAAGGCCGAAACGGCCGTCAGCACGATGCCGATGCCGCCACCGGACAGTACGGCAAGCGCCCATCCTTTGCCGGCGAAGATGCCGGCGACGATCGCGGCTGCCACCACCATCACCGCCTGCGTTCTCAGCAGCCAGACGACGGTCCGGGCGAAACCGGCGGCGTCGTGGGCGGGTTGGCCGTTTTCCGGCTTGCCGGAATCGTTGGGCACGTCGGTAGACACAACCTGTCCAATCCCCGTGGCGCATCAAAAAGCACGCGGCCCACACGAATACAGAGCCGCAAAGCCCGAGAATTATACCAGCTTGGAATCGTCGACTGGGGGGCGACTGGGCGAAAATCGATCAC
>JAVVET010000115.1:0-6139 GCA_032251235.1 Wenzhouxiangellaceae bacterium
GGACACATTACCGGCTCGGCGTGGCTGGTCGACCCATCCGGTTCCGAGGTGCTGTTGACCCATCACCGCAAGCTCGACCGCTGGCTGCAGCTTGGCGGACACAGCGACGGCGACCCGGACACCGCCGCGGTCGCGCTGCGCGAGGCCGGCGAGGAATCCGGGCTTGCCGTGGAACTATTGTCGCCGGATATCCTCGACATCGACATCCACGAGATCCCGGCGCGCAAGGACGACCCGGCGCATTTTCATTTCGACGTCCGCTACGTCGTTGCCAGCACCAGCGGGCGGGACTACCAGGTCAGCGCCGAATCCAACAACCTGGCCTGGGTGGCCATCGAGGCGGTCGAGTCGCTGACCCGCGAGCCATCAATTCTCCGCATGGCTCGAAAATGGGCTGACTGGCGAGTGCAGGAAGCACAACGCGCGCATGAAGCACAAAAAGGGCTGGCAACCGCACCTGCGCCGCAACGCGCGAAGCGCTGACGGGCGATGTCGAGACGGCTGCCACAGCAAGATTCGGGCGGTTTCGCGGAGCTTTGCAACCCGGTCGCAGCGCTTGCCGGTCTGCTGGTTTTATTGCCGTTGCTGATCCTGCTGGCGGTGGTCGTTCGCATCGACAGCCGTGGGCCGGCAATCTACAGCGAGCAACGGCTGGGCCGTTACGGCAAGCCCTTTTACATTTACAAGCTCCGCACATTGCATCCGGGCCTGGAAAACAGCGCACGGGTGGCGCCGGTCGGCGATCCTCGAATTACCCGCCTCGGTGCCTGGCTTCGACCGCTGCACCTGGACGAATTGCCGCAGCTTTTCAATATCGTTCGTCGCGACATGAATTTTGTCGGCCCCCGGCCCGCACAGGCCGAGATCTGGCGCTCGGTGGCGTCTGAATCAATGAGCCGGGCGCTTGCTTTCCGGCCCGGACTGACCAGCCCGGCGAGCATCCAGTTCAATTGCGAGGATGACGTGCTGGCCACATTCGACAACGCCGAGGCGATTTACCGCGACCTGATTTTTCCGGCCAAAATCACGATCGATGTTCGCTACTTCGAGCAGCGAAAATGGTGGCACGATCTGAAAGTTCTGGCAGCAACTGCCACGACCGTGCTGCGGCGGCGTCCGGACACGGCCTGCCGCGAACGGCTGGCACACCTGCTGGGCGACGCCGGCCGCACGGGCCATTCTGGATAAAATGGGGCCCGTAGCGTTTTCAGGTGCCGGGAATATCACGAATGCATTCAACGGAGGCTGATTGATGTCTGCAAGCCGAAATGCCTGGAACGGGTTCTGGCGACTGGCCGACCCCAAGATCAGCCTGACCTCGCTGGCCGCGATCTATGTCGGCGTTTCGGTGGCGGCCGCCGAGGCAGCATTCAGCTGGACCTGGCTTGCGGTGACGCTGCTGGCGTTTTTTGCGCTCGAGGTTGCCAAGAATGCCTGGGGCGAGGTTTTCGACTATGACTCGGGCACCGATCTTGCCGTGGCGCCGGAGGACCGGACCGCCTTCTCCGGCGGCAAGCGGGTCATGGTCGACGGCCTGCTGACCCGCGGCCAGACCTGGGCCATGGCTGCCGGCTTCACATCGCTGGGTCTCCTGGCCGGTCTGGCAATCGTGCTGCTACGCGAACCTTCGGCGTTCTGGATCGGCCTGGTCGGCTTTTCCCTGGCCTGGTCCTATCACGGTCCGCCGCTGCGTCTTGCCTACCGCGGGCTCGGCGAACTCGATGTGGCCCTGTGCTACGGGCCGCTGATCACCCTCAGCGCCTACCTGATCCAGGCCCATGCGCTGAGCTGGCAGGTGTTCTGGCTTTCGCTGCCGCTGGGCTTGATCGTCGCCGCGTTTTTGTGGGTCAACCAGTTTCCGGACTACCTGGCCGACCGCAGCCACGGCAAGCGCAACCTGGTTGTTCGGCTGGGCCGAGAGCCGGCCAGCCGCGTGCTGGTGCTGATTTACCTGGCCGCCTTCGGCGTGCTGGCCTTGGTACCCCTGAGCGGCCTGCCCAAGAGCGTATGGCTGGGCGGGTTGGCCGTCATCCCGGCCGCCTACGCCTGCTATTACACCTGGCAGCAACCGCGCAGCTTTCACCGCTCCAGGCCGGTACAGCCGGCGGCGCTGATCGCATTTCTGGTGTACTCGGCCGGTGCCGGTACTGGCGTTCTGGTCGCTTGACCGCGTGCTGAACAAGGCGGTAAAACCCGGCGCCTGGCCCGATCTTCGTTGCCGCTACAGCGCCGCGCCGGGGATCCGGTCGTTCTTGCGTACCACGTGCGAGGCGCGGCCGACGATCAGCGGGTCGGGCTGCCCGACGAGCTCGAAATTTTTGTCGGGATAATCCAGCGAGGCCAGAAAATGACGCATGCAGTCGAGCCTGGCGCGCTTTTTGTCATTGGATTTCACGATCGTCCACGGCGCATCGGCAGTGTCGGTATAAAAAAACATCGCCTCCTTGGCCTCGGTGTATTCATCCCACTTGTTCAGGCTGGCCTTGTCGATGGGTGACAGTTTCCAGCGCTTGAGCGGGTCGTTGGCGCGCGACTCAAAACGCTTGAGCTGCTCGTTGCGGGTCACCGAAAACCAGTATTTGTAAAGCCGCACGTCGGAGCGCACCAGCATCTGCTCGAAATCCGGCGCCTGGCGCATGAATTCAAGGTACTCGACCGGCGTGCAAAAACCCATCACCCGCTCGACCCCGGCGCGGTTGTACCAGGACCGATCGTAGAAGACCATCTCGCCGGCGCCGGGCAGGTGCTCTACGTAGCGCTGGAAATACCACTGGCTGCGCTCGCGGTCGCTCGGTTTGTTGAGTGCAATCACGCGGGCAAAGCGCGGGTTGAGATGTTCGGTGAAGCGTTTGATCGTGCCGCCCTTTCCGGCCGCATCGCGGCCTTCGAAGATAATCACGAATTTTTGACCGGTTTCCTGGGCCCATAGTTGAACCTTGAGAAGCTCGGCCTGCAAGCGGGCCTTGTCGGTTTCGTAGGCCCGCCGGCCCAGCCTGTTTCGATAGGGGTATCGACCGCTTTCGAAGGCATTGCGAACCTGGTCGACGGTGACTCTGGGAAATTCCTTCGGCTGGGCGCCTGCAGCATGCGCCTGCGTTGCCCGATCCGGAGATTTCGCTTCCCCGGAGTCGGGCCGCTGGTCGGCTTGATTGTCCTGTGGCTCGTCATGCCTTGTGCCCTGCATATCGTGCTTCAAGATCAGTCTCCGTTAAATGTGCAAGTCTGTTCTTTCAGCCGTCAATCCGGCTTGATCGATGTCAAAAGCGCTGCGTTCAATCGGCGGTTCGGGCCACGCTGCAGACCCAGATGTAGTGCCGCGCGCCCTTGCCTGCCCGGTGCGGACGAACCATGACCAGCTCGGTGGAAAAGCCGCTCTTTTCCAGACGCGCCGTAAATTGTTTGTCCGGCGAGGCCGACCAGATCGCCAGCAGGCCGCCATCGGTCAGCGCCCGGCGCGCGGCGTTTAGTCCGGCGATGCTGTAGAGCCAGTCGTTTTCGCGTCGGATCAAGCCCTCCGGCCCGTTGTCGACATCCAGCATGATCGCATCGAAGCCGATCGGGCTTTCACGCAGCAAGCGGCCGACATCGCCCACATAGACGACGCTGCGCGGGTCGTTCAACGGATGTCCGGCCGGCTCGCCGATATGCTCGCGGTTCCAGTCCACCACCTCGGGCACCAATTCGGCCACCACGACCTCGGCACCCGGTCCCAGTGCCTTCAGCGCCGCGGCCAGTGTAAAGCCCATGCCGAGGCCGCCGATCAGCACTCTCGGGCTTTTGCGCTCGCCCAGGCGCGCGCAGCTTAAATCGGCCAGGGCCTTTTCCGAGCCATGCACGCGGCTGTTCATCAGTTCGCCGCGGCCGGGGATGCTGATCGAAAAGCGATCGGCGTAGCGATGCAGCTTCAGTTTGCTGTCGGTATCGGGAATGCGCGCGCTGGCAATAAAGGTGGATCGGCTCATGAAGGTTCGCAGTCCGAACAGCAATGACATGGGTAGTAAGATTAACCGACCCGGCCTGTCGATGCATTGTTGTCCTGGCAGCCTGTCGGACTTTTCCGCAGCAGATCAGCATTAAGTCCGACAGGCTGCTGGAACTGGAGGAAGCTTGGCATTTCTGGATCACGAAACCTGGTTCAGCGCCACCGTCGTCGGCGTGCTGTTTACCGCGCTATCGACCTCGCTTCCCGAACTGGCCACGTCGCTGGCCGCGGTTCGGCGCGGCGCGCTGGCATTGGCGTGGTGGAATCGCGACCGTTTCGCCAGCGACATGCTGCTGGACCCTGCAATCAGCGAAGCACCGCGCCAGTCGCCGGCATCGCAGGCAGGTTTCCAGGTCAACGTCAACAACTTCGATTACCGGGAGCCAACCACTCTACACGTAGCGTGAAGCTACGCTCCGGCTGTCAACACTGTGCGCAGCCCCCCTGAAACACGACTCTCCGAACTTTTGGATCCGAAATTTTTCGTAAGCTTGGGGTGAGGTATCGGCCCCCAGTCGAGGTCTGCCGACCTGCCGCAAGTCACTGATTCCGAATGGGCCTTGAAACGCCGGCCTGGCCAGGCTTGACAGGGCCATCCTGCAAATCTCCGGTCAGCGCAGCCGAGTCCGATAAAAAAATCGCCCCGGACTCCGGAGCGATCGAATGCCGAGCATTGTCGACAGGTCGAGCTTGTTATTGTTATGACTTAAGGAAACGCAAATCGCGGCCGTCACGATCGCGGCGGCGATTTGAGGATTCCCGATACGGCAGTGGCGAGCATCGATCTCCAGTTGCACCGACCCAAATCGATGCTGGTATAAGTGGCATCGTTTTAATTATTTTTTGACCGACTTTTTAAAAACGGCAATGGCGACCGTTGGGCCGAGCCGACGATGTGAACGACTGTACTCCGAGCAGGCTATTGAACACAATAGAGATTTAATTCACAAAATTAATTACTCAATGCGCAATTCACTGATCAAACAGGGCCAGACCGTGCTGTAAACCTTGAATCACTAAAAACGAATATTCATGCTTTTGCGCGTTCGGGCAAGCGATTGCGACAGCGGCGCGGCGATTCGGCTGGATCGCATCGGCGTGTTTTTGACTCCAGCACCGGCTTTTTCGACACACCCTGAGGCCGAGCGTCTTCAAGCGCCTGTCGTATCGGTCCATTATTTCTGTACTATCTGTGGCTTGATGCATAGAGAAATGGTTATGGCCAGTACCGAGCCTCGCAAAAGAACCCGCAACAAGGCACTTACGATCGGCACCGTCACGGTCGAGCCCGGCACCCGGCAGAGCATCGACCTGGAAGTCGGCCGACTGTATACGCATGCGCCAACGACCATGCCGGTGCAGGTTGTCAGCGGCCGCATGGCAGGACCGGTACTGTTCATCAGCGCGGCCATCCACGGCGATGAGCTCAACGGCGTCGAAATCATCCGGCGGCTGTTGCAGGTCAAGGCCCTGCGTCGCATCCGCGGGACGCTGATCGCGGTACCGATCGTCAACCTGCACGGCTTTATCGACAAAAGCCGCTATCTGCCCGATCGGCGAGACCTCAACCGGTCTTTTCCGGGCTCCGAAAGCGGCTCGCTGGCCAGCCGGGTGGCACACCTTTTCATGACCGAAATCGTCAGCCAGGCCACCCACGGCATCGATTTGCACACCGGTGCCATTCACCGCGGCAACCTGCCCCAGATCCGGGCCAATCTCGACGACCCCCAGACGCTGGAGCTGGCCCTGGCTTTCGGCACCCCCGTCATCCTCAACGCAGCAATCCGTCCCGGCACGCTGCGCGCCGCGGCAACCGGAAAAATGCCGGTACTGGTCTACGAGGCCGGCGAAGCTTTGCGCCTGGACGAGATTTCAATCCGCGGCGGCGTCAACGGCATCGTGCGGGTGATGCGGGCGCTGGACATGCTGCCGCAAACACGGCGCAAGAAAACCAGCTCGGCACCACTGATCGCGCGCTCGTCGAGCTGGGTGCGCGCACCGCAAAGCGGCATCCTGCGCGCCTTTGCAAGCATGGGCGATCGGGTCGTGCGCGACCAGACCCTGCTGGGCATCGTTTCGGACCCGTTCGGCGAGAACGAACAGGAAATTCGCGCGCCGTTCAGCGGCATCGTCATCGGCCGCGACCACCTGCCGCTG
>JAVVET010000116.1:0-6121 GCA_032251235.1 Wenzhouxiangellaceae bacterium
GTAGGTCGCATCAGCCAGCGAAGCTGGCGGCGAAACGGTCTTTGGTTCTTCAGGCTTCCACCGGTAACGCACTTTACGCGGAGGAGGCTTAATTCGACTCATCAGCTTCATGCAAGAAGCCACTGATCGCGTTGGCCACCGCCGCCGCATCAGTCAAGAACGGCGCATGGGCCGCGCCCGGAACACGGACCAGGCGACTGTTCGGCAACAACCGGTGCGTATGCTCCAGCGAGGCCCACGGCACCAGCTTGTCGCGCCGCCCGCCGAGCAGCAGCACCGGGCATTGGATCTCCCCCAGCCGGTCGCTCAGGTCGGTTTCGGCCAGGTGCTTCAGCCCGGCCAGCAGCGCGGCCCTGTTCGGCAGGCCGTGGGCCAGCGCCAGGGATTTCAGCCGCTTGAGTTCGTCGCGCTGATGGGCGCTGCCGTGAATTTCCAGTGCGAGGAAGCGGTTGACGACCACTTCCGGGTCGGCGGCGAGTTCCAGGGCCATGGCCTTGAGCAGGCCGGCCTCGACGCCGTCGGGCCAGTGTTCTCGGGCGATGAAGCACGGGGTGGCAGAGACCAGGACAAGCCCGGCGAAGCGCTTCGGATATTTCAGTGCCGCCTGCATGGCCAGCAGGCCGCCCAGCGACCAGCCCATCAGCCAGCTGCCTTCGGGCAGGTCGTGCACGAGACCGTCGACCAGGCTGTCGGCGTCTTCGGGCCAGGGCGTGTCGCGGTTGCGGCCATGACCGGGCAGGTCGATGCCGCGCCAGTCGGTCTCGGGCAGCGCGTCGACCAGGTCGCGGAAAAGTCCGCTGTGCATGGCCCAGCCGTGCAGGGCACCGATGGTGATCCGGTTCATGATTGCCTCATTCCATGCATTCCAGGAGTACGTCGACCAGCCGATCGATGTGCTCGGGGCCATGCGCGGCCGACAGCGTGATGCGCAGCCGGGCGGTGCCTTGGGGCGCCGTGGGCGGCCGGATGGCGCGTTTCGGGCGCGTCGGTGACCGGTGCGGATACCGTCATGGCAAGATGATTCCAGCTTGATTTTCAGGATTGACGAGACGCGCAATGAGAGCGGTGATCGGTTCAGCCATCAAAGCGGCGACTTCCAGGCGCCTAGTATCCGAATCCGGCGGGCGACGTGTCAACCTGAAAGGCCGCCTGAAAGTCGACAGCGTCCTGAACCTGATCTGGCCGCCGGTGTGCCTGGTGTGCGGGCAGGGCAGCGATACGGGCCGAGGATGCTGCAGCGGCTGCCGCGCCGACATGCCGGCGATGGATGGCCAGTGCCGCACCTGCGGCATCGAACTGCCGCGCACCGTCGAGGCCTGCGGCGAATGCTCAGGGAAGCCGCCGCCGTTCGATCGCGCGCTGGCCGGCTTCGGCTATCGCGCGCCGGTCGCCTCTCTGGTGCAGCGGTTCAAGTTCGACCGCGACCTGGCTGCCGGACGGGTGCTGGCGCGCCTGCTGGCCGAGCGCCTGGCCGACGCACACGCCGATCGCCCCGACCTGATGATCCCGGTGCCGCTGAACTGGCGCCGCCACTGGCGCCGCGGCTTCAACCAGGCCGAATTGCTGTGCCGCGACCTGTCGCGTCATTTCGGCGGGCTGCCGTGGGCCGATGTGTTGAAACGTTCGCGCGCCACCGTTACGCAATCGGAGTTGCCGGCCGATCGCCGCGCCGGCAACGTCAAGGGTGCCTTCGCGCTCGACCAGCTGCCGCCGGGGGTTCGTCATGCCGTGCTGGTCGACGACGTCATGACCACCGGCTCCACGTTGCGCGAATGCGCCCAGGTACTCAAGCGCGCCGGCGTGGAGCGGGTGGACGTCTGGGTGGTGGCGCGTGCTTGACCCGGAAGATGGTTTCTATTTGCTGAAGCCGCTCGATGCGATGACCGTGTTGACCAGCTTCAGTTTTTCGACGATGGCCGGCGTGAGCACGAACGGGTACGGGTCGGGCTGATCGAGGCTGCGGTTGAGCAGGTTGATGTTCACGGCCAGCTTGACCCAGTGCTCGATGCGTTCGTCCATGTCGTCTGTGACTGCCTGGGCCGGCGCCATGCCGATGGCAGCGGCGGTCTCCAGCGTGTCGACGATCTGCAGCAGGTGGGCCCAGCACTCGGCCCAGTCTTCCCACGGGTGCGAACTGGCGTAGGCGCTGACGTAGTCGTCCTGCCAGCCGGGCTGGGCGCCTTCGTTGTAATACCGGCCCAGCGCATCCTGGTAGTTTTCGCGCTCGTCGCCGAAAAGTTCTCGTACGCGGCCAAGCAACGGGCCGTTGCGCACCAGCCGGTCCCAGTAGTAATGGCCGCTTTCGTGGCGGAAGTGGCCCAGCAGCGTGCGCTGCGCCTCGTTCATGGCCACGCGCATGCGCTCGCGCTGCACGTCGTCGGCCTCGGCGATGTTGATCGTGATCAGCCCGTTGGCGTGCCCGGTCATGATCTGCATGCCTTCTTGGTGATCCTGGAATTCCAGGCCGCTGTCGTTGGAGTCCGACGGGTCGTCTTCCATGAACGCGAAAGCCAGGCCGGTCTGCGGCTCCAGGTCGCGCCCGACCAGCGGCAGGCGATGGCGGCGCAGGTCGTAGATCAACCGCCGCTTGCGTTTTTCCACGCGCAGCCAGCGCTCGCGGTTGCCGGGCTTGTCGAGGTTGGGGATGATCTGGTTGAGCCGACAGGCTGCGCAATACGGGTTCGGGTCTTCCTCGGCCACCATCCAGTTGCAGGCGTCCTGCTGGGCGTAGTTACGGCACTTTCGGTAGTGATGGCCGCGCGCTTCCGGCGCCAGGGCGACGAACCGGCCCTTGCGGTCGGGTTCGAACGCCGACAGCACGAGCTCCTCGGGCAGGAAGCCCAGCTTGCGGTCGCACTGGACGCACACGGTGTTCTCGAAGTACAGCGTGTTGCCGCAGGTACAGCGGAATGTCTTCATTCAGGGGCCGATTGAAACCAGGTCTGCGATATATGCTGGCCGATGTCGCCCAATTCAATCTGTATGCGGTCGATGAACTCGCTGAGCGGTTCGCCCTTGAGCCGGACCATGCGTGCCGAATCCAGATGGCGCATCAGCGCGGTGGTCGCGCGCAGCGCGCTGTCGTCGTCGCCCGGCAGCTCGTGCAGCAGCGATTCCAGTGCCTTGAGGCAGAACATCGCCGAGCGCGGGAACAGCCTGTCTCGCAGCAGGAATCTCAGCACGTCGGGGCCTGCCACGCGCATGCGAACGTGACGGCGGTACATCTGGTAGCCGGTCAGCGATTTCAGCACGCTCATCCACTGGATGGACTCGAACGCCGGCATGTCCTCGGCCTGCTCCGGCAGCAGGTCGTCGGCGCGCACGTCCAGAATCCGGGTGGTGACGTCGGCGCGCTCCAGGTAGCGCCCGATCAGGATGAAGTCGTAGGCATGGTCCTGGCTCATGGTGCCCATCAGCATGCCGGCGATCTGCTGCGATCCCAGGATCAGGTCGGCCAGCGATTCGTGCCGGCGACGCTTGGACAGGTTGCCCGAGATCTGCTCGGAGATGCGCAGGTAGAGCCCGTTCATCTGCTCCCAGACTTCGCGCGGCAACAGGTCGCGGGTTGCACGCATGTTGTCGCGCGCCAGCTCCAGCGCCGAGCGGATGGAGCCGGGATTGCGTTCGTCTGCGATCAGGAATTTTGCCACCTGGCGTTCGGCGAACTCGTCGTCGTGGAGTTCTTCGTAAAGATCCAGAGCGCCGGTGATGCGCACCAGCGGTTCCCAGCCCGGCGCGATGCGGCCCGGCAGGTCGAGGTTGAGGTGGGCGTTGACGTTGACCAGGCGCGCCAGCCCCTCGGCGCGCTCCAGGTAGCGTCCGTGCCAGTACAGATGTTCGGCGAGACGTGAAAGCATCAGGATTTACCTCCGGCGCGGCCGGCCGCCTCGGTATCGACCACCCAGGTGTCCTTGCTGCCGCCGCCCTGCGACGAGTTGACGACCAGCGAGCCGGCCTTCATCGCCACCCGCGTGAGTCCACCGGTGGTGACGAAGGTCTGCTGGCCGGAAAGAATGAACGGTCGAAGGTCGACGTGCCTGGCGCCGACGCCGCCCGGCACCATGGTCGGGCAGGTCGACAGCGCCAGGGTCGGCTGGGCGATGTAGTTGCGCGGGTCTGCCTTGATCAGCCGGGCGAACTCCTGTTGCTCCTTTTTGGTGGAGTGCGGACCGATCAGCATGCCGTAGCCGCCGGATTCGTTGGCCGGCTTGATGACCAGCTCGCCGATGTGGGCGAGCACGTACTTCATGTCTTCGGGCTCGCTGCATTTCCAGGTCGGTACATTGGCCAGCTTCGGCTCCTCGTCGAGGTAGTAGCGGATGATCTCCGGCATCCAGGCGTAGACCACCTTGTCGTCGGCTACACCGGCCCCGGGCGCGTTGGCCAGCGCCACCTTGTTCGAGCGCCAGGCACGCATCAGGCCGGGCACGCCGAGCAGCGAGTCGGGCCGGAACACTTCGGGGTCGATGAACGCGTCGTCGACCCGGCGGTAAATCACGTCGACCGGCTCCAGTCCGGCGATGGTGCGCATGAACACGTTGTTGTCGTCGTCGACCACCAGGTCACGGCCTTCGACCAGTTCCACGCCCATCTGCTGGGCGAGGTAGGCGTGCTCGAAATAGGCTGAATTGAATACGCCCGGGGTGAGTACCACGACGTTCGGGTATTCGACCGGCCGGGGCGACAGCGAGGCCAGCATGTCGAACAGCTGGGCCGGGTATTCGTCCACCGGCTGGATGCCGCTGTCCTCGAACAGTTCGGGGAACACGCGCTTCATCACCTGGCGGTTTTCCAGCATGTAGGAAACCCCGGACGGGATGCGCAGATTGTCTTCCAGCACGTAGACGGTGCCGTCGCCGCCGCGCACCAGGTCGCTGCCGCAGATATGGGCCCAGATGCCCAGGGGCGGCGAGAACCCGCGGCACTGCTCGCGGAAGTTCTCCGAACCGGCAATCAGGTCGGCCGGTACCACGCCATCCTCGATGATCTTCTGGTCGTTGTACAGATCGTCGATGAACATGTTCAGCACCTTGACGCGCTGTTCCAGGCCTTCGGAGATCTGGTCCCACTCCTTCTTCGGAATCACCCGGGGAATCAGGTCGAACGGCATGGCGCGATCGACACCGGTGTCCTCGAAGTAGACCCGGAAGGTGATCCCGGCGACGAGTGCGGCCACCTCGCAGGCGAGCTTGCGCTCGGCGATTTCCTCGGCGTCCAGGCTCTTCAGATACTTCCAGAGGGCTCTGGCGGCCGCGCGCGGACGGCCCGAGGGCGTGACGAGTTCATCGTAGAACCCGGAAACCTTGTAGTCATTCAAGTCCATGCCCTAATAAACTACACACTTCGGCGAAGAAAACAAGTCGGTCCTGCTACGATGCGAAAGTCCATCCAGCGAAAGGCAACCATGATGAGTATCGCCACTACCGAACATCCCGTGCTCGACGACAGCTTGCTGGTGGTGGTCGACGTCCAGGGCCGGCTGGCCCGCCTGATGCACGAAAGCGACGCAATGATCCGGGCGCAGAGCGCGCTGATTCAAGCCTGCCGCCTGCTGGAGGTGCCGGTGGTGTGGGCCGAGCAGTTGCCAGACAAGCTCGGCGCCACCGTCGACGAACTCCAGGCGCCGCTTGCCGACCTTTCGCCCTGCGCCAAGTCGAGCTTTGGCTGCATGGGCGACGACACGATCCGAGGCCGGATCGAGGACAGCGGGCGCAAGCAGGTTCTCCTGTGCGGCATCGAAACGCACGTGTGCGTCTGGCAGACTGCCGCGGCGCTGTTGCGCGACGGATACAGCGTGCACCTGATTTGCGATGCGACCTCGTCGCGCAGCGTATTCAACCGGGACATCGGTTTGCGCCGCATGGAACGCGCCGGCGTTCACATGAGCTGCGTCGAGATGGTGCTGTTCGAGTTGATGGTGGATGCTACGCATCCGAAGTTTCGGGATGTGACTAAGCTTTTGAAGTAGGTTTATTTACGATCTGGCAGTTAGAGGCAGGGTTCAGTCCGGGACTGCGCACGGTTTCAACTCCAACTTCAAAAGCCATTTCGCCGCTCGCTTCGCGAGCTGATGCGACCTACTTTTGGTGCGGCAAAAGTAGGCAAAACCGCTCATGCCGCG
>JAVVET010000117.1:0-6032 GCA_032251235.1 Wenzhouxiangellaceae bacterium
TGACTCCAACCGGCTTTCCCTCGCTACGATCGGTCAAGTCCGACAGGCTGCTAGCACGTATCATTCAGGGCCGCTGGATCACAACAAAAAAGACCATCATCGATCGGGGAATGCCGTGAAACTCGTACTCAAGCTTATCGTCGGGATCGTCGCCGGCATTCTCGTCGGCCTGTTCGCACCGGACTGGATCACGCGCCTGCTGGTGACGTTCAAGGTGCTGTTCGGCGAGTTGCTGTTCTTTACCGTGCCGCTGCTGATCCTGTTCTACATCACCAGCGGCATCGCCGGCCTGCCGCGCAATTCCGGCGCGCTGCTGGGGCGAACGCTGGCCACAGCCTATATTTCCACCATACTGGCCGGTCTGCTGGCGTTCTTCATCGCCTCGCTGGTCGTGCCGCTGCTGTCGGCTTCCGGCGGGGCCGCGGCGGAAGTCTCGCACGGCGTGCTGGAGCCGTTCATCGAACTGGAGATTCCGCCGTTGCTGGGCATCATGACGGCACTCGCGACCGCCTTCATCTTCGGCCTGGGCATTACTGCCACCAATGCCGAGGTACTCAAGAAAGTCTTCGACCAGGGCCGCGACGTGATCGAGAAGCTGCTGGTCACGGTGATCATTCCGCTGCTGCCGTTCTACATCGCCGGCATCTTCGCCGATCTTGCGGCTGCAGGTACCGTGTTCGACACGCTCAAGACCTTCGGCGTGGTGCTGGCGCTGGCCGTGACGCTGCACTGGGTCTGGATCACCACGCTGTTTTCCATTGCCGGCATGCGCGCCGGCGCCTCGCCGTTTTCGCTGATCCGCAACATGCTGCCGGCCTACTTCACCGCGCTGGGCACGATGTCGAGCGCGGCGACCATCCCGGTCACGTTGCAGTCGGTGCGCAACAACGGCGTGCGCGAACACATCGCCGACTTCACGGTGCCGCTGTGCGCCACGGTGCACCTGTCGGGCTCGACCATCACCATCGTGTCCTGCGCGATCGCCGTGACGGTGCTGCAGGAAGGCCTGGCCATGCCCGGTCTGTTCGACATCCTGCCGTTCATCATGATGCTGGGTGTCGTGATGATGGCCGCCCCGGGCGTGCCCGGCGGCGCGGTCATGGCCGCCGTCGGCCTGCTCGGCTCCATGCTCGGTTTCGGCGAAGTCGCCGTGGCCCTGATGATCGCGCTGTACATGGCCCAGGACAGCTTCGGCACCGCCGCCAACGTCACCGGCGACGGCGCCATTGCAATCCTGGTCGACCAGGCCGCCGCCGAGGTGCTGCCCGAGAGCGCTCCGGCCGACGCGGGTCAATCCGTCACCCACGGCTGAAAACGTTGGGGCCCAATCGATAACGGCCGGGTCGAACATGACGGGCTGGCCGTCGGGCGGCAAGTCGATGTTGCCGGCCCACAGATCGCCGTGCAGCAAGGATGGCTCGGGCGTGTAGCCAGCGAACTCCCTTTGCCACGCTTCCCGCAAATCACAGCCGGACAATCCAGCACGGCTTTGCGTTCGACGACCGCATCACGGCACCCAGGCCGGGCCCAGGTTCTGCATCTGGGCGAGTATCCACTGCTGGCGCTCGAGCAGATAAGCGTCGGGCGCGGCGGCGTTGTAGCGTTTCGGCGCGGGCAGTACCGCGGCCAGCAGCGCCGCCTGGGCCCGTGTCAAGTCCATGGCGCTGCGATCGAAATAATGCCGCGCCCCGGCTTCGGCGCCGTACACGCCGTCATCGAGTTCGACGATATTGAG
This sequence comes from Wenzhouxiangellaceae bacterium, assembly GCA_032251235.1. Taxonomy (GTDB): domain Bacteria; phylum Pseudomonadota; class Gammaproteobacteria; order Xanthomonadales; family Wenzhouxiangellaceae. Next base: position 1,736 of record JAVVET010000117.1, read on the forward strand.
ATAGATATCCAGGATCCGCCGCTTGGGCAGACAAAGCTCCAGCCAGACGGTAAACCACGACTCCACGCCCTTGCGAAGCCAGCTCTGCCCCGGCCACAGATACAGGTTCTTGGCCAGTTGCTGGGTGATGGTACTGGCGCCGCGCAAGCGCCCGCCCTGCCGGTAGTCTTCCACGGCGCGCCGAATTTCGCGACGGTCGAATCCCCAGTGGTTCGGAAAATTCTGGTCCTCCGAGGCGATGACCGCCAGCGCCAGATGCGGCGAAATCCGTTCCGGCGACACCGGTTGGTATTCGACGGATTTTTCACGAGCCAGCCAGTCCCCGAGCATGAACGCGGTGGTCGGCGGGTCGGCCCAGCGCAACGGCAAAACCAGCAGCGCTGTCAACAACACCACGGCAAGCGTCAGGCGAAACAGCCATTTGCGGAAGAACTTCATCTATCCTGCTTTCCTGAATCGGGCAGCGGTTCGTATCATCGAAGCGATAGTACCAACGCTTGCGATGTCATGCAGCATACGGCCGGCCTTGCCAGGCCAATATCGTTTCCACGGCGTGGCAATTATCGCTGCCGCCTCAATTTGAAGCCGGAACCAGGCCGCAATGAACCGACAAATCGCCCTGGTCAACGACCAGCGCTGGATCGCTCCGCCCGACCCGGACGCCTATGCCCGAAACATCCTGAACGAAGACCGTCTTCTGTCCGAGGCGCTGACCAGGCCGTCATGAAGCGTATCGACGATATCAGTGCGAAAGGCTGAAGCCCGACCTGCGCAAGCCGGGCCTGGCCGGAGTTTTTCAGGGCCCCTTGAACTGCACCGAAAAGCAGTCTACGCTTGCGGTTGGCTTTACGCATTCTGGACTACGCATGGAAAGCAGGCAAAAGCATCCGCCAGCACAGCATCTGCCGCCGGAGGCGGTGCTGGAGGCATTGGGGCGCGAGGCGCGACGGCGGGTTCAGGACGCGACCCTTGGACAAAATGCAGTGCTCGCGCTGCTCGGCGGCGCGTTCATCGCGTTCGGGGCGTTGTTCTCGGTCATTCTTTCGACCGGCGTCGAGGCGCATGGCCCGAAGCTGCTGCTGCAGGGGCTGGGCTTCTCGGCCGGCTTTTTCTTCGTCATCATTTCACACGCCGTGCTCTTTACTGAGGTGAACGTGATGGTTCCGGCACGCATGCTGACCATATCCACGGCAAGCCAGTACGCGCGCATTGGTCTTTTTTGGATATTTGCAGCACTCGGCAATCTGATCGGCGCGGTACTGGTGGGCTGGATCGTGCACCTGACCCAGGTCTATCCGGCCGAGCAGATGGAAGTGCTTCAGCACGTGGTCGACAAGAAGATGAGTTATGCCGAAACCGGCACTGTGGCTGCCTGGTTCGCCGTACTCGGCTCCGGCGTGCTGGGCAACTGGCTGGTCGGCATGGCCGCGTTTTTCGCCACCATGGCGCGGACCTTCATCGGCAAATTCGTGCCGGTTTTCCTGGCCGTGACGCTGTTCGTGGCCGGCAATTTTCAGCACAGCCCGGCCAATGCCGGCTATTTCGCGCTGGCCATGCCCGGCGGCGAGGGCCCCGGCTGGGCACTGGCAATTGGCTGGAACCTGGTCCCGGCCGCGATCGGCAACATCATCGGCGCCGCTCTGCTGGTGGCGCTGCCGCTATGGTACGGGCTCCGGCAGCGCTGAGGACGGAAGAAGGATCGCGCCCACAGCGTTGCGCGGCGCGCCGGCATCGCCCCACATTGGGGCACACGCCTGAACATCGGCTCGAACTGAATTTCCTCCGTCCGCCGCGGATTTAACCATTCAAGATGATTTTCCTGCCGTTACGCCACTGAAGTCGTTGAAAAGCGCTTTTCAGGCATGACAATACGGTGTTCGAGGCCAGGTTCGTCATTGCCGGTAGACTTTACGACACTGGCCGGGCAACAACAATGCCTGCGTTCTGCCTGTCCTCGCCTTTGCTGGTGCGTCGGCCTTGATTCAACCGAATCGAACAGGAATCTCAGGGTAGCGTTGGGAGCAGGCTCGCGCCTACCCTCCCCCCTCACACCGCGCGTGCAATTTTACCGATCAATTCAGATCAAGCGGCGTTTCCGAGAGCGTCTCGAAGCCGTCGGCAAACTCGATATCGGTGGTGCAGGCGACATCCACGTCGACCACATCGGTGCCGGCAATGCTGCCGGTCGCGTTGGCGATGCTGCAATCGTGCTCGTCGGGCAGCAGCGGTGCGGTGACGCTGTAGTCCGTGCCATCGGCCACGCCAGTCGAGAAGGTGTATGTGCCGTCCTGGTCGAACAGCAACAGCGAGCCGTTATCGAGTTCGAGCACCAGCCCCGGCAGTTGCAGGCCGCTGAGCGTGCCGGCGCCGCTGGTGACCGAGCACAGCTGGGTCGGGCTGTTCGGCTGGCTGGCAACGGTGATGCTATAGCTGCTGCCATCCTGCTGGGCTGAGAATGTAAAGCCGCCGTCGCCGATGAACACCTGGTCATCGTTGCCATTGTTCTGCAGCACGACTTGATCGCCCTGCAGACCCGCGACGGTACCGCCGACGCTGAACTGGTTGTTGACGCAGGTGACTTCGACGTTGGTCACATCCGCACCGGCCAGCGTGCCGGCGGCGTTGGTCACGCTGCAGGTCTGGTTCGGCGCGGTCGGGTTGGTCAGAACCGTGACAACGTAGGCGCTGGTATCGGTCAACTCGGTGGCAAAGGTGAAGCTGCCGTTGGCGCTCAGCACCAGGTCGTCGCCGCCGTTGTTCAGAAGCACGACTTGGTTGCCGGATGCCAGCCCCGTGACACTGCCGCCGATCGTTGCGGTACGGCTGACCGTGACGGTGGTCGTTTTCACGGTGTTGCCTTGCACCGCCACGGTAATCGTGTTGTCACCGAGCTCAGGGCAATCGCGCCGGAAGGCTGGCCGCTGGTCACGGCGATGCCGTTGACCGTAACCGTCGCATTCGCGTCGGCCGCAGTTGGTGTAACCGTGATCGAATCGCTTGCACTAACCACCGTGGCGCCGTAGCTCGTGATTTCCGGCGCGAAGGCAGGGCTTAGCGCGCCGGCGCTCAGTGTCAGGTCGGACAGGTCGTTGCTGATGGGCAGCGGTTCAAGCGACAGTTGCGAAAGAACCGGTGATCGCGCGGGCGACAACATGGCCAGCTCGGCTTTCCAGCGCAGGTCGGCACCGCTGGTCGGAAACAGGAATTCGGTGCCCGGATACGTCCGGTACCATTTCAGACCGCCGTTGTTGGATACGAAATAATCGATATCGGTGTTGCCGGTGGTGGGGGGTATTGACCGATGAAACGGTGGTCAGGACTACGCCAGCCACTGGTCCGCCGGTATTGACCGTCGTCGAAACCACCGTACCGGTACTCAGATAGTTGACGTTCCTGTAAAGCTTGTTGGTGATGGCAACAGTATTGCCGGCGACCAGGTCGAGGTCACCGTCGTTATCGACATCTCCGAGCGCCAGGCCCAAAGCGGGCTCTTTTTCAATGCCCACTGCAATGCCGGTGGCCGGAAAACCGCCGCTGCCATCGTTCAGATACAGCTTGTTGGTTTCACCATCATTACCTGCGATCAGGTCGAGGTGGCCATCGCCGTTGACATCGCCGAGCACCACGCTCCTGGTAAAGTCGGCTTCACTGCCCACGGCGATGCCGGTGGCACTGTAGCGGGGCAATTGGTGCCGAGTCGACCACGCCAGGAACACCGCCTGCTCCTCGGTCGACCAATCGGCACTGGTCAGCGCATCATCGCGCAGGTCGGTGGTGCTGAAATCCTCGGTCAACGGCAGGCCCGCGGTGGCCGCGGGGGGCGGAGATGCGGCCAATAAGATCAGGGCGCCAGTCAGCGCCAGCGTCGAAAAAGAAAGTGAGAATGCGCAAAAGCGATTCGAGATCATCGGTCGTCCCTGTTTTGTACCCGTACCCAAGTCGTCTCTCGTACGGGAATGCAGGGAGACCGGTTCGTTCCGATCGGTAGCACCAAACATGACACATATCAATCAAAATCAACCAGACGTTGAATGATCCGCAAGAATAAAGCGATGCAAATGAAGCGGGAGACCCAAGGTTTCTGATCCGGAGTTTCCCGGCTTGCGCGCCAGCAGGGTCGTTCGAACCAGCAATACCGCCGGTAACGCGAGCCCCTGACAACCTGTCGAGCTTCACGCTGACCTATTGCTTAAAAAGCCGGATTGGGCCAGATTTCCCGCTCTTTTTCGTTAAATAGGCTTACTATTCGCCTCTAACCATTCATGGGTGTTGCACTTCGCGGTTGAATCCAAGCCTC
>JAVVET010000118.1:0-5803 GCA_032251235.1 Wenzhouxiangellaceae bacterium
GTCGCGCATCCTCACCGTACAGGCGAGTACGCCTCCGGTGCGCTCGGTCGCGAAAAGCCCCATCTACGGGATCTGACGACGCCTCGCGACGAGGGGGTGGGTGAATAAGGCGGGTTTAAGTGGTTAGGTTTTAAGTGAAAATCAAAAGCATCAAGCCGCCTCTCCGGCACGGTCGAAACGCCTCCGGACCGGAACCGAATGCTTTTGAAGTTGATTGACCTGACACTTAAAACCTGACACCGCGGCCGGAATCCCGGCCTGTCAACCAGCAAGCAAATTCTCAAACCGCCGCCAGCGCGGTCTCCAGGTCGCCGATCAGGTCGTCTACATCCTCGATCCCGACCGAAAGCCGGACCAGCGTATCGGTGATGCCCAGCGCCTCGCGCTTTTCTTTCGGCACCGTCGCGTGGGTCATGATCGCCGGGTGATTGACCAGGCTTTCGACGCCGCCCAGCGATTCGGCCAGCGCGAACAAATGCGTGTTTTCGAGAAACCGGCGCGCGGCGGCCAGGTCGCCGCCGAGATCGAAGCTGACCATGCCGCCGAAGCCCGACATCTGTTTCTCGGCCAGCCGCTTTTGCGGATGGTGGTCCAGGCCCGGGTAGATAACCTTTGCGACCTTGTCCTGGCCGCTTAACCATTCGGCAATTCGGCCGGCGCTTTCACAATGCGTTCTCATTCTCAGCGCCAGCGTCTTGACTCCGCGCATGGCCAGCCAGGCATCGAACGGGCCCTGCACGCCGCCGGCTGAATTCTGGATGAACGCAATCTGGTCGGCCAGTTCCCGGCTTTCGACGACCAGCGCGCCGCCGACCATGTCGGAATGCCCATTGAGGTACTTGGTGACCGAATGCACGACGACATCGGCGCCCAGCTCCAGCGGCCGCTGCAACATCGGCGTGGCAAAGGTATTGTCGACGACCAGCATGCAGCTGTGCCGGCGCGCCAGTTCGGCCATTTTCTCAATGTCCACCAGTTGCAACATCGGGTTGGTCGGCGTCTCGACCCAGATCATGCGCGTGTTTTCGGTAATCGCGGCGGCCGCGGCATCAACATCGGTGAGGTCGGCAAACGAAAACTCCAGCCCGGACGAGCGCCGACGGACCTGCTCGAACAGCCTCCAGGTGCCGCCGTACAAGTCGTGCATGGCAACCACGTGGTCACCTGGTTCCAGCAGGTGCATCAGCGTATCGACGGCGGCCATGCCGGAGGCGAATGCGAAACCGTGGCTGCCGCTTTCCAGATCGGCGATGCAGGCCTCCCAGGCCTTGCGCGTGGGGTTGTGCGTGCGCGAATATTCATAGCCCTGGTGATCCCCAGGACTTTTCTGCACGTAGGTGCTGGTGGTATAAATCGGCGTCATGATCGCGCCGGTCGAAGGGTCGGGCTCCTGGCCGGCATGGATGGCGCGGGTGGCAAGCTTGTAGTTACTGGTCATGGCGACAGTTCATTGGGAAGAAGCGCTATCGTAAATGATCGGCTGCGAACGCATGCAAGGCATTGCTTCGTCAAAACTGAAAAACCCGTCCATCGCGACACGCCAGCCCGATCGGGCGTTACCTCGATTCGCGCTCGTCGGCTGCCGTTTTACCCTTGCCTGCATGGCGTTCGCCGGTCCAGCCCTTGTCGGCGAGAACGCGGTCGGCCATGGCCCGGGGACGGTCCTCGATATCGGTCGCCAGCGAATCGTTCCAGCGGTTGAGAAACCCGTACAGGCAGATCGCGCCCAGCATCTCGACAATCTGGTCCTCGTCCCAGTATCGCTTGAGCCGCTCCATCAACTGATCGTCAACCGCGTTCGGCACGCTGCCGGCGGCCAGCGCAAAATCCAGCGCCGCGCGTTCGGCATCGCTGTACAAATCGCTGCTCTGGTATTCCCAGATCGCATCCAGCTTTTGCTGGCTGACGCCGCTGATGCCGGCCGCGACCAGTGAATGCGCCTGGCAGTACTGGCAGCCGGCCGCGCGGCTGGCAAAATGGGCCAGCAGGCGCTTGGTGGCCGGGTCGACACTGCCTTCGGGGTCCATGACCGCAGCAGTCAGTTCGCCGAATGCCCGGACCATGGCCGGCTTTCGCTGCATGGTCAGCAGGCTGTTGGGCACAAAGCCCAGAATTTCGCGGAAATGGTCAAAGGTTTCGGCCAATTCAGGCGTGGCATCGGCGGGAAGCGGTTCGAGAAAAGCCATGGGAACTCCAGGTCATTGGTTTAAAAGAGCGATAGTGAGACAATGGCGGCACTTTTGCAATGGAGTCGGATGCTTTGGAAGGGTTCATGCTCGATGCACTGCAGGTCGCCGCCTGGCTTGTGGCCATCGTATTGATCATCATCGGCTTTGCCGGGTCGATCCTGCCGGCCCTGCCCGGCACGCCGATCATTCTTGCCGGCCTGGTACTGATCGCCTGGGTCAACGGCTTCGAGGCGGTCGGCATGCAAACCCTTGTCTGGCTGACGATCTTGACGGTGCTGTCGATCGTGCTCGATTTCGTCGCCACCGCCGAGGGCGCGCGTCGCTTCGGCGCCGGCCGGGCCGCCATCCTGGGCGCGACGCTGGGTTTGCTGGTCGGGATGTTTTTTGGCCTGCCGGGCATGCTTCTGGGGCCATTCGCCGGGGCCGTGCTCGGTCACCGGCTGGGCGAGGCCAGCATGGATGCATCATTCCGGGCCGGGGTCGGCGCAAGCATCGGCGTACTGGTCGGCACGGCGGCCAAAGTGCTCATCGGCGTGATCATGCTGATCTGGTTCATGCTGGCGTGGTTTGTGTAAACCCCGGGGTAAAGCAACCGTTTTTCAAAAAGCCATCGATCGCCCTGGCAACGCGTTTCGACAACACCAGGCCGGTGTGTGAAACCGGCAGTTCCAGATGGTCGCGGGCACCGGCAAGCCGGGTCTCCGAAACTGCAACCGTGCCGTCGTGCGGCCGATCGAGCCGGGCGACGACGCGGCCGGCGCCGATCTGTGCGGTACCGGCAATCGTACCGACCTCCCGACCCGGCGGCGCCTGCTCGAACGCCGTGTTCAGGGACCCGGCCGACTGGCCGATCAGGGCCTTGAGCCAGCCGACCGAAACCATGCGCCGGGCCACGGCTGAACCGCGCACCGGGCTGCCCAGCAACACGGCCCGGCCGGGCGGCAGATTCTGGCCGCAAGCCTGCAGCATCGAAAGTACCAGCAGGCCACCGAGGCTATGGCCGACCCAATGGATTTTATCGGCCTCAAGACGATGGCAAAATGCGGCCAGGTTGTGCGCGTTCAGGGACGGGTTGCGCCGCACCGTCGGGTAGCCGAAGCGGCGGCAGGACCAGCCGAGCCGGCCAAGCCTGCGCTGCAGCGGCCACAACGTGAATTTGCCGACCCACAGGCCGTGGACCAACACCACGACTTCGCTGTCCGGCATCAGGGCTCTCCGGGCACCAGGCGGCAGCACGCCAGCGTGTCTGCGTGCCAATGCGGCCGGGGCGCCACGCCGGAAGACTCGTCGAGCGGCGCTTTATTGCGCCGGATCATTATTGACCTGGATCATCGGCGATCGAACGGATTTTCAATTCCCGCAACTGTATCGCATCGATGCTCGAAGGCGCGCCGGTCAGCGGACAGGCTGCCGTGGTGCTCTTGGGAAATGCGATCACTTCACGAATCGAGTCTTCTCCGGCCATCAGGGCCGCGATGCGATCGATGCCAAAAGCGATGCCGCCGTGCGGCGGGCAGCCGTATTTCAGCGCTTCGAGCAAAAATCCAAAACGCCGCACGGCTTCGTCGCGATCGATTCCGAGCACATCGAAAGCCGCCTGCTGCAGCGCCGGGTCATGGATACGGATCGAGCCGCCGCCGATTTCAGCACCGTTGAGCACCAGGTCATAACCGCGCGACAGGGCATTGGCCGGGTCGGTGACCAGGGCTGCGGCCGTGCCGCCGACCGGTGCCGTGAACGGATGGTGCAGCGCGTAATAGCGACTGTCGCCTTCGTCATATTCGAACATCGGGAAATCGACGACCCATAAAGGCCGCCAGCCCGACTCGACCAGGCCGCGATCATGTCCGATCTTCAAGCGCAGCGCACCCATGAAGGCCGCCACAACCGAGTCCGGCCCGGCGCCGAACAACAGCAGGTCGCCGTCGACCGCGCTGCTGCGTTCCAGGATCGATGCCACGATCGAGTCGTCGAGAAATTTCGCCACCGGCGACTGCACGCCATCGAGCCCGGCTGCGGCATCCTTGACTTTCATCCAGGCCACGCCTTTGGCGCCATAGCGGCCGGCATAGGCAGCGTAGTCGTCAATCTGCTTGCGCGACAGCCCGGCGCCGCCCGGCACCCGCAATGCCGCGACCCGACCGCGCAGTTCTCGGGCCGGGCCGGAGAACACCTTGAATTCGATATCGGCGACCAGCTCGTCGATATCGACCAGTTCCAGCGGGATGCGCAAATCGGGCTTGTCCGATCCAAAGCGCCGCATGGCCTCGGCCCAGCTCATGCGCGGGAACGGTTCGGCCAAATCGACGTCCAGCACTTCGGCAAAAACCTGACGAATCAGGCCTTCGGCAATCTGCTGCACGCCCGGCTCGTCGATAAACGCCATTTCGATATCGAGCTGGGTGAATTCAGGTTGCCGATCGGCGCGCAGATCCTCGTCTCGGAAACAGCGCGCGATCTGGTAGTAGCGGTCCATGCCGCTCATGATCAGAAGCTGCTTGAAAATTTGCGGCGACTGCGGCAGCGCGTAGAATCGGCCCGGGTTGACCCGGCTGGGCACCAGGTAATCGCGCGCACCTTCAGGCGTGGCGCGGGTCAGGATCGGCGTTTCGAGATCGATGAATTCACGCGCCTCGAGATAGCGTCGGATCGCCGAACTCAGGCGCGCCCGAAGCCGCAGATTGTGCTGCATGCGCGGCCGGCGCAGATCGAGATAACGATACTTGAGCCGAACCTCTTCACCGTCGTCGTCGTTCATCAACAGCGGCAGCGGTGCTGCGGCGTTCAATACCTCGATCGAATTAGCCAGAACTTCGATCCTGCCGGTTTTCATCTCGGCATTCCACTGGCTTTCCGGGCGCATTCGAACCGTGCCGACCATACGAATGCAGAACTCGTTGCGCAGCGTCTCGGCAACCTCGAATGCGGCCGCGTTGTCGGGCTCGACCACTACCTGGACGATGCCGGTGTGATCGCGCAGGCCGATAAACACCAGGCCACCCAGGTCGCGGCTGCGGCTGACCCAGCCGCAAAGGGTGACTTGCCGGCGGTCCAGCGATTCGTCGATGCGCCCGCAAAAATGGCTACGCATGAAATTTCTCCCGAGATGAATGTCCGCCGGCATCGACCGGCGGACGGATTTCTAGATTCGATCAGGCCGCGTTCGAGCTGGATTTGGAGCCGGAGCCGGACGACGAGTCGGAACCGGCGGTCGACGTGCCGGATTTCGGCTTATCGGTCTTGTCCTTCGACGACTTGTCCGAAGAACCCGCGTCTGCGCCCACGCTCTTGCCTTGATCGCCGGACGAACCGGACGATTGATCACCGGCAAGGTTGCGCCTGCCGTCTTTTTTGAAATCGGTTTCGTACCAGCCACCGCCCTTGAGACGAAAGCCGGCAGCAGAAACCAGCTTGGTCAGTTCGTCGCGACCGCATTCGGGACAGGTCAGCAGCGGCACATCACTCATTTTCTGAAGCTTTTCCAACCGATGCTGGCAGCTTCGGCACTGATATTCGTAGATTGGCATGACCGTTGTTCTCTTCCATTCAGGTGCAAAGCAATATGGGTCCGGCGGGCCGGGAATTCGAGGCCACAGGGCATCGGCAAATCGACG
>JAVVET010000119.1:0-5797 GCA_032251235.1 Wenzhouxiangellaceae bacterium
GCCGGCGGTTGCGTTTTACGTCATTCGTTGCCGACGTCGTCGCCGAATCCAACCGGAGTCGATCCCCAGTCGGGCGTGTAGTGGCCACGATCAAGCCACTTGCTGAAGCTGCTGTATTTCCAGTCAGCGGGGCGTTCGACCAGGCCATGTTTGACCGGATTGTAATGAATGTAATCAACGTGGTTACGGAGATCGTCGTCGTCGCGAATGACATGCTCCCGGTAGCGCTTCTGCCACACCGATCTTGCATTCATAAAAGCACGCGTCTTTGTAAACCTCGTCTTTATCAAACGCCAGCGCGTGGAATAGTCAGTATCATCCAGCGGCAACGTCCAGAGGCAATGCAGGTGATCCGGGAGGACGCATATGGCGTCGATTTCAAATGGACGACTCATGCGCACATGCCGAAAAGCCTTCCGCAAAAGATCGACCGCCGCCGGATTCCGGAATATCGGTTGACGCCCGGCAACGACGACCGTAAAAAACCAGGTCGCACCCGCGATGTAGGTTCGACGGTAGCGCATTGATTTGGCCCTTCTGCAAACCCCCACAGGTCCGATCATAGCGTAGTGGTGCAGCAGCGATCAAACAATACAACGCGCCTGCCCTACCGTCGGCTTACGCTGCGCTAAGCCGACCTACGGAAGGCCGAAGCCCTTGACCCTGCGCAGGTCGGCTTGGGTCGAAGGCCGTAAGCCGACGGCTCGAAAGTTGAATGGCCCGGAACGTCGGCTTACGCTGTGCTAACCCGACCTACGTAACCCCGGTACGCCCCGATCTGCGTAGGTCGGCTTAGGCCGAAGGCCGTAAGCCGACGGTTCGCGAATGCACCAAAATCGGGGCTAGCCGATCAACACACCGCGGCGCTTGAGATAGGCCAGCAGCTCATCGACGCATTCCTCGACGCCCAGTTCGTGAGTATTGATGATGATTTCCGGATCTTCAGGCGCCTCGTAGGGCGAGTCGATGCCGGTGAAGTTGTGGATGACCCCGGCGCGGGCCTTGGCATACAGGCCTTTCGGGTCGCGTGATTCGCAGGTGGCCAGCGGCGCGTCGACATGGATTTCGATGAATTCACCGTCTTCCATCAACTCGCGCACCAGCGCTCGGTCGGCCCGAAACGGCGAGATGAATGCGCTGAGTACGACCAACCCGGCGTCGGCCATCAGACGCGCCACCTCGCCGATGCGGCGGATGTTTTCGACCCGGTCGTCGTCGCTGAAGCCCAGATCGCGATTCAGCCCGTGGCGGACATTGTCACCGTCGAGCAAATAGCTGTGATGGCCGCGCTGGAACAACGCCGTTTCCAGCGCGTTGGCAACCGTCGACTTGCCGGCGCCCGACAGGCCCGTGAACCACAGCACGGCCGGCTTTTGCGCTTTCTGCAAAGCGCGTGAACGCTTGTTGACAGCCTGGGCGTGCCACACGACATTGCTCGACTTATCGGAGATCTGATCGGTCGCCGGGCGCACGATCATGCCGGCACCGACGGTCAGGTTGGTAACCCGATCGATCAGGATGAACGCACCGGTCGCCGGCATCGATTCATAGGCATCGAAGGCCATCGGGTGGCCGACGCGGATGCGGCAATAGCCGATTTCGTTGAGCTCGAGCTGCTCGACCGGATGATGCTCCAGCGTGTTGACGTCGATGCGGTGGTAGATGTTTTCCGGCGTCGCCGGCAGTTCGCTGCAGGCCAGCTTGAGGTTGTACTGGCGACCGGGCAGCAGCGGCTGGTCGTTCATCCAGACCACGCGCGCATCGAACAAGTCGGACACCCGAGGCAGGCGATCGGGATGGACCAGTACGTCGCCGCGGCTGATGTCGATCTCGTCGGCCAGCTTCAGCGTGATCGCCTGGCCCGGAATGGCGTCGGTCTGCGGTCCGGCCGTACCGAGGATTCCCTCGATGGTGCTGCGCCGGCCCGACGGCAAGGCGACCACGGCATCGCCGCAGGCAATCCGGCCGCTGGCCAGCGTGCCGCAAAAACCGCGAAAATCGGACCGGGTACGGTTGACGTACTGCACCGGAAAACGCAACGGCAAATCGCGTTCGTGCTCGTGGATATCGACCGAGTCGAGCAGGTCCAGAACGCTGGGGCCCGAGTACCACGGCATTTCCTCGGCGCCTCGGCGCGAGACGTTGGCGCCGTTCAAGGCGCACACCGGCAGGCATTCGAAATGTTCGATCCCCAGCGATCGCGCAAAGGTGGCGTAGTCGTCGCGGATGCCGGCAAACACCTCGGCGTCGTAGTCGACCGCATCCATCTTGTTGACCGCCACGATGATGTGGCGAATGCCGAGCAGGTGCACCAGGTAGCTGTGGCGTCGGGTTTGCACCTGCACGCCGCGCGTCGCATCGACCAGCACGATCGCCAGGTCCGCCCGGGACGCCCCGGTGACCATGTTGCGCGTGTACTGCTCATGGCCGGGCGTGTCGGCGATGATGAACTTGCGCTTTTCTGTGGTGAAATAACGGTAGGCGACATCGATGGTGATGCCCTGCTCGCGCTCGGCCTGCAGGCCGTCGACCAGCAGCGCCAGGTCCGGCGCGTCGCCGGTGGTGCCATATTTGCGCGAGTCGCGGCCCACTGCGGCCAGCTGGTCTTCGAACACCTGTTTGGTATCGAACAACAGCCGCCCGATCAGCGTGGACTTGCCGTCGTCGACCGAGCCGCAGGTGATGAAGCGCAGCATGTCCTTGTTGCGGTGCTCGTCCAGGTATTGGCCGATATCGAGTTCAACGCTGCTCATCAGAAGTAACCCTGCTGTTTTTTCTGTTCCATGGAGGCCGCAGAATCACGGTCGATGGCCCGGCCCTGGCGCTCGGATGACCGGGCCAGCAGCATTTCACGAATGATTTCGGGCAGCGTGGTCGCGGTCGACTCGACCGCGCCGGTCAGCGGGTAGCAGCCCAGCGTCCGAAAGCGCACGCTTTTCATCTGCGGGCGCTCGCCGGGTTTGAGTTCCAGGCGGTCGTCGTCGACCATGATCATCAGGCCGTCGCGCTCGACTACCGGGCGCTCGGCGGCAAAATACAGCGGCACCACATCGATTTCTTCCAGGTCGATGTATTGCCACACATCCAGTTCGGTCCAGTTCGACAGCGGGAACACGCGGATGCTCTCGCCCTGGTGGACCCGGCTGTTGTAGAGGCTCCACAGCTCCGGGCGCTGGTTTTTCGGGTCCCAGCGGTGCTGGCGGTCGCGAAACGAGAACACCCGCTCCTTGGCCCGTGAGCGCTCCTCGTCACGCCTGGCACCGCCGAACGCGGCATCGAAGCCATGCTGCTCCAGCGCCTGCTTGAGTGCCTGGGTCTTCATGATGTCGGTATGCACGGCCGAACCATGGGTCATCGGACTGACGCCCTGCTCGACGCCCTCCAGGTTGACATGCACCAGCAGATCGAGATCGGGATCTTCGGCAATGCGTTCGCGATAGGCGTACATGTCCCTGAATTTCCAGGTCGTGTCGACGTGCAGCAGCGGAAACGGCAGGCGCCCCGGCGCGAATGCCTTTTTCGCCAGGTGCAGCATGACCGCCGAGTCCTTGCCCAGCGAATACAGCATCACCGGCTTGTCGAAGCTCGCTGCCACTTCGCGGATGATGTGGATGGATTCGGCTTCCAGTGCTTCGAGGTGGGTCAAGCGCCGTTCAGCGCGATGATCAGTCATGAGTTGGCAACCTTTTGTTTCAGGTAGGCGGCAAATGCTGCGCCCACTTCGGGATGGTTCAAGGCATAGTCGACGTTGGCCTTGAGATAGCCCAGCTTGCTGCCGCAGTCGTAGTGCGTGCCGGTAAATTCATAGGCATCCGCTCCCTGGTCGTCGAGCAGGCGGGCGATGGCATCGGTCAGCTGGATTTCGCCGCGGTGGTCTGGCGGCGTGATTTCGAGCAGCTCGAATATACGCGGCGTCAGCAGGTAGCGACCGACCACGGCAAGGTTCGACGGGGCCTGGCCGGGGCCTGGCTTTTCGACGATGCCGCGGATCGGCGACAGCGGCCCTTCACAATCACCGATATCGACCACGCCGTACTGATGGGTCTGGTCGACCGGCACACGCTCGACGCTGATGACCGAACGGCCGGTGGCCGAAAAACGTTCGGCCAGCTGGCGCATTACCGGCTTGTCGCCGCCATCAATCAAGTCGTCGGCCAGGATTACGCCAAATGGCTTGTCGCCGACCAGCGGCTGGGCACACAGCACGGCGTGCCCCAGACCCAGCGCCTCGCGCTGGCGCACGTAGACGCAGTTGATGCCTTCTGGCAACACATTGCGGACCAGGTCCAGCAGTTCCTGCTTGCCGCGGCTGGCAAGCTCGGTTTCGAGCTCGTAGGACATGTCGAAATGGTCTTCGATGGCGCGCTTGGTGCGCCCGGTCACGAACACCAGGTTGCGCGCCCCGGCCGCTATGGCTTCCTCGACCGCGTACTGGATCAGCGGCTTGTCGACAATCGGCAGCATTTCCTTCGGGCTGGCCTTGGTGGCGGGCAGGAAGCGCGTGCCGAGCCCAGCTACGGGGAACACGACTGTATCGAGAACCGAGGCGTTCATAAAGTGCAGTCCATTGGGATTTGAGCGTGCAAGCGCGCATTTTACTACCACAGGCGCTGTTCGCGTCCGGTGCTGAGTGATCGGATCACCGTCACAAAGGCTTGATGCCCAGGCGGGCTGGTGTAATCTGGCCCCTGGATCTCCAAAATTGCCTACTGCCATGGCATTGCTGATCGCCGCACCACATCGCGAAACCGACGAACTGGCGCGCCTGATGGTGGCCAGGATGCCGAACATCGATCTTCGAACCTGGCCCGAAATCAGCCGCGCGGAGGATATCCGGTTTGTGCTGGCCTGGCAAGCGCCGCGCGGCCTGTTCGCCAAACTGCCCGGCCTGCAGGCCGTTTCGTCGCTGGGTGCCGGCGTCGATTCGATCATCAGCGATCCGGAAATCCCCAGCCACCTCGCCATCGGCCGCCTGGCCGGGCCGCGACTGGCGGCGAACATGGCGGCCTACCTGGCCTCAATGGTGATCGCGCGCTGGAAGGACCTGCCCGGCTTCATGCGCGACCAGCAACGCGGACGCTGGAACCAGTGGGCGCCGGAACATCCGCCTGCCATCGGCTTGCTGGGCACCGGACAGATGGGCCAAAAGGCCGCCGAGGTGTTTCAGTCGCTGGAATTCCCGGTCCACGGCTACAGCCACAGCGGCCGGGGCCCGGACGGCGTGACCATGCACCACGGTGACACCGGCCTCGCCCGGATCGCCGCGGCGTCGGACTTCCTGATCAACCTGCTGCCGCTGACCGCACAAACGCGCGATATCCTGAACCAGGATTTATTCGCAAACATGCGACGCGGCAGCGTTTTAATCAATGTCGGGCGTGGCGAACAGCTGATCGATGCCGACCTGGTCAAGGCACTGGCCAAAGGGCGGCCGGCCTGCGCCGTGCTGGACGTGTTCCGCCAGGAACCGCTGCCGCCAGAGCACCCATTCTGGGCGCATCCGGCGATATCCATCACGCCGCACTGCGCGAGCATCACGCTGACCGCTGAGGCCGCCGAACTGGCCGTGGAAAGCTATCGGCGGGTGCTGGCCGGTCTCGACCCGCTCGGCCGCGTGGACAGGTCGCGGGGCTATTGACTGGACCATTCCACCGCCGTCGTTCCCGGTCCGCCGATTGCAGGCCCGACAACGTCGGCTTACGCTGCGCTAAGCCGACCTACACGACAAGCCCTTGACCCTGCGTCGGTCGGCTTGGGCCGAAGGCCGTAAGCCGACGGGTGGGGAACCGAACGCCCG
>JAVVET010000120.1:0-5774 GCA_032251235.1 Wenzhouxiangellaceae bacterium
GCAGCTGACGGCCCACCAGCAGGTTGAACTTCTGGTCGGTGCCGCCCATTTCGACATCGGCCTGCAGCGCGACCGAGTCGTGGCCCTGGACCAGCGGGTAGAGAAATTCATGGATCGCGATCGGCTGGCCGGAGCGGTAACGCTTTTCAAAATCGTCGCGCTCGAGCATGCGCGCGACCGTGTGCGAGGCGGCCAGGCGAATCATGTCAGCCGCACTCATGGCGCCGAACCACTCCGAGTTGAATCGAATCTCGGTTTGCTCCCGGTCGAGAATCTTGAACACCTGCTCGGCATAGGTCTGGGCGTTGGCCGCGATCTCGGCTTCGGTCAGCGGTTTGCGCGTGACGTTCTTGCCGCTCGGGTCGCCGATCATGCCGGTAAAGTCGCCGATCAGGAAAATGGCCGTGTGGCCGGCCTGCTGGAAGCGGCGCATGGCGTTGATGATGACGGTGTGGCCCAGGTGCAGGTCCGGCGCGGTCGGATCGAAACCGACCTTGACGCGCAACGGCTTGCCGGCCGCCAGCCGGCGGCCCAGCTCGTCGGGCTGGATGATCTCGGCGGCGCCGCGAACCAGGTCATCGAAATCGGATTGTTGCTCGGGCATCTCTGGATTTTCCACGAAGCTGTCGAAAGGCGTGACAGTTTAGCCCGGATCGTTCATGCCCCGGTCGTCGTGCACCAGCCGCAGGTCCTGTGGATGCGGCGTTTGCGCGATCACGCGCGGCGCAGGCGATTTAGGCGTCACGGTGAGCATGCGCCTGGCCGCAAGGCGGGCGCGATAGACAGCAGTGGCTACAGGTGTTCGACCCGGGCCGATCTGCGCTCGAAATATTCGTAAAAAGCAGCCGAAAATCGTTGATTCCCTGATCATTCCGCAATCGCTGCCCAATCGCTGCCCATTGACCATTCCGACCGCTACCGTTAATGTATAGCGATATTTCATCACCGAACCCGTCCATGTCCAGACGTCGAACAATGGCTTCCAGAAAGAAAAATGAACCTTCCTCGTGGAAGGCCGGACGCGCATGGCTCGTGCATGCGAAACGCATCGTAGCCCGTTTGCTGTTGCAGCCGCGCATCCGGCCGGCCCTGGTCGGCGGCGTGTCGGCGCTGGTGCTGGTGGTTTTCGGCCTGCAGATGCAAAGCCGTGCGCCGGATGGGCCGAAAGCGGACTCGACGGAGTTGGCGCAACAGAAATCGGCACCGCCTGAGTCGACCGCCAGGCCGGCCGACCTCGAAGCATCGGATATCGATCCGGCCATATCAGAGAGCGCGCAGACCGACAGCGTGGCCTTGGCCGTTGAAAGCGTTCAGCCTGCTGCCGAGCCCAGGCCTGATATCCAGCCCGAACGCCACTGGCAGTATGTGCAGGTCGCCTCCGGCGATACGCTGGACATCATTTTTCGACGCCTGGGGCTGTCGCCCCGCCTGCTGCACGAAATCGTGACGCTGGATGAAGACACCGGCCGGCTGGCCGACCTGCGGCCCGGCGACGAGTTTGCCTTTGACATCGATGATCGCGACGGTTTCCGGGCGCTTCGCGCCGAATCCGGCGACGAATACTGGTTGTTCGTCGAGCGCGACGGCGAGACCCTTACCAGCCGCAGCGAGCCGCGCGCACTCGAAGTGCGGATCGCCGAGGTCGAGGCCGAAATCACCTCGTCGCTGTTCAACGCCGGCAAGAACGCCGGGCTGACCGACAACATGATCCTGCGCCTGGCCGGCATTTTTGGCTGGGATATCGATTTCGCCCTCGACATCCGGCGCGGCGACCGCTTTGCACTGGTATTCGAGGAAATTTACCGCGACGACCAGTTTCTGCGCCAGGGCGCCATCCTGGGCGCGCGCTTCATCAACCAGGGCCAGAGCTTCGCTGCGGTGCGCTTCGATGCCGGCAACGGGCCGGACTACTACGACCCCGAAGGCCGGCCGATGCGCAAGGCATTTTTGCGCGCGCCGCTGAACTTTACCCGCGTGACGTCGAATTTCAACCCGAAGCGCTTCCACCCGGTGACCCGTCGGGTTCGGCCGCACAACGGCACCGACTACGGCGCGGCCACCGGTACGCCGGTCTGGTCGGCCGGCGACGGCACGGTCATCGAGGCCGGATACGGGGCGGCCAACGGCAACTACATCTTCGTCAAGCACGGCAATCACATCGTCACCCGCTA
The DNA here is from genome assembly GCA_032251235.1 of Wenzhouxiangellaceae bacterium. Lineage (GTDB taxonomy): Bacteria > Pseudomonadota > Gammaproteobacteria > Xanthomonadales > Wenzhouxiangellaceae. Next base: position 2,172 of record JAVVET010000120.1, read on the forward strand.
CCTGCATCTATCCAAAAAGCAGGTCAAGCGCGGCGACCGCGTGCGCCAGGGCCAGACCATCGGCCGGGTCGGCGCCACCGGCATGGCCACCGGGCCGCACCTGCATTATGAATTCCTGGTCAATGGCCGCCATCGCGACCCGAGAAAGGTCGATCTGCCCGAAGTCGAGCTGCTGTCGCCGGACCTGCTGCCTCAGTACAAGGCACATGCCAGCAGCTGGCTGGCCCGGCTCGAACGGTTGCTGCCCCCGGAGGTCATGCTGGTCAGCGCCGACAGCAACGGCGGAACAACGGCTGGCGGTCGGCCCGGATCGCAGCAGATCGCGCCCGAATGAGCGCCGATCGTGGCCGGATCGACGACAAGGCCCAGACTTTCGGCCAATGAGTCAAGCCTTGCGCTGGAGCGACTTCGAAAAGGTCGAGCTGCGGGTCGGCCGCATCATCAGCGCCAAGCCCTTCCCCGAGGCACGTAAACCCTCGTATATCCTGCAGGTCGATTTCGGTGACGAAATCGGCACGCGCAAATCAAGCGCCCAGGTTACCGATCGTTACCGCTGCGAAGACCTGGTCGGCAAGCTCGTCGTGGCCGTGATCAACTTCCCGCCCCGGCAAATCGGACCGATCATGTCCGAGTGCCTGGTCACCGGCTTTCATGATGAAAGCGGCGCCGTTGCGCTTTGTGTGCCCGACCGGCCGGTACCGCTGGGCACGCGGTTGTGCTGATTCGCAAGTGCAGTCGGGTGCGTCCATGACTGCCGAATATTTCATCGGCCTGATTTCGGGTACCAGCATGGACGGCATCGACGCGGTGCTGATCGACTTTGCCGGCGATCGGCCCGCGCCCATGGCTGCCCAGACCTTTCAGTACGCCGATGCGCTGCGCGATGCACTTGACCGATTGCGCAAGGACCCGGACGGGTTCCCGGCCTCGCGCCTGGCCCGGCTCGACGCCGAAGTCGGCCAGGCCTTCGCCGAAGCCGCGATGGGCCTTTTGGCCTGCGCCCGAATCCCGTCGAGCCGGGTGCGCGCCATCGGCAGCCACGGCCAGACCGTGCTGCATCGCCCCGACGATGCCTTTGCCCACAGCGTCCAGATCGGAGACCCGAGCCGAATCGCCGAAGCCACCGGGATCGACACCGTGGCCGACCTGCGCCGCGCCGACCTGGCCGCCGGCGGCCAGGGCGCGCCGCTGGCGCCGCTGATCCACCAGGCCTTGCTGGCCTGCGACCGGGAAAACCGGCTGGTGGTCAACCTCGGCGGCATCGCCAACGTGACCGTGTTGCCGGCAAGCGGCGGTGTGGCGGGCTTCGACACCGGTCCGGCCAGCTGCTTTCTGGACGACTGGTACCGAGCCCACCGCGAAGGCCGATTCGACAACGCCGGCCAGTGGGCGGCCAGCGGGCGCATCGACGAGCGCTGGCTGCAACAGTTGATGACGGAACCGTATTTCGAGCGCCGGCCGCCCAAGAGCACCGGCATTGAATATTTCAGCCCGGCCTGGCTCAAAGCCCGCCTGCCGGCCGATGCCGGGCAGCGCCCGGCCGACATCCAGGCCACGCTGGCTGAATTGAGCGCCGCCAGCCTGGTCGCCGGCATCGAGCGGTTCACGTCTTTTCGGCCGGATCGCGTGCTGCTGTGCGGCGGCGGCGTGTTCAACGCCGACCTGGTCGGGCGCATCGAAAAACGCCTCGGCGCGGTCCCGCTCGAATCCACGGCGCGCCACGGCATCGACCCGAACTTCATCGAGGCCACGCTGATTGCCTGGCTTGCCCGCGAATTCATCGCCAACCGCCCCATCAACACCCCGCCCATCACCGGTGCTCGGCACCCGGTGCGCCTGGGGGCGCTTTGGCCGGCCTCGTGAGCGCCGGCCAGCGCGCGAAAATTACAGCTTGATGGTGCCGATCTCGGTCAGTGAACGGTCGCCTTCGAATTCGCGCCAGTGTTCGGCAAAGGTCTTGCCGGTGACCGGATGCTTCAGCTCGGGCGCGAGGTCGGCCAGCGGTTTGAGTACGTGGGCGTACTTGAGGATTTCGCCCCGGGGCAGCTCGAGTTTGCCGAATTTGCCGACCCGGTCGCCGAACAGCAGGATGTCGATGTCGAGCGTGCGGTCGGCGAATTTGGGCAGGTCGCGGCGTCTTCCGTGACGGTCTTCCAGCTCGGTCAGCCAAGCCTTCAAGGCTTCGGGCTCGAGGTCGGTTTCGACGCGGCAACAGGCGTTCAGGAAGTCGTCGCCGCAAAAGCCGACCGCGGTCGACTGGTAGACCGGCGAACAGGCAAGCTGGCCGAAGCGGGCCTTGAGCGCGTCGACGCCGGCGCGCAGCCTGCGGCGCGCATCGACGTTGCTGCCCAGTCCCAGATAGACCCGTTCGGTACCCGCCACGCTTGACTCCAGTTGCCGGTGATTCAGTTGGTTTTGCTTCCAGCCTTCGCGAGCCGGCCGTGGTTCAGGCCGTCGATCGATGGATCGGCGATCGACAGGCCGCTGGTCAGGTCTTGCGGCCGCGCTCGATGATGACGCCGACCGATTTCGATCCGGTCACGGCACCGGGCTTTTCCAGTTTCAGCCGCACCCAGTCGACGTCGAACTCCTGCAACAGGATCTGGGCGCAGCGCTCGGCCAGGGTTTCGACCAAAAAGAACTCGCTGTTGCCGACGAACGTAATCAGGCGTTTCGCGACCGCCTTGTAGTTTAGGGTATCGTCGATCGAATCACTCAGCGCCGCGCGCGCGACATCGCCATTCATTTCGACATTGAGCACGATTTTCTGGCGAATCTCGCGTTCCCAGTCGTAAATGCCGACCACGGTTTCAATTTCGAGCTCCTGGATAAATATCCGGTCCATCAGGCAGTTCCTTGTTGTATGACGGGCAGTTCTTCCAGCGGCCAGCGCGGACGAACGCCGATTTCTCCATCCCGGGTAGCCGATTCTCGGCGGAACCAGCCGGCCAGGGCGATCATGGCACCGTTGTCGGTACACAGCGCCGGGGGCGGATAATAGACCGCGCCCGGCAGTTTTTTGTCAAGCGTCCGGCGCAGGCAGGCGTTGGCGCTGACGCCGCCGGCCACGATCAACCGCTCCAGGCGGGTCTGCTTGAGCGCCCGGGTGCACTTGATGGCCAGCGTTTCGACCACCGCCCGCTCGAATCCGGCCGCGATGTCGGCGCGGGTCTGGAAATCGTCGGCTTCGCGCTCGATCAGCAGCCGGGTGTGGGTCTTGAGTCCCGAGAAGCTGAAGTCCAGGCCCGGGCGGTCGGTCATCGGCCTGGGAAAGCGGAACCGATCGGCCTGCCCCTGCTCGGCCAGCCGGGCCACTTCCGGGCCGCCCGGATAGCTCAGGCCCAGCAGGCGCGCGGTCTTGTCAAACGCCTCGCCGGCGGCATCGTCGAGCGTTTCTCCAAGCAGGCGATAGGCGCCGGGTCGGGCCACTTCGATGAGCATGGTATGGCCGCCGGAGACCAGCAGCGCGACGAACGGGAATTCGGGTGGCTTCGGCTCCAGCAGCGGCGACAGCAGGTGGCCTTCCATATGGTGGACGCCGATCGACGGTCGGCCGATGGCGGCGGCGAAACTGACCGCGATCGAGCTGCCAACCAGCAGGGC
>JAVVET010000121.1:0-5552 GCA_032251235.1 Wenzhouxiangellaceae bacterium
GCTGCCTCCAATCATTTGCCGTGAACTATGTTAACGAGTAAAGTAATGGCGAGATTCGCATCGAGGTCTTCGCCATGATGAAAACACGCGTTTGCCTTCTGGCCGTGCTTGGCCTTGTCGTCACCATGCTGTGCGGGTGCCAGCCCAACGACGAACCGGGCGCCGAGAATGCCGAAAAGTCAGCCGAGGCGCAGCAGACCCCGCCCGAAACCGCCACGGTCGAGTCCGAGTGCCAACTGGATGTCGGCTGGGATCCGTGGGAGCCATACCACTACCTCGCCGCCGGGGGCCAACTGCAAGGCCTGGACATCGAGCTGATCCGGTTGGCGGCCGAGTCCGCCGGATGCGATCTGGAGTTCATCCAGGGCAGCTGGCACGGCCTGCTGAGACTGCTGCGCGCCGGCGAGCTTGACGTCATGATGGGCGCCACCCGAATCCCGGGTCGTGAAGAATTCGCGATCTTTTCCGAGCCTTACCGATCCGAGACCTTCCAGCTGTATGCGCTCGACAGCGAAGCCGAAAAATATCGCGACCAGACCCTGTCGCAACTGATGAACGACGGCTTCCGGCTTGGCGTCACTGCCGGCTATTACTACGGTGATGCGGTCTCGGACTTGCTGGAAAATCCAGAATTCGATGACCAGATTTTCGAAGCCGCCGTCGGCGAGCTGAACTTCACGCGCCTGCTCGACCTGCAAATCGACGGATTCCTGGAGGACGCATTCGTGGCCGCAGCAATCGCTCGGCGCCGACTCGAATCGGACCGGGTCGTGGCGCTGCCACGTGAGGTCAGTTCCGGACCAGTGACGTTCATGTTCAGCCGAGCCAGCGTCGACCCGGCAATCGTGGAGCGCTTCGACGAAGCGCTGGCCCGGCTGCGCGAATCCGGCAGACACCAGCAATTGCTGGATCGATACCTGGAATGATTGTCTGCAATAATCGAGGCTGACTTTCCGGGAGAATACATAATGGGTGCTGAAGTCGGACTGCTTGGCCTGCTGTGGCTGATCATCGTGGTTTGGGCCATCGTCAAGACGGCACAGGCGCGCGTCGGCGCCTTCGTGCGCTTCATGTGGATCCTGGTGCTGATCCTGTTCCCGGTCGTCGGGCTGCTGATCTGGCTGTTCTTCGGCCCGAAAGGATAAAATTCCCGAAGTTTCCTGGCGCCGCCTCATTCACCATCCGGCTCCGAGGCGCATCAATTAAAAAGCCCCGCCAAAGCGGGGCCTTTTAATTGATTGGCGCGCCCGCTGCCGCGAGCTGGCCGCCGCTCCACGGCGGTCGCTTCGCATCGAGCTCGCCTGCGGCTCGGTTGATTCGGGCCTTTGGCCCTCACCGCTGCGGTCGCACTGCGTGCGTCCGCTGGTCGAACCTCTTGTTATGGTCAGAGCTTCGAACCCTCTCGGGCGCATCAATGAAATTGATTGGCGCGCCCGAGAGGATTCGAACCTCTGACCCCTGCCTTCGGAGGGCAGTACTCTATCCAGCTGAGCTACGGGCGCGCAGGGTCGATATTGTACCCGACATTGGCGGCGTTCCGCATCGGCTGCTGTGAGCGGTTATCCTTTTCCGATGATTGCGCAAACGCCTGTCCCATCCATTCTGACGAGTATCGCCATGAACGACGCCAACAAGCCAACGAACAGCAGCGTTTCAATTCGTCCAGCCCGGCCCGGCGATGAAGAGCTTTTGCTGGCACTCATCGACGAACTTGCACATTATGAAAAAGCGCCCGAACAGGCCATCGCCACGCCCGAACTGTTGCGCCAGGCGCTGTTTGATCCATCGCCAACCGCCGAGGCCGTGATTGCCGAATGGCAGGGCGACGCTGCCGGCTTTGCCCTGTTCTTTCATAATTTTTCAACCTGGCTGGGCAAGCCTGGTCTGTACCTGGAAGACCTGTTCGTCCGCGAGCCATGCCGGGGCCACGGCATCGGCAAGGCGCTACTGCTGCACCTGGCCGGCATCGCCCGCGAACGCGGCTGCGGCCGCATGGAATGGAGCGTGCTGGACTGGAACACCCCGGCCATCGATTTCTATAACGGACTGGGCGCCCGGCCGATGGCCGGCTGGACGACATTCCGACTCGACGCCGAGGCGCTCGATGCGCTCGATTCAGCGGATCGCTGAGTTGGAATTGTTCATGCCGATACCGGATTCAGCCATTTCCAATAATAATCGGCCGCATTCGACGAGGCATACCAGAACGGCATTCAATCGTCTCTGGCCGCTTTTCTGCCCCGGGCAAATGTGCTGCGCTGTACAAAATAAATCCTGTCGCGTTTTCGACAGCTGATTCGACAGGCTCCCGGATGGACTTTCACGACCTCAAGGCGCTTCGCCGATCCCATGCAGGCTGGCGTCTGCTGGCAGCCGACCATGGACCGATGATCGTCGCATTTTTGGGTCGCGCGTTCATCGAGCCCAACGAGCGGGTTCTGCCGGAAAGCGAGCTGGCCTTGAGTCTGGAAGATTTTCTACAGCATTTGCATGAGGTCGAAAGCCCGGATGCCTTCCCCAAAGGCGCCCGCGCCACCTGATGGACTGATCGGCCGACGAGCGCGGCTAGCTCAGGCGGTTCTACACCGAACACAGCGATGAACCGCACTATGACCTGACGCCGCCGACCGAAAAGGCCATTCGCTGGCTGCAGACACTTGAGCAGCAGCGCTTTGTCGGGGCCGAGTCGCGGCTGCTGACGGTGTTCGAACTGTTGCGCCAGATTGTGAGCGGAACCGAGACCGACTCCGAGGCACGGATTGCCGAACTGGAGCAGAAAAAAGCCGAACTCGAAACCGAAATCGAGAACATCCGCCAGGGCCGCCTCGGCATCCTCGACGATACCCGCCTGCGCGAGCGCTTCATGCAGATGTCTGAAACCGCGCGGGCCCTGCTGGGTGATTTTCGCCAGGTCGAGGATAATTTCCGTCAACTCGACCGCCAGGTGCGCGAACGTATCACGCGCTTCGAGGGCAACAAAGGTGAGGTTCTTGACGACATCTTCGGCGAACAGGATGCGATCGCCGATTCCGACCAGGGCCGATGTATTCGCCGCCGATCAAGCCACGCATCGAGCAGCAGCAGCTCAGCGAAGGCCGGGCCGATGTCGACAGCGACGCGCTGTTCAACCAGCTGTTCGTCGATCGCGACCAGTTGCGCGCCAACATCCGACGCGCGCTGCAAAGCCGCAGCCAGGTCAGCCTGGAGGGACTGGTCGAACAAAGCCCGCTGCAAATGGGCCTGGCCGAATTGGTCAGCTATCTCGCGATCGCCGCCGAAGATCCCCGCGCCATCATCGACGAATCGAAGATCCGGGCAATTGCCTGGATCGGCGCCGATGGCATCGAGCGCCAGGCGCGCGTGCCGCAGCTGATCTTTTCGCGCTGACCCAAGCCACCTGTGCTGAACGCGCTGCCGGCATTGACGGATACACTAGCGGCGTGACTGCAAGCCCTGCCAACACCTCCATTTCACTGGCGCTGATCAGCCTGCTCAAAGGCGTGGTCTATCGCGACAGCCACGAAAACGCCTGGCGCGACCTGGTTGACCAGCAGGCGGCCGTGGCCGACTACGCCGCACTCATCGGGCTGGAGTTGATCGTCGACGAGGCCGAAGGCCATGCATTCCTGCGCCAGATCCAGAGCACCGATGACGATGAGGCGCCTTTGCCCCGGCTGGTGGCGCGCCGCCAGCTGAGCTATCCGGTCAGCCTGCTGCTGGCACTGCTGCGCAAGAAACTGGCCGAACACGATGCCAGCGGCGACCAGCGCCGGCTGGTGCTGTCGCGCGATGGAATCGTCGATCTGCTGCGGCTGTTCCTGCCCGAGACCGCGAACCAGGCCAAACTCATCGACCGGGTCGGCATGGACCTCAACAAAATCATCGAAATGGGTTTCGTGCGGCGCCTGAAAGACCAGAAAAACCAGTTCGAGGTGCGCCGCATTCTCAAATCCTGCGTCGACGCCCACTGGCTGGCCGAGCGGCAAGTCCACTACTGGGCTGGGGCGATATCGACAGCCACGGCTTTGCCATCCTCAACCGCCTGCGCCACCAGCTGCCGGACGCCCGGTCGCTGCTGATGGACCGTGCCACGCTCGACGCGCATCGACCACTGTGGACCCAGGAACCGAAGGATCGTCGCTTCAGTGGCCAACTCCGTCGGCTGACACACAGCGAAGGCCAGCTTTACGAAACGCTGCGCGACGACCGCATCGGCGAGCGCATTCGCCTGGAGCAGGAACGCATCGGCTTTGGCTGGCTGAAAGAACGCCTGAAGCGGATCACCGAACGGGATTCGGAAGCTTTTAATTGAACGGCGGGGCGATTGTGCGTACGGTCGCGCGACCACTTGTCAATGCACTCACGCGTCCGGCAGAAACAGCGCCTGCAGGTCGTTCAGATATTGCCCGCCACGCGGCGTCCGTATGATTACCCGACCATCGCGGCGCAAAAGGCCGAGTTCGGTCGCTCGCGTGAGCCCGGGCTCGAGTGCCGCATCCCCAAGACCCGTGCGCGCTTCGAATTCGACCACCGGTATGGCTTCGGCCAGGCGCGTGCGGTTGAGCATGTATTCGAACGCCAGGTCTTCGTTCGACACCGGGCTTTGCTCGGCGATGAACGAGCCGTCACCGGCCGCAGCCATCCAGGAATGCGGAATCTTCTTGCGCCGGGTCCGCAGCACGGCGTGCTCGGCCGGCAGCGTGATCTTGCCCGAAGCACCGGCGCCGATGCCGATGTAGTCGCCGAAGCGCCAGTAGTTGAGGTTGTGGCGGCTGGCACGCCCGGGCCTGGCCCAGGCCGAAATTTCATAGGCTTCGAAGCCCGCCCCGGCCAGTCGCTCGTGGCAGGCATCCTGCATGGCCCAGACGATCTCCTCGTCGGGCAGTGTCGGCGGGCGGGCGGCGAATACGGTATTGGGCTCGATCGTGAGCTGGTAATGCGACAGGTGGGTCGGTTCAAACGCCAATGCCGCTTCGATATCGGCCAGCGCCTGGGCCACGGTCTGGCCGGGCAAGGCCCACATCAGGTCGATATTGAAATTGTCGAAGCCGGCGGCGAGGATGGCGCGAATTGCCTGACCGGCCTGGCGGCCATCGTGGATTCGGCCCAGCGTTTGCAGTCGGTCATCGTCGAAGGTCTGAACCCCCAGGCTGATGCGGTTGACGCCGGCGGCGCGATAGGCTTCGAAGCGATCGTGCTCGACCGTGCCCGGGTTCGCCTCCAATGTAATTTCGGCATCCGGCGCCAGGCGCATGCGCGCTGAGACACCGTCGAGGATTGCACCGATTGCCGCGGCCGAAAACAGGCTGGGCGTGCCGCCGCCGAAGAAAACCGAGCCCACGACCCGGCCCCAGGTGCGTGGCAGGTCCAGCTCCAGGTCCTTCAGCAAAGCATCGACATAAGCCTGTTCGGGCAAGTCGCCGGAAAGCGCGTGCGAATTGAAATCGCAATACGGGCATTTGGACACGCACCACGGCAAGTGGATGTACAGGGATAGTGGCGGAAGGGTCAGGGGCATGGGGTCAGGTTTCAGGTTTCAGGTTTCAGGTTTC
>JAVVET010000122.1:0-5469 GCA_032251235.1 Wenzhouxiangellaceae bacterium
TGCCATCCTGCGCTGCGACTCGGAACTCAGCGTGGCCGAACGCGAACTGATCGCCGGGCTGATCGAAACCGAGCAGCGCCTGCTGCAGATGGCCGAAAAGCGCGCGATCGCCGTGACATTGCTGCGCCCGACACTGATCTACGGTGGTCCGGTCGACGGCAATATTTCCCAGGTCAGGAACTGGCTTGGCAGCCGTCGCTGGGCGCCGGTGGCCGGCAAGGGGCTGCGCCAACCCGTGCACGCTGAAGACCTGGCCGGCCTCATCGTCGGCCTCCTGGCTCGGGACCATTCCGGCGCCGAGGTCTTCGACCTGGGTGGTGGCGAAACGCTGCCGTATCCGGATTTCATACGACGAATCGCGTCCAGCGCCGGGGTCAACCCGGTGTTGGTTCCGGCACCGGCCATGCTGGCCAATTGCGCACTGCGCCTGGCGCATGGACTGGGCAGGATGCATGGAATCAGCCCGGCAATGGTCACCCGTCAGCGCATGGACCTGATCGTCGACGACAGCGATGCGCGCAGAAAGCTGGGCTGGCATCCGCGCCCGTTCCGGCCATGATTCAGGACCTGTCGACAATCCATCATTGATCGTGCCCGAGCTTGTCGTGGTTGACCTGCCGTAAGCACCTGCCCAGGCGACTCCAACCGACTTTCCCTCGCTAAGACCGGTCGGGTCCGACAAGCTCCTGGCGCCTGGACCTTTGAGGTGCTCCCGAAATCCCTGGCGAAGAAAACTCGTCGGATCGGGGAATTGATTCATAATCAAGCAATCGCAAACCAAAGCAGAAAAGCTGATGACCGACGACCAAATCGAAACCGGGGAGAATCTGCCGCTGGATCCGCCCTTGACCCGCGACGAGGCACGCGTGCTCGGCTGCCTGATCGAGAAAGAATCGACCACGCCTGAAACCTATCCACTGACCCAGAACGCCACCGTCACGGCGTGCAACCAGAAAAGCAATCGCAACCCGGTGATGAAGCTCGACCCCGGCCGGGTGGGCCAGACATTGCGCAAGCTGGAACCGCGGGGACTGGTCAAAAGCGAATACGGCGCCCGGGCCTCGCGCTATTACCATCGGGTCGACACGGCGCTGCAGGTCACCAAGGCCCAGCGCGTATTGCTGGGGCTGATGCTGCTGCGCGGGCCGCAAACGCTGGCCGAGTTGTTCACGCGCTCCGAAAGACTGCACCACTTCGAAGGCCTCGACGACGTGCGCTACACGCTGGAGCGGCTGGCCGCCCGGGAGGCGCCGATGGTCGTCCGGCTACCGCGTGGGCCGGGCCAGCGCGAAGACCGCTACATGCACCTGTTGTGCGGGCCGGTCGACGCCGCCCAGTTCCACGGCCCAACCCCATCGACAGCGGACGACGAGGCGCAAAGCGCGAGCCTGGCGCAGCGCGTCGCCGAACTGGAACAACGCGTGGCCGAACTGGAAAGCAAAATCGGGGAATAAAGGTTCCTGACGAGCGTCGTGCCTCAGTGATCGAGATCGTTCATGCCCGTTTAGGGATTCGGGTGAGTTCCAGAGCAAGGATCGAGCGGGTAACGATCGCTGAAGGCCTCGCCACGCGTCGAACTGAAGCGATCGATGCCCGCCCGATCTGGTGTCGAAGGCACAAACTGGAGTGTTGCTGAGACACGACGCTAGTCAGGTAAAGGCTTCCGGCTTCCGGCTTCCGGCTTCCGGCTTCCGGCTTCCGGAAAATAATGCAGGGAAACGGCCTGGTTTTCGTGGGCTGGACAAGCGCAGCCTACGTTCCCCGGCGGGATCAAACCTCCTCATCGACGCTGCTGGCCAAAAACGACTACAGCCTCCTGCCGCCATTCATGAACAAGTTTGGAACGGGGACACCCGCAGGCGCGGCTCGCGCCTGAAACAAAACGACCAAACGACCAAACGACCAAACGACCAAACGACGAAACAGTCCGCAACGCGGGCCGCCGGCACAATCCACTGAGACCACCTAACCGTCGATTCGCTTGTAGCGAATCCGGTGAGGACCTGCATGCTCGCCCTTGCGGCGCTTGAGGTCCTTTTCGTAATCGCTGAAGTTGCCTTCGAACCATTCGACCTGCGAATCGCCTTCAAAGGCCAGCACGTGCGTGGCGATGCGGTCGAGAAACCAGCGATCATGCGAGGTCACCAGTACGCAGCCCGGGAAGGCCAGCAGCGCCTCTTCGAGCGCACGCAGCGTTTCGACATCCAGGTCGTTGGTCGGCTCATCGAGCATCAGCACGTTGCCGCCCGAGCGCAGCACCTTGGCCAGGTGCAGCCGGTTTCGCTCGCCGCCGGACAACTGGCCGACGCGCTTTTGCTGGTCGGCGCCCTTGAAGTTGAAGCGGCTGGCGTACTGGCGCGCCGGGATCGAATAATTGCCGACCTGGATCATTTCCGAGCCGTCGGAGATTTCATCCCATACCTGGCGATCGTCCTGCAGGCTGTCGCGGCGCTGGTCGACGTAACCCAGCTTGACGGTGCTGCCGACGATCACCTCGCCGGCATCGGCTTGTTCCTGGCCGGCAATCATCTTGAACAGCGTGGTCTTGCCGGCGCCGTTGCCGCCGATGATGCCAACGATCGCGCCCGGCGGGACGGTAAAGCTCAAGTCTTCGATCAACAGGTCATGGCCAAAGCCCTTGCTCAGCTTGTTGACCTCGATCACCTGGTCGCCGAGCCGCGGGCCCGGCGGAATGTAGATCTGCTGGGTTTCGTTGCGCGCCTGGAAATCCTTCGAATTCAATTCCTCGAACTGCTTCAGGCGCGCCTTGCTCTTGGCCTGCCGGCCCTTGGGATTGGACCGCACCCACTCCAGTTCTTCCCTCAGGCTGCGCTGATGCGAGCGCTCCTGCTTTTCCTCCATTTCCAGCCGGGCGTGCTTTTGCTCCAGCCAGGAAGAATAATTGCCCTCGAACGGGATCCCGCGCCCGCGATCCATTTCGAGGATCCAGCCGGCGACGTTGTCGAGGAAGTAGCGATCGTGAGTCACGGCCATGACGGTGCCGGGAAAATCGTGCAAAAACCGTTCCAGCCAGGCCACCGACTCGGCATCGAGGTGGTTCGTGGGTTCGTCGAGCAGCAGCATGTCGGGCTTGGACAACAGCAGGCGGCACAACGCCACCCGGCGGCGTTCGCCACCGGAAAGCACGCTGATCTGAGCATCCCAGGGCGGCAGCCGGAGAGCGTCGGCGGCCACTTCCAGCGTTCGATCCAGGTCCCAACCGCCACCGGAGTCGATCTGGTCCTGGAGGTCGGCCTGCTCGGACAGCAATTCGTTCATGACCTCGTCGCTCATCGGCTCGGCGAACTTTTCGGAAATCTCGTCGAAGCGCTTGAGCATGTCACGCAACTCGGCCACACCCTCCATGATGGCCTCGCGCACGCTCTCGTTTTCCGGCAAGTCCGGCTCCTGCGGCAAAAATCCGATGCGAATGCCCGCTTGGGGCCTGGCCTCGCCGTCGAACTCGAGGTCCTGGCCGGCCATGATGCGCAGCACCGTCGACTTGCCGGCACCGTTGAGGCCCAGAACGCCAATCTTGGCGCCAGGGAAAAACGATAGCGAAACATCCTTGATCAGCGTGCGGTTCGGCGGCACGATCTTGCTGACGCGGTTCATGGTGTAGACGTACTGGCTCATTCAAACAATCCGGGCTTTTGAGGCAACGTTGAAATGTGGGGACGATGGACCCCAATCTCCAGCCCAGAGGCCAAATCCCGAATGCCACACAGGATGGACAGCTCAAGCTGGTCATTCCAAATTTTCGCAATGCGCGCCATCCGGGTCCGGTCGAATGCTCAAAACCACCCTGGACAAGCGCTGTGGACCCAAAATGAATTCAAGGCAAGCTGGCACCAAGCCCTCTCCGGAATCGATATCGGCGTCGAAAATACGTACCTGCCGGACCATGATTCCGAAACGACCCCGATTGCCCGCGCTGGCTGCCTGGCTTGGACTTTCAGCAGCCGCCGCGGCCGGCGCACAGGTTTCTGATAACGAAACACTGGAGGCAATCGCCGGGCGCATCGATGCGATACGGACCGAATCGGGCATGGCCTCGGCCTGGCTCGTGATGGTCGAGGGCCAGCACACCGTCATGGATCAGGGCTTCGGCATCCGCGCCTGGGACGACCCGCGGCCGGTCTCGGAAACCGATTACTACCGACTTGGATCGATCTCCAAGGCCTTTACCGGCCTGGCGTTGCTGCGCGCCCAGCAACTGGGCTGCCTGCAGCTGGACCAGCCGCTCGAACAGTTCGCCGCCCCGGCACCGCATCAGAACCGCTGGGCCGCTTCGCACCCGCTCACGACGGCCATGCTGATGGAGCAAACCCCGGGCTGGCACGACATGAGCGGATTCGAGTTCAAGTACAACGAACCGGTATCGCTGAACCAGGCACTGGCACTTCGACCCGAGTCGCGAATCGCGCAATGGCCGCCGGGGCTGCATCATTCCTATACAAGTTCGGGACCCGGCATGGCGGCCTGGGCTCTGGAGCAGGCCTGCCAGGTCGATTTCGAGGTCTTCGCCCGCGAGCAGGTATTCGACCCGCTGCAGATGCCGTCGGCCAGCTTCAATCGAAGCGACGCCGTCGACCGGCACCGGGTCGGCGGCTACAACACCGATCCGAAGGAGCCGATCCGCTACTGGCATTTTCTCTACCGTCCGGCCGGCGCGCTCAACCTGCGCCCCGGCGACATGGCCAATTTCCTGAAACTGCTGATTCACCGCGGCAAGCTTGACGGCCGGCAGGTCTTCGAACCGGCCCAGATCCGGCGGCTGGAAACGCCAACTACCACGCTGGCCGCGCGCGCCGGGATGCGCTACGGCTACGGCCTGGGGGTTTATTCCGACGTTGCCGACGGCCAACTCATTCATGCTCACGGCGGCGACGCCGATGGCTACCTGACCCGGTTTGCCTACAATCCGGTATCGAAACGGGGCTTTTTCGTCGTCACCACGATGTTCGACCACGCGCCGCTGCGCGAAATGCGCAACATTCTCGAAAGCTGGGTGGTCGCACCATTGCCGCCGGCGGCACCTGAGTCATTTTCGCCGGACCCGGACGCGTTGCAAGCACTCGCCGGCAGCTACCGCCGCGCGACCACGCGTTTCGCCCGCGAGGGCTGGCGCAACCAGACCATGCAGATTCGAGCCGGCGACGGCCGGCTCGAATACCGCACCAGCAGGCGCTGGAGAACCCTGATCCCGGTCGCCCCCGACCTGTTCCGCGGCCCCGACGACCCGGTCGCCACGGCCTTCATCGGCCCACACGAAGGGACAGTCTACGCCCAGGGCGAATTCGGCAACTGGGTCCGCGAAGGCGCTCGCTAAGGCTCGGTTTTATGTTTTAACCCACCTTATTCACCACCCCCTCTACTGCGGCGCCGTCAGGCCCCGCATCTGGGACGTTTCGCTCGGTCGCGCATCCTCACCGTACAGGCGAGTACGCCTCCGGTGCGCTCGGTCGC
>JAVVET010000123.1:0-5327 GCA_032251235.1 Wenzhouxiangellaceae bacterium
TTCTGACGCTTGAGCCCGGCATCGACCACCACATCCTGGTCGATGAGCTCGATCACCGTGCCAAGGTTCTGTACATCACAGAAGCCTTCGCATTTGATGTCGTCGAAGATTTCACGCTGGTAGCTGGCAAACTGCCCGGACGGGTTGAACACCAGCTTGTAGCTTCCGGCCGGCAAGGCCGAACTGGTCCACGCGCCGCTGGAATCCAGACCGAAACCGGCCAGCGAATTGCCCTGGGCATCGTAGAGATCAACAGAACCTTCGGTGATCGCGATGGCCGAATCGTTCTCGTCGAACACGTTGCCAGATAACCTGAATCCGGGATTGAGCACGAAATCCACTACCCGTTCGCCACCATCGAGCACCAGATCGCTGCCCTGATCGGGCGGGCAGAATGCAAGGCAATCGATGCCATCGAACAGCTGCGGCAGGAAATTGCCATCCACTCCGTGCGGCGTCACTGCAAGTCGGTACGTACCCGGCAGAATGGCCGGAAATACGTACTGGCCAGACGCATCCACCGATCTGCCTGCAACGAAATTGCCCAACGTATCCCACAAATTCAGATGCGCATCGGTGATCACCTCGCCACCGGCGCCTGCGACCGTTCCAGTGAGCAGCGCGCCGCGCTGCAGCTGCGCACTGACGGTTATCTCCTGCCCGGCAGTGACGGATACAGGCGTGCCCAGTGCGGGCACATCGCATCCAAAGTCGGGGCACGTCACGCCGTTATGGAGCTGGTCCAGGTAGGCGGCGCTTGAACCCCCGCTTTGAAAAAATACCAGGTAGTCCCCGGGGTCAAGACCGGCGATGGCATACGTGCCATCCGGCGCAATGGGCTCCGTGCGCAGGAATTCCCCTTGAGTCGACAAGATGTGCACCCAACCTTCAATGGCCAGACCGGTTTCCAGGGACGTTACCTGGCCGGTGATCGTCCCGCCCTCGATCATGACTGCATCGAGGATGAAATCTGCCCCTGCAAGCACTACCGGATCGCCAGCCAACACATCACAGTTCAGCCCGCAATTGTTCCCGTTGTACAGTTGATTGACAAACGGCCCACCGGCTGAATTGGCGTTCATCAAGACCCGATAGCTGCCATCGGGCATTGCGCTGGTGGCATAAGCGCCACCGATGGGCCCACCACTGGTGACCAGCGAAGCGGTGTCGTCGAACACCTGGACGAAGACGGAGTCGTCAGGCACCGGACTGCCCGTAGCGGCCTCGGTCAAAGTGCCCCGAACGACGAAACCAGGCTGCAGCTCGACTGTTCCGACATTGACATCAGCGTCGACAAGCGCAATGGGAGTCCCCTCGTTGACAAGATCACATTGCGCGTCCACACAAGGTCCGCCCCCAAATAACTGATCGACGAAACGATCGGGATTGTCCACGGTTCCATGCGTTGTAATCAAAAACTTGTAATCGCCGGCAACCATGGTGTTGCTGGAAAACGTGCCATCCGGACTGCTCCCGCCACCGAAGAACCAAAAACCTTGGTCGATCACACGCACGAACTGAGCACCAAACGAATCCACCGTGCTGCCACCGGCCCCTGTGACCTGACCGGTAATTCGGAAACCAGGTACCAGCGCGAAATTGATATCGCTGCGGTCGCCTGCGGCCAGATCGATGGATTGACCCTCACCCGGTTCGCCGAAATTGATTCCCGGCCACTGCTGGCTGGGGAAGCTCGCCGTTTCCGCGGCAAGCATGCGGATCAGGCCGGTGTCGGGCAGGCCGCTGATGGTGTACTCGCCGGCCGGGCCCGAGAACACACAGGTGTGCAGGTGATTGTTAGCATCTTCGATGCTGCAGACCTCGATTCCGGCAATCGGTGTGCCACTCGCGGCCTCGGTGACTGTCCCAGAAATGATGGCCGCGAACGTCGAGAGCGGGCTCAGCATGAGCAGCAGCATGGAAGTGGCAGCCAGCCGCGTGCCGGACAGATGATGAATCTGGAACATGATGACCTCCCCTTGGGAACAAGACTGTGGAATGGAGAACATTCATTCCCGCATTCTGTGATCTGGTCTTTACCACAGATTGATGCCGTTTTGCAAGTCGAGCAAGACGAATCTAGAGCACCGATCGATTATTCTTCTGTCTTCGCTTACCTGGTTCTCCCAGCAACTCATCTCAGAAGGAGTCAACGATGCGTATTGGCAGAATGATTATTCCGAGCCTGTTGCTGGCGCTCGGCGCGGGTACCGCTCAGGCCGAAACGCTGCGAACGGAATACCAGACCATCGAGCTCGAACCGGTGATCGAGGGGCTGGACGAGCCGTGGGGCATGGAGTTTCTGCCGGACGGGCGGCTGCTGGTTACCGAGCGCGGCGGTCGGCTGCTGCTGATCGACGGCGAACGGTCCAGCGTGGTCGAGGGCGCGCCCGAGGTGGCTGCCCGCGGCCAGGGCGGCCTGCTGGATGTGGCCGTGCATCCGGAGTTCGAGACCAATCGGCAGGTCTACCTGACCTGGTCGCAGGCCGGACCGGACGGGGTCAACAGCGCCACGACGCTGTCGCGCGCCGTCCTGGACGGCAACCGGCTGACCGGGCTGGAGCAGCTTTTCGTCCAGGACCGGTTCTCGACCCCCGGCCGGCATTACGGCTCGCGGCTGGCCTGGCTGCCCGACGGCACGCTGCTGATGTCGATCGGCGATCGCGGGGCCGCGCCGCCACGCGCCCAGGACATCGCCGACCATGCCGGCAGCCTGCTCAGGCTCAACGCAGACGGTTCACCCGCGGCCGGTAACCCGTTCACCGGCATCGACGGCGCCAAGCAGGAAATCTGGTCCTACGGCCATCGCAATATCCAGGGACTGCTGGTGCACCCCGAAACCGGCACGGTCTGGGCCACCGAGCACGGCCCGCGCGGCGGGGACGAACTCAACCAGATCGTGCCGGGCGCCAATTATGGCTGGCCGATCGTCTCGCGCGGGCGCGACTACCGCACCGAGAAGCGCTATTTTCCATACACGCGGCGCAGCATGGCCGGGGTCGTCGATCCCGAAATCGACTGGACCCCGGGGCTGCACCCGTCGGGTCTGGCCGTGCTGACCGGTGACGCATTCCCGAACTGGCGCGGCAACCTGCTGACCGGCGGCCTGGCCACCGAGCAGATCCGCCGCATCGTGTTCGAAGGCGGCGAGGTCGTGCACGAGGAACGCCTGATCCAGGGCAAGGCCGGCCGGGTGCGCGACCTGGCCGTCGGCCCGGACGGGTCCGTTTATTTCGTCACCGACAACGGCGAGGGCAACGACGGCCTGTGGCGGATCCGGCCGGCGAACTGAAGCCTGAAATCGCTCAGGTTTCGGGGCCTTCGCCGATCCATTCGGCGAACGGCCAGTCATCGCCGTCGCGCATGCGCTCAAGCGCGGTGCGCTCGCGCTCGATGATGGTGTCGACGAAACGACCGGCCTGGTCGTTCATCTGCGAAAACGCATCCAGCCCCTGGGCCAGGAATTCCTGCAGCTTGCCGAACCCGGCCGCGTGCGCCGGGCCGTGCATCAGCCGCACCAGCCGCCGGATCATGGGTCGCTGGACGATGCGCTCGAGCAGCCGGCCGAGCTGGTCGATCAGCTCGATCTGATCCTCGCGCCCATCCCAGTCGGTCAACCGGCGGTAGCCGGCGGCATAGGCCGGCTGATCCAGCGGTCCTTCGATGACCTGCGACAGCCGAGCGTCGAAATCCATGCTGATGTGCTGCAGCCGCATCGCCTCGCCGACGGCGTGCAGGATGCGATCGGGCAGCATGCGCGACATGATCGGCAGCACACGCTCGAGCTGGCGGTCGCGCTCGCGCATGTCGCGGCCGCCGTAGAGCTCCTCGAGAAAGAACACGCAGGCCGGACGAAAGCGCTCGTGGCGACGCAGATCGTCGTAGGTCTCGCGCAGCCGGCAGCGCTGCCAGTGCTGCAGCTCGGCCAGCCGCGGGTAGGCGCCCGGGTCTCGATCAAGCTGGGCCAGCAGGGCCTGGCTGGCCTCGATCTGCTCGCCCAGGTGACTCGCGCCGGGCCCGCTCATTGCTCCTGGGCGGCGCGTATGGCCTCGACCAGCTCGTCGCGGCCGCGCCGGAACACGGCCACCGATTCGACATGGACGTAGCGGCACACGCCGTCCGGGTCGACCAGGAACACGCCGCGCTTCATGCCCATCAGGCCCTTGCAGCCGTAGCGCTTCGCCACGCCCAGGTCGGCGTCGGTCAGCAGCGGGAACGGCAGCTCGCGGCGGGCGCGAAACTTTCGGTGCGATTCGGCGCTGTCGGCGCTGATGCCGATCACGTCGACGCCAAGATCGGCGAACTCGTCGATGCCGTCGCGGTATTCGCACAACTGGCGCGTGCACACCGGGGTCTCGTCGCCTGGGTAGAACACCAGCAGCAGCCAGCGGCCGCGCTGGTCGGCAAGCCGGAACGCGCGCTCGTCCTGGTCGGGCAGCTCGAAATCGGGGGCCTGTTCGCCTTCGGCAACAGTCATCGGCGCTTCTCGGGCAAGGAAACTGCGATAGTAACGCCGCAGCCGGCGAAACAGCGTGTCCGAAACCCGCGGCATCGAATCGAGCGCCCGTGATCCGGTTCACATTCGCAACCGGATCGATCGAACGGTCGCGGCGTTACAATCAGTACGATCCCTTGTCGGAAACCGCTTCATGAACGACACGACCGCCTCATGCTGACGCTCAACCCCGCATCGAAACAGCGGCGCGCCAAGCGCCTGCCGAAAATCGGCCTGGCCATTGCCGGCGGCGGTCCACTGGGCGCAATTTACGAGCTCGGCGCGCTGCAGGCGCTCGACGAGGGCATCGACGGGCTGCACCTGCACCAGCTCGACAACTACGTCGGCGTCAGCGCCGGCGCGTTCCTGGCCACCAGCCTGGCCAACCAGGTCACCACCAGCCAGATGTGCCGGATCTTCATGGGCGCGCCCGGCGCCGAATTTTCGTTCGAGCCCGAGCAGTTCCTGCGCCCGGCCGTGGCCGAGTTCGTCAAGCGCGCACGCAACCTGCCCGGTGCGATGCTGGAACTGCTGGTCGAAGCGGTGCGCCACCCCACCCATATCGGCCGGCTCGAATCGGTCGGCGGCCTGAATCGCATCCTGCCGACCGGCATCTTCGATAACGACACCATCCACCAGTTCGTCGCCCAGGTGCTGTCACGTCCGGGCCGCAGCAACGATTTCCGCGAGCTCGAAACCAGCCTGCGCATCGTCGCGATGGATCTCGATACCGGTGCGGCGGTGCGTTTCGGCGAGCCCGACAGCGTCGACGTGCCGATCTCGCGCGCGGTCCAGGCCTCGGCCGCCCTGCCCGGCCTCTACCCGCCGGTCA
>JAVVET010000124.1:0-5214 GCA_032251235.1 Wenzhouxiangellaceae bacterium
GTTCTTTTACGTCTGGCTGGACGCGCCGGTCGGCTACCTGGCCAGCTTCCGCGACATCTGCGAACGGCGCGGACTGGACTTCGACGAATGGGTGCGGCCGGGCTCGGATACCGAGATGCATCATTTCATCGGCAAGGACATCATCTACTTTCATTGCCTGTTCTGGCCGGCCATGCTCGAGGGCGCAGGCTTTCGCCGGCCGACCCGCGTGCACACGCACGGCTTTTTGACGGTCAACGGCACCAAGATGTCCAAATCGCGCGGCACCTTCATCATGGCGCGCACCTGGCTGGACCACTTGCCGCCGGACTACCTGCGCTATTACGTGGCTGCCAAGCTCGGTCCCGGGCTGGTCGACATCGACCTGAACTTCGATGATTTCACCAATCGCATCAACGCCGACCTGGTAGGAAAGCTGGTCAACATCGCCAGCCGTTCGGCCGGTTTCATCCACAAGTTCGGTCAAGGCCGGCTATCGCCGACGCTTGCCGACCCGGAGCTTTACGATTCTTTTTTGGCCGCAAGCGAAGCCATCGCCCAGGATTTCGAAAACAACAACTACGCTTCGGCAATCCGGCGCATCATGGCCTCGGCCGATCGGGCCAACCAGTACGTCGACGAGCACAAGCCCTGGCAGATGGCCAAGCAGGCCGGCTCCGAGGCCGCAGTACTTGCCGTGTGCAGCCAGGCGCTGAACCTGTTTCGCGTGCTCATGACCTGGCTTTGCCCGGTCATCCCGACGATCGCCGCGCGCGCCGGCGAATTTCTCAATACCGACCTGAGCTTGTGGCATTCGATCCGGACGCCGCTGCTCGACCACCCCATCGAAAAATTCCAGCCGCTGGCGCAGCGCGTGGAACCCACTCAAATCGAGGCCATCATGGAAGACGCACGCGAATCACTGGCTTCGGCCACCCCGGAACCGGCCGCCGAACCGCCGGCGCTGGAACTGGCCCCGGAAATCACCATCGAAGATTTCATGAAGGTCGATCTGCGGGTGGCGCGAATCAGCAAAGCCGGCTACGTCGAGGGCGCCGACAAGCTGCTGCGGCTGGTGCTCGACATCGGCGGCGAGACCCGCCAGGTGTTTGCCGGCATCCGGTCGGCCTACAAGCCCGAAGACCTCGAGGGCCGACTGACCGTGATGGTCGCCAACCTCAAACCGCGCAAGATGCGCTTCGGCCTGTCCGAAGGCATGGTGCTGGCCGCCGGCGGCGATGACGGCGGCCCGTACCTGCTGAGCCCCGACAGCGATGCACGACCCGGCATGCGGGTCCGGTAGCCGCACCGCCCGCGCCATGTCTCCGAGCACGCCCATCGAGCCCATCGACGCTTCGCAACCATGGACCTGATCCTGATCATCGTCAGCGCCGCGCTGGTCAACAACTTCGTGTTGATCCAGTTCCTCGGCCTGTGTCCGTTTCTCGGCGTTTCGAACCGGCTCGAGGGCGCTGCCGGCATGGCCATGGCCACGGCCTTCGTGCTGACCCTGTCGTCGGTGGCCAGCTACCTGTTGACGACCTGGGTGCTGGTTCCGCTGAACCTGGAATATTTGCGCATCGTCGCCTTCATCATCGTCATCGCCGGGCTGGTGCAGCTGACCGAACTGGTGATGCGCCACAGCGCGCCGCTGCTGCACCGCCTGCTGGGCATTTACCTGCCGCTGATCACCAGCAACTGCGCCGTACTGGGCGTGGCCCTGCTCAACGTTCGAGAACAGCATTCGCTGGTCGAATCGGCGCTGTACGGCTTCGGCGCCGCGCTGGGCTTCGGCGTGGTGCTGGTATTGCTGGCTGCCGCCCGCGAGCGCCTGGCCATGGCCGATGTACCCGACAGCTTCCGCGGCGCGCCAATCGGTCTGATCACAGCCGGCCTGATGGCGCTGGCATTCATGGGCTTTGCCGGGTTCGCGCGGCTGTGACGGCCCTGGCCAACATGCTGCCGGCAATCGGTCTACTGCTGGCACTGCTGCTGGGCATCGGCCTGGTGCTGCTGATCAGCGCCGGGCGCTTGAAGCCCGACGAGGATTCGGTGGTCGAACAAATCAATGCGCTGCTGCCGCAGACCCAGTGCGGGCAATGCGACTACCCCGGCTGCCGGCCGTATGCCGAAGCGATTGCCGCCGGCGCGGCCGACATCAACCAGTGTCCGCCCGGCGGCGAGGCCGGGGTCAAGGCGCTGGCCGATCTGCTCGGACGCGAAGCGCCGGCACTCGATACCCGGCACGGCCAAACCGGACCGCTCACGGTTGCCGTCATCGACGAGGACCGCTGCATTGGCTGCAAGCTGTGCATCCAGGCCTGCCCGGTCGATGCCATCATCGGCGCGCCGAAACTGATGCACACGGTCATCGACGCCGATTGCACCGGCTGCGAATTGTGCCTGCCGCCCTGCCCGGTCGACTGCATCGACCTGGTCGAACGCCCCCGGCCCCAGGTCTGGCCGCTCGATTCGGGCATGATTGAAGTCCCCAGTGAAATTCCGATCCGCATCCGTGAAGCGGAGCGTGCGCATGCCTGACATCGAAGTCGGCGAGCAGTTGCACCGCTTTCCCGGCGGCCTCAAGCTGCGTCACCACAAACAGATCGCCTGTCGCGACCCGCTGATGCGACCGGCCCTGCCCGAAACGCTGTGCCTGCCGCTCCAGCAACACCAGGGCCCGCCCGGCGAGTGCCTGGTCGAGACTGGCGAGCAAGTCCTCAAGGGCCAGCCGCTGACCCGGGCACGAAGCGATTGCGAGGTCCCGATCCATGCGCCCACTTCGGGCACGGTGTCGGCCATCGAAGACCGGCCGGCGGGCAAGCGTCCCGGCGGCCTCAAGCGCTGCATCGTATTGACGCCCGACGGCCGGGAACGCTGGTGCGCGCGCAAGCCGGTCGACGACTGGCACAAGCTCGACGCCCCGGCCCTCATCGAGCACTGGCGCGCCGGCGGCCTGGCGGGGCTCGGTGGGGCCATGTTTCCGACCGCGGCCAAGCTTCGCGGCGACTGGGATGACCAGACATCCGGCGTTCATACGCTGATTCTCAACGGCTCCGAATGCGAGCCCTACATCTCCTGCGACGAGATGCTGATGCGCATCCGGCCCGAGGCCGTCGTCACCGGCGGCCTGATGCTCGCGCGCGCGCTGGGCGCCGAGCAGGTCGTCATCGCCATCGAAGACCAGATGGGTGCCGTGCGCAAGGCCTTCGATGAAATCGTCGATCAATACGATCCAGACCGGCGCTGCCGCATCGTGCAGGTCACGACGATTTACCCCGAAGGCGGCGAGAAGCAGCTGATCCAGGTGCTGACCGGCCGCGAAGTGCCGCACGACGGCCTGCCGCAATCGCTGGGCCTGGTGTGTCTGAATGTTGCAACGGCGGCCGCGGCGCGCGACATCATTGTCGACGGCACGCCGGTGATCGAACGCATCGTGACCATCAGCGGCCCGGGCATCGAGCACCCGCGCAACCTGATTGCGCTGCTGGGCACGCCGATTCACCTGCTGATCGAGGCCGCCGGCGGGTTGTCCGACGAAATCGACCGCCTCGTGCTCGGCGGGCCCATGTCCGGGCTGCCGCTGGCATCCGACCAGGTGCCCATCGAAAAGGGTTCGAACTGCATCCTGGCGCTGCGACCGGTCGACACGCAACGGGCCCAGCCCGAAATGCCCTGCATCAATTGCGGCGAATGCGTGCGCGTGTGCCCGGCCAGCCTGCTTCCGCAGGAGCTTTTTCATTACCTGCGCGCCGAAAATTACGCCGAGGCCGAACGCCTGAACCTTTTCGACTGCATCGAGTGCGGCTGCTGTGCGCATGTCTGCCCCAGCCATATTCCACTGGTCGACCATTACCGCCACGGCAAGGACATCATGCGCGAGCGCGGCATCGAGGATGCCCGCGCGCGCCGGGCGCAACAACGCTTCGAGGCTCGCCAGGCGCGCCTGGCCGATGAAGCCGAACAGCGCAAGGCCCGGCGCGAACGGCGCGAGCGCAAGCTCGAACACCCTGACGGGGCCAAAAGCGAGGTCCAGGCCGCGATCGAGCGGGCCCGCGCCAGGGCCGCACAGAACGGCAACGACGGCAGCGACGATGACGGTGACCAGTCGTGAGGCTTTCGCTGGCCGGGCCGCCGCATTTTCCACCGATCAACACGGTTTCCGGCGTCATGCGCCAGGTGCTTTACGCGCTGGTTCCGGGCATCGCCGCGCACGTCTGGTTCTTCGGCCCCGGCGTGCTGTTCCAGATCGCGCTGGCGACCGGTTTTGCGCTGGCGCTGGAAGCCTTGATGCTCAAGGCGCGCAAGCGGCCACTGCAGCCCTTTTTGTCCGACTACAGCGCGGTCGTCACGGCGGTGCTGTTCGCGCTTTCGGTGCCGCCGCTGGCACCATGGTGGATCGCCCTGACCGGCATGCTGTTTGCGATCGTCGTGGCCAAGCATCTGTATGGCGGGCTGG
Organism: Wenzhouxiangellaceae bacterium; assembly: GCA_032251235.1. Classification (GTDB taxonomy): domain Bacteria; phylum Pseudomonadota; class Gammaproteobacteria; order Xanthomonadales; family Wenzhouxiangellaceae. Next base: position 4,439 of record JAVVET010000124.1, read on the forward strand.
GTCACAACCTGTTCAACCCGGCCATGGTCGGCTTTGCCGTGGTCATCATCGCCTTTCCGATCGATCTTTCGCAATGGCTGGCACCAAGACAGCTGTCGCCGGGCCTGCCGGGTCTTCTGGAAACGGCGCGTGCCATCCTGAGCGGCAGCCTGCCGCAGGCGCTCTCCTGGGACGCCATCAGCCAGGCGACGCCGCTGGACGCACTCAAGACCGGCGTGGCCGAAAACCGCCTGGTCACCGAGATCCGGGCGTCGGCGATTTTTGGCGATTTCGGCGGACTGGGCTGGGAATGGATCGCGAACTTCTACACGCTCGGCGGCTTGTGGCTGATCTGGCGTCGGATCATTTCATGGCACGTACCGGTTGCGGTATTGCTGACCACGATCGCGATTTCCACGCCGATGTGGCTGTTCGGCCCGGACATCAACCCTTCCCCGCTGCAGCACATTTTTTCAGGCGCCCTGGTGCTCGCGGCATTCTTCATCGCCACCGACCCGGTCTCCGGCAGCGCCACGCTGCGCGGCCGCCTGGTCTTCGGCGCCGGCGTGGCCGTGCTGACGCTGGCCATCCGCCGCTTCGGCGGCTACCCGGACGGCGTGGCTTTTGCGATCCTGCTGATGAACATGGCCACACCAATGATCGACAGGCTCACCCGGCCAAGAACCTACGGGCATTGACGGTTCCTTCTCCCTTTCCTGACTAGCGTCGTATCTCAGTAACACTCCAGTTTGTGCCTTCGACACCGGATCGGGCGGGCATCGATCGCTTCAGTTCGA
>JAVVET010000125.1:0-5189 GCA_032251235.1 Wenzhouxiangellaceae bacterium
GGATGTCGTTTTGAACCTGGACAAGCGCGTAGTGCCCGCCGGCTGGCTCGATCGCCTGGGAATTGCTGCGTCGGCGTTTTGCCTGGTTCAGTGCCTGGCCCTGCCGCTGGCACTGATTTTTGCGCCGCTGGCCTCGAGCGGTCTGTTCAGCCATGAGATGTTTCACCTGATTTTGCTGGCCGTCATTTTGCCGGTCAGCCTGCCGGCGTTCGTGCTGGGTTTCTTGCGCCACCGCAACGCGCGCATGTGGATCCCGGCCAGCCTCGGCCTGGCGTTGTTGCTGTTGGCCTCAGTGCTCGAACAGCGCCACGCTCTGGGCGCCGGATCGATTGCACTGGTGACTTCCAGCGGCGGTGTGCTTCTGATACTCGGGCATGTGCTCAATTTGCGCAGCCGTGGGTCCGCCGGCGCCTGACTGGGCAGCTGCGCGGTTCGGCTGCTTCGTGGCATGAGCGGTTTCGGTTTCCGTGACTCCACAAAGGAAACTCGTCAAAACTGGCTTGCGCCGGAAACGGCGGCATTGCCACACGGCGCTTGACTCGATCTGTTCTTCGGTTGTGCGGACCAAGCAATCAGAATCAATCGCGCATCAGTTGTTCGATCTCGCTTTGGCGGGCCAGGCCGTCGGTGTATCCCAGGTCGATGAGTTCGCGGCAGAATTCGGCTTCGAACAGGAGATAGCTGGGCAGACGGCCCGGACCCCAGGCGCCGACGCCGCGCAATAATGTCTTGACGCTGGCCGGGATGCGGTGCATGTGGCGGTTGGAGACTTCGCGCAAGTCCTGGCTGGGCTGGATCAGCAGCGCATCGACGGGTCTGAGGCCGGTTTCCGGACGCGCCGATTCGGGTATGTGTTGCAGCGTGCGGTTGATGCGCTTGAGGCGGGCCAGGTCGTTGTTGAGGTAGTCCATGAAGATGACGTCGAGCAGGTAGCCACCGATCTCGCCGAGCGACGGGTAGCAAGTGCAGACCTCCGGTTCGGGGTCGGGTGCTTCGTCGCGCGTGCCGATGATCAGCAAACGGTCGGCGCCCATGTGAATCGGCGGGCTCAGCGGCGCCGTGTGGCGCATGCCGCCGTCGCCGAAGTACTCGTTGCCGATGCATTTGGCGGGAAACAGCAGCGGCAGCGCGGCACTGGCCAACAGGTGCCGGGCATCGATGGAAGTGCGCACCCCCGCGCGTCGGTACCGTGACCATTCCGGGATATCGGCGCGGCCCTGGAAAAAAGTGACCGCACGCGAGGTCGCATAGCCGGAAGCGGTGATCAGCAGCGCCTCCAGGACACCGTTGCGGATCGAACTTTCGATGCCTTCGCGGTCCAGTTCCCGGCGCAGCATGTCGCCCAGCGGTGCGTTGTTCAACAGCGATTTCGGGTTGGCCACGCCGAGTCCGCCCAGCGTCATCGAGGCCAGCCAGTGGACCCCGGTCGCCAGGTTGTGGACCCAGCCGGTGCGATACACATTGTGGCAGCGAAGGTTGCCCCAGAACTGTTCCAGGCGCTGGGCACCGTAGGCGAAGTTTTCGGCGTGGCTGGCCAGGACCGCGGCGTTGATGCCGCCCGCCGATGTGCCGGAGATGATCGGAAATGGTGTCGCCGGGCCGGGCAGGAATTCAGCCAGCGCCTTGAGAACGCCGACCTGGTAGGCGCCGCGGGCGCCACCGCCAGGGAGCATCAATGCAGATTTGGCCGTTGCTGTTTGCATGTCGCTCCAAACTCGGTTCGTTTACTGAGGAGGGCCGTGTCGTGTCAAAACTGCTGCGATTCGAATTCAGACCGGCTTTTTGGCCGTCGCCATTCACCGATGCCGGTTTGGGGTGCCGGCTCAGCCGTCGCTGAGCACCATGGCCTCGAAGCCGTTGTCGAGCAGTTCGCGGCGGGCGTTGTCGGCGCTGCCGGCGTTTTCGAATGGGCCCAAACGGACCCGGTGCCAGGTCTGGTCGTTGACCTTGACGGTTTCGATGCTGGCAATCTGCCCCAGCATGGCCAGTCGCGCCTTGAGCGCCTCGGCATCGGCGGCCGAGCGAAACGAGCCGGCCTGGATGACGTAGCTGCCGCCGGTCGATGTGGCCGGCTGCTCCGGGTTGTCGCGTGCGAGCTGCTCGATTTCGCGGTTGGGCACGACCACTTCGATTTCGGGCAGGACGGTGAAGAAATCGTAGCGGCTGTCGCGATTCCCGGCGTCGGACGCGTCACCGGGGCTTTCGATCAGCGCCGGCTCGTCGCGTCCGCTGGGCAGGCCCGGCGGGGTCTGGTCGCCGTGTGGCAGGTAGCCGCCGACCCAGGCCAGCATCGCCAGCCCCAGGCCAAACACGACGCCAGCGGCAAAAGCCGGAAACAGGCCGGACGAGCGATTGCCCCGGCGTGCCTGCTTGCGTGCCATTACATTTGCTCCGGGGCGTTGACGCCGATCAGTTTCAGGCCTCCGGCCAGCACGTGGCCGACGGCCAGCACCAGGTTCAGCCGCGCGTTGCGCAAGTCGTCGTCATCGACCAGCACCGGGGCCGCGTTGTAATACGCGTGGAACAATCCGGCCAGGTGGTGCAAATAGTGGGCGATGTCATGCGGCGACCGCCGCCGCGCGGCGCTTTCGATGATTTCCTGCCAGCGGCCCATGGCCTGCATCAACGCACGCTCGTGCTCTTCGCCTAGCCGCTTGAGCGCGGCATCGCCAATGGCCTGGTTGTGCTTCATTCCGCGGCCATCGAGCTGGCGGAAAATGCTGTGGATGCGTGCGTGCGCATATTGAATGTAGAAGACCGGGTTTTCGTTGGCTCTCGATTTGGCCAGCTCCAGGTCGAAATCCAGGTGCTGGTCGTGCGAGCGCATGATGTAGAAATAACGCGCAGCGTCGGTTCCGACCTCATCGCGCAGTTCGCGCAGCGTGGTGAACTGACCCGAGCGGGTCGACATCTGGACCTTCTGGCTGCCGCGATAGAGCACGGCGAACTGCACCAGTTGAAATTCGAGCCGTTCGGGGTCTTCACCGAGTCCGCGGGCGGCCGCCTTCAGGCGCGGCACGTAGCCATGGTGGTCAGCGCCGAAGATATAAATCAGCGTGCCCGGGCAGCGTTCCAGCTTGTTGAGCAGGTAGGCGACATCGGACGCGAAATAGGTGGTTCGGCCGTTCTCTCGAACCACCACGCGGTCCTTGTCGTCGCCCAGTTCGGAGGACTTGAACCAGCGTGCGCCGTTTTCGGTATATATCCAGCCGCCGCGTTCCAGTCGCTCCAGGGCGCGCTCGAGCGCACCCGAGCTTTCCAGTTCGCGTTCGGAAAACCAGCGATCGAAAACCACGCCGAATTCCTCGAGATCTTCGCGGATGTCTTCCAGCATGACTTGCAGCGCGGTCTGAAAGCAGGCCTCGTAACCGGAATCGCCGAGCAGTTCGCGGGCGCGCGCGACCAGTGCATCGATGTGGCTTTCCTTGTCGCCGTGCTCCGGGTCCTGGCTTGCGTCGGGCGGCAGGTCCTCGAATACCACGCGGACCGGGTGGCGCAGGTCGTCGCCATGGCGGCTGCGGACGCTGCGCGCGATTTCGTAAATATAATCGCCGCGATAGCCGTTGTCCGGAAAACGCGGGTTGTCGCCGCACAGTTCAAGATAGCGCAGCCAGACCGAGACGGCCAGGATGTCCATCTGGCGGCCATGGTCGTTGATGTAGTATTCCCGCTGGACCCGATGGCCGGCCGCTTCGAGGATGGATGAAACCGAAGCGCCGTAGGCCGCGCCGCGCCCGTGGCCGACATGCAGCGGACCGGTGGGGTTGGCGCTGACGAATTCGGCCAGCACGTCTTCGCGCGCTCCGGCCGGCTGATGGCCATAGTGGCCTGGGTCGCCGAGTACTTCGCGTACGACCGAGCGCAGATGGTGATCGCTGGCAAAAAAGTTCAGGAAGCCCGGTCCGGCGATTTCCACTTTTTCAACGCGCTTGGATGCGGGCAGACGATCGACGATCATGGCGGCGATGTCGCGCGGCTTGCGGCCGACCGCCCTGGCCAGAACCAGTGCGATGTTGCAGGCATAATCTCCATGCTCGCGCTCACGCGGATAATCGATCTGGAATGCGGGATCGATGTCACGCGGCAGTTCGTCGCTGCGCTTGAGATAGCCCAGGGCCTGGTTGATGAGTTCTTCGATGTGCGCGCGCATGGGGTCGGGTGCCTGGAAACGGCCGTTTGGGCAATTCGGTATTGTATCGAGACAAGGCGGCGGGTGTTGACGGACTTTATCCACAGCAGCTGTGGGTAAGGTTGTGGGTAAATGGGGCTGGTGACGCGACAGGCGTGATATTGCGTTATCGGCTGCGGTTTGGGTAAAAATGATTCATTATCAGTAATTCTTTAAAATACAATTTCTTATTGTTGTTTTTGAATCTATATGCTGCGAAGTTTTCGACAAACAGCTGTTTTTTGAACGTAGTGTGACACTGTGTATAAATTGAAAAAATCAATTTTTGTAACAATCGGGAAAGCGTGATGGACCTATCAATTCGGAAGTTTCAGCAGCAAAGCCCAAGCATCGGCGAGCGGGTATGGGTGGATCCGCTCGCAACCGTGATTGGACAGGTCGAGCTCGGCGACGATGTTTCGGTGTGGCCCGGCGTTGTTTTGCGTGGCGACGTCAACCGGATCCGGATCGGCGCCAGAAGCAATATCCAGGATGGCACGATTGGCCATGTGACCCACGCCGGACCCTACAGCCCGGGCGGCTTGCCCTTGACGGTGGGAGAGGATGTGACGGTCGGTCACGCCGCCGTGCTGCATGCCTGCACGATTGGCGATCGTTGCCTGATCGGGATGGGTGCGCTGGTGCTCGATGGCGCGGTGATCGAGCACGACGTGATGCTGGCCGCCGGTGCGCTGGTCAGCCCGGGCAAGCGCCTGGAGGCCGGCTGGCTGTATCGCGGCCGGCCGGCCCGACCGGTGCGCAGGCTGGACGAAGCGGAACTGGAAATGCTCAAATATTCGGCGGTCAACTATGTTCGGCTGAAAAACCAGTACCTGGAAGACCGGGAGGCGTGAGCGCCGCTGACGCAGGGCCGACCGCAAGCGATGGGCCACAAATAACTGCGCGGTTGCTGGCATCGGTCGGAAAAACTGCTTGACTCGACTGGCGCGGGTGCGGGATACTAGGCGGCTAGCCGGGGTGTAGCGCAGCCTGGTAGCGCAACTGCTTTGGGAGCAGTAGG
>JAVVET010000126.1:0-5157 GCA_032251235.1 Wenzhouxiangellaceae bacterium
CTCGATGCTGACCACGTCTTCGGCCCAGTACTGCTCGCCGGCGGCGCGGAATTCTTCGGCCAGCCACAGCGACGTGAAATGCGCCGCGACTTCAGCTGTCGTCGGCCGAGTCTCGCTCATGGTTTCGGCCGCGCGTCCAGCCCGAAGTCGGCTCCGGCCGGGTCATACCAGGCATCGTCGTCCTGCGCGACTCGGTCGATCGCGTCGATCATCGATGCATCGTCATCGACATCCATCGCGTGGATCGAGGCATCCAGCTTTTCCCGTGCAGCGACCTCGTCCAGCTCGGGCGACTTGACGGGATTGCGCATCCCGGCCGCGACGGTATGGCCTGCGCGGGCAAACGCCAGCGTAGTTGCAAGTCCGATGCCCTTGCCGGCACCGGTGATCAGAACAATTGCCATTGTTCTCTCCAGGGATGGAAGTTCGGCCGAATCAAGCCGGTCAGTAGTCGATGCGCGCGACGTGGGGCCGGACCAGGATCAAGCCGACCGGTTTCGAGCGATGCGACGCAATGGAGAAGGCCGGCAGCAATGCCGGCTCTTCTCTGATAACGCATAGTCGCGAGTTACTTACGGAAACGTGCCATAGGCGCGGCGTGTCGAGTTGCTCTGGCATTCGCCAAAGCGCGCATTCAATTGCGCCGGGACGCTGTCGGCGTCGGCCTGGCCGGCCAGCCATGCATCGGCGGCTTTGCCGAAGGCTGCGTTGTCGGCGCTGCGGCCGAGCCAGTAGTGCGTTTCCATGTCGTCGCCGAACATCGGCCAAGCGATCTCGGTCTGGTAGCCGTGGGCTTTACCCCATTCGTTGAAATCGCCGACGATTTGGCGGTATTGGCCGAGCGAGCAGCCGTCTTTCAACGTGAAGCTGATCACGTCGAGATGGCCGGCCTGGGCGGCGGAGGCGGAAAGGACAAGTATTGCTGCGAGAATTCTGTTCATGTTCGTTGCTCCCAATTTGGCTTCGAGCATCCCAGCGAAGAAAGATCGGTGAGTGATGCATCGGGCTGTTGGGTGAATCTAAACCGAGTGTGATACGCAGCACAATAACGCGAGCGTCAATTCATCATCATTTTTGCGTCAGCCGGAGAAATCAGGACCTTGAGGGACAGGAATCCGGCGCCGGCAGCAGATCCGGCCAGCCGTATTTTTTCCAGGCGGCCATCAGGCCGACCTTCTTGGCGAACGCCATGAAATCGGGGTGCAGGCGGGTCTGGCGGATGGGGTCGATATCGGCCCACAGCGACATCAGGCAATACATGTTGGCCGGGGTGATCTGTGCGCCGAGGGTCTTGAAGACCATCTGGGCATAGCCCATCCAGACGGCCGGGGCGACGATGCTGGCGTCGCTGGCATCCGGCAGGGTTGCATGGAGGTAGTCGAGCATGGTGCAGTACACCTTCCGATGGACCGGGTGTCCGCTGCAAACGCCCCTGGCGGCCATCCGCCAGTAGGTATCGAGGGCCGGCCCGGTGAGCGGCTTGGTGCCGGCCGGCGGAAAGATCACGGTGTTCATCAACAATCTCGTTTGCCAGTATTGCTCCACCGCGAGCTTTCGATCACCCGATGCCGCCGTGGCCACCGCCAGCCACATCGACGGCAAGCCGAGATCGACCATTCGCTGCCCGGCCGCGATCGCTGCATCGAGGTTGCCGAGGTTGAGCTGAGCGACGGAAAGCATCGCGAAGTTGCGGCCGTTGATCGGGTCCTGGTCGATCGCGGCCTCGATGTAGCGCAGCGCCTCGCGCGTCCGGCCGATATAAAGAAGAAACGAGCCCAGCCGCAATGCGACATCGGGATTGTCCGGCTCCAGGCGGTAAGCCTCGTAGGCCAGGTCCAGCGCGCCGACCGGATCGTTCCGGGTCCAGCAATGGATGCCCAGCATGGCGCGCGCGTGGCCCTGGTTGGGCTCCAGTTCGATCGCCTTCATGGCGCACTCGGCCATGCGCGCCGATTGGGCGGCGCGGTCGAGGCAGGGGGTATAGACGGCGGTATAGACGTGCGCTTCGGCCAGCGCCGTCCAGCAGGCCGCGAACCCCGGGTCGATCGCCAGCGATGCCTCCAGCAGCTCCACCGCCTTGGCCAGCACGCCGTCGCCGATCGCGCGCGCGGTTAGCGCGCGGCCCTGTAGATAGAGCTCGTAAGCCGCCTTGTTCGAGGTTGTCCGGCGTTGTCCGGGTGCCTGGATTTCCAGTTCGAGCGCATGGCTGAGCTCGCGGCTGACGGCTCGGGCAATGGCTTCCTGGAATTCAAAGATGTTGCCGGTGTTGCCGCGATACCCTTGCGACCAGCGCTCGAACCCGCTGTCGCCGTCGACCAGACAGACGTGGACACGCATCTCGTCGCCGTCGCGCTGAACCGAGCCCTGGGCCAGGTAGGAAACATTCAGTGCGCGGGCGATTTCCGGCAGCGGCAGTCCGGCGCCGGCAATGTTCAGTGAAGAGCCACGTCCGGCCACCAGCAACTGCGGCACCTGTCCCAGGGTCGTGATCAGTTCATCGAAGAATCCCTGGGCGATGTGGTCTCCCGTGCGGTCTGTCGCCAGCGACTGGAACGGTAAAACGGCAATGCGGACTCTCGCATCGGACTTGTCGGCCGCACAGGCCGGGCGCCTAAGCCCCCAGGCATCCTGCAGCCGTGCGTGCTCGCGCGCGTCTCCTCGGTCCAGCAAATTCGACAGCGCCTTCTCGACAGCCCGCTGCAGGCGTTGTTCGGCCTGTGCACGTCGGGCGTCCAGCCATTGCTGGAACGCCTCGCCAAATTCGAGGCGACCGAGCAGCGGCCGATTACCGATTGTCACCAGCATTTCGCTGGCCTGTGACGGCGGGCTGTGGGCAAGCGCGGTTTCGAGTTCAGCCAGGTCGGACCGCACGGCCGCCGGATTGATGGCGACGCTGCCTCGCGTGACCTTGAGGAAATCCGCCCGGATCGGCGTCAGCTGCTTCTTCAGCCCGAGCAGGGTCTGGCGCAGGCTCGCCCGCGCCTGCGCCTTGAACCGGCCCCTCCAGAAAAGCTCGCACAAGCGCCCGCGCTCGACTGCCACACCAGGCTCCAGGCAAAGAATCGCCAGCAAAGCCCGCGCCCGCTTGCTGGTCACGACGATCTCCTTGCCGTCAGATGCGCCGAGCCTGAAAGCGCCAAACAGCGTGGCCCGTAGCGGGGCGTCGCCAATCAAGTCCGTTTCATTCATTTTCGCGCAGACATGTTCAGAGCTTTGCTACAGTCCGCAAGCAAAGACCAGGCGAACAAGAGCAAAAACGGCTCCCGATCCGCGGTTCTTTCGTCCATGTTGTTCCTGCTCCCAGGAGATTGCATCAGTCAAGCGTTCCGGACTCGATGAGTGACCCTTATCATTGATCAGGCTTCCGCTCGGAAAGACTCCCGTCGAGCCGCCGGAGGATCATCGAATGCTCCGCAAGCGCCCTTCATTATGCTGTAAGCCTGTCCAGGCAAAGTCAAAATGACGGCCATGCGTGACGCAGCTCTCATCATACCCAATCGCCTCGCGCGCCACCAGTGCGGTGCTGGCGGCTGGCGCCGGTGGCGCTTTCCAGGGCAGCTCTTGTCGTTTGTGGGTTGGGCTTTCAAGCCTCGATCGGACTTCACCGGCACGGTCATCCAAAGGTATGACGAACGCCAGGATTCCTTCAAGATTGCCGGTTAAAGACGGGTCAGACCAGCATAACTTCCTGTATGTTATTGGAAATTGTCCAATTTCGTCCGGTTTCACCCCTTAGATGCGCGATTTTTAGGGCAGAACCGAAGTTATAAGGCGACGGCATCAATGCCGCGCTGCAGGTACGGGTCGGGATCCAGCTGATGGTCCCAGGTCGGCAAACCGAGCAGATCGCTGGCCAGTTCGGCCCAGGCATCGCCGAAGGCGGGATCGATACTGACCGCCTGCTGCAGCAGCTCGACGCGCACGCGTGCGCTTTCGGTCGACATGATCGATCGTGCGTTGACCGCTCTCAGGTACAGCTCGTAGGCGTCGAGGTTATCGGTCCGTGCGGTAACTTCGCCACTGCCGGCGATTTCGGTGTTCAGCGTTTGCCGCAGCGCGGAGACAATGGCGCGTGCGATTTCGTCCTGGATTGCGAACAGGTTTTGGGTCGAAAGCTCGCGGTCATAGTTTTGCGACCAGAGGTGGGCGTCGTCGTCGGCCCGGATCAACTGCGCCGCGATCCGGATACGGTCGCCAGCCTTGCGTACAGAGCGTTCCAGCACATGCGCCACGTTCAACTCTTCTGTAATCAGTGGAATCGACTTGCGCTTGCCCTTGAACACGAATGAGGAGGTTCTCGAGGCCACGCGCAAGCCATCGACGCCGGCCAGTACGTTGAGGATTTCCTCCGAAATGCCGTCGGAGAAGTATTCCTGGTCGCCGTCGGGCGACAGGTCCGAGAACGGCAAGACCGCAACCGACGCCGGATCGTTTGCCGTCGATGCATTCTCCAAAGCCGGTTCCGTATCGGACGCAAGGCCGCTTTCTCCAGGTGGCGTCGAGATCGTACCGGGCGCCGCAGCTTCCGGCAGGATTCGGTCGGCGACCAGCAGGCCGATCGCCAGCAACGCGGCAATCAGCGTCGCCCAGTTGGGCTTGTGCGCCGTCTGTTGCCGGGTTTCCGGATCAACATGAATGTTCCTTGTCGCGCTTGAGACCCTCTGGCGTCATCTCGAACACCCAGGAAAACACCACCGCCAGCGGCAAGCCGAGTGCCAGGATGAGCGCGGTGATCCGAACGGCCGTGTCCGGCACGTCGAACACCGGCAACAGCGTTTCGGCGACCTGGATGACGACCCAGGCCGCGACGATGTAGAACAACGAAACCCGAAAGACCTTGCGGCGCTTGAGCTCGTACCAGAGGTTCATGGCTGCGAGCCTTCCCCGGCCACGCGCCGGATCTCGTCGAAGAAGTTGGTGATAATCCGGATCTCCCTCGGGATCGCGTCGGCGTCGACCTGCACGGCGAGCATGCTCTGACCGTCAGGGTCGAGCTCGTAGGCAGCATCGCCGTAGAGATTCGGCGCCGCGAAGACGCGGGCCGCATCGCCGACCAGGCGACCGTCCTCGATGGCGACGCGCAAAATCGCGCGGCCCTTGCGGAACATCAGGCCGCTTCCGTCGCGCGACCACTTCGGCGCCGAGCCGCCCCCGCTG
>JAVVET010000127.1:0-5148 GCA_032251235.1 Wenzhouxiangellaceae bacterium
GCAATATGCGGTGCGATCGGGGCCTGGAATGCATGTGGATTGACCTGTTCGTAGGCCAGGCCGGCGTTGGATGCCCGCATCAACTGCAGCGCATCATCGTTGACCAGTCGTCCGTCTTCGACCTCGCAGCCCGATGCAATTGGTTTAAAGCAGGCCACTTTCAGGCCGGTCGAGGCCCACTGCCGGGCCATCAGCACGGCAACCGTGGTCTTGCCGCAGCCGGTGTCGGTGCCGGTGATGAAAAAGGTTTTGGCGGAGCGGTTCATGGTTGATTTTTTCAATCGCGCTTTCGCTTGCCGATGTTGGCAACCGACACCGAGGCTTGCTCGCCGCCGTGGATGGAGCGGATCGGCGCGCCCTCCTCGGGTGCCCAGGCCGATGCGTAAACCACCTCCCAGGTGGCCGGATAGCGCCCGCCGGCTTCGCGAAAGCCTTCGTAGGCCTCAAAAATGGCCTTGAGCGTGGCCGAGGCGGTCAGGCCGCGGCGGCGGCCGTCGCCGGCGTGGCTGGCACCGATCGCCTTGAGTTCGCCGAACAGGTCGCGCGGGCTGGCGTAGCTGGAGGTGATCCAGTCGGTATCGAGCACCGGCTCGACAAAGCCGGCCCGGACCAGCGAGTCGCCGACGGTCTGAACGTCGGTGAACGGGCTTACGCGCGGCTGGCCGTCGACCTGCATCGAGGCCTGTTTCAATTCGCTCAGCGTGTCGGGCCCGAACGTCGAGATCAGCAACAGCCCGCCGGGCCGCAGCACGCGCCGGAAACCGTTGAGAACGCCGGGCAGGTCCTCGCACCACTGCAGCATCAGGTTCGAAAACAGCAGGTCGACGCTCGACTGGGCCAGCGGCAGCGCGTGGGCATCGGCGGCGACCCGCTCGAAGCGCTTCTTGAACAGGCCACGCTGCGTCTGGGCCTGGTGCAGCATCGGCAAGGCAATGTCCATGGCCACCAGCTGGGCGCCGGGAAAATGCCGCGCCAGTTCGCGCGCCTGGATGCCCGGGCCGGAGCCCAGATCGACGATGGTTTTGGGCTCGAAGCGCAAGCCTTCCAGGCGCTCCAGCAGGCGTCGGCCGACCTCGGCCTGCACCAGCGCCCGATCGGCATAGGCGCCCGAGGCACGGCCGAAGTTCTGGCGAATCCTGTTTCGGTCAAACACGGGTCATGAATTCCCTGATGGTTGCAGCGACTGCTTGCGGGTCGGTTAGAAAGGGCGCGTGCGCGGCGCCGTGGATGCGCTCCAGGCGGCTGTTCGGCAATTGTGCATCCAGCTGCTCCAGCGAGCGCCAGGGCACCAGTTTGTCACGCCGCCCGCCGATGATCAGTGTCGGAATGCGAATTTCTGCCAGGCGCGCGCTGATGTCGGTTTCGGCCAGGTGCTTGAGCCCGGCCAGCAGCGCCCCGGAATCGGGCAAGCCGTGGGCCATGGCCAGCGCTTTGAGCCGTCTCAATTCGTCTTTTGCCTGCGCACTGCCGTGGGTTTCCAGCGCCAGGAAACGGCTGAACACCATTTCGGGTCGGCCGGCCAGTTCCAGTGCCATGGCCTTGAGCAGGGCCGGCTCGACGCCATCGGGCCAGTGCGGCCGACGGGTCAGGCTGGGCGAGGCCGAGATCAGGATCAGCCCGGAAAATTGTTCAGGCCATTCCAGTACCGCCTGCATTGCCAACAGCCCGCCCAGCGACCAGCCCAGCAGCCAGCTGCCCTGCGGCAAATCGCCGACCAGCAAATTCAGCAATGCCGCCGGCGGCGGCAAGGCGTCGGCCGGGGCGCCATCGGCCGGGCTGGGCCAGGGCCGGCCGCGGCGCCTACCGTGGCCGGGCAGGTCGATGCCGCGCCAGTCGACTTCGGGCAGGCAGTCGCCGAGTTCATCAAGCAGGCCGCTGTGCATGGCCCAGCCGTGCAGCGCGCCGATTATTGACGGTGGCGCCGCCGGTTTTTGCATGGCCAATTGTGATTCGATGTTTGCGTTCATGTGACCAGTTTACGAATGCTGTCAACCAGCGCATCGATCTGCTGCGGTGCGTGGGCCGCCGATAGCGTAATCCGCAGGCGTGCGCTGCCTTCGGGCACGCTCGGCGGGCGAATGGCGCGAACCAGGAAGCCGTGTTCGGCCAGGCCTTCGCTGAGCCGCAGCGCGCGGGCATCGTCGCCGACGATGATCGGCTGGATCGCGGTGGCTGAAGCCGGCAGCCGCAGCGTCGGGTCACACCGCGGTCTCGGGTCGGTTGGGTCAGCGTCCGGGTCGGACAGCCGTGTCTGGCCCAGGCCGGCCAGGCGATCGCGAAAGCGGGCGATGTTGTCGTGCAGGCGCGCGGCACGCCAGCGCTCGGATTGCAGAATTTCCAGTGCGCGCGTGCCGGCCGCAGCCAACGGCGCCGGCATGGCCGTGGAATAGACGATACCGCGGCCGCAGTTGACCAGTTCATCGATCAGCGCGCGATCGCCGGCGATCACGGCGCCGTGGGTGCCGAGGGCTTTGCCGAACGTGACGACAAATGCGTCGATATTCGACGAACAGGCGCCGAAATGCTCAATGATGCCCCGCCCGGTCGACCCGAGTACGCCGAAGCCGTGGGCGTCGTCCAGCCACAGGCCCAGGTTTTTCCGCTCGGCCAGCGCGATCAGTTGCGGCAGCGGCGCCAGGTCGCCATCCATTGAGAAGACCCCGTCGCTGGCGATCCATCGGCACGGATCGCTGCACCGCGTGGCGGCATGCGCGGCATCGGCGTGGCGGTAGCGGCGAATGCGTGCATCGGCCAGGCGGGCGCCGTCGTTGAGCGAGGCATGGTTGAGGCGATCGGCCAGCACAGGCTGTCCCGGCGCCAGCAGGGCCTGGCCGATGGCCAGGTTGGCCTGGTAGCCGGAGGCGACCAGCAACGCCGATTCGAAGCCGAAAAAATCAGCCAGGCGGCATTCGAGTTCGCGGTGTACCGGCGTGTAGCCGCAAACCAGTGCCGAGGCACCCGAGCCGACGCCGGCGCGTGCGCAGTCGGCCATGGCCGCGGCAATCTCGGGATGCATCGCCAGGCCCAGGTAATCGTTGCCGCAGAAGTTCACCAGTTCGCGATCGCCGTCGGTCACGGTGACCGGTCCGGTGCGCTTCAAAGCGATGCGCGCGCGCTGCCGATCGGCCAACTCGCGGCCTGTTCGATGTTCGGCCAGCCGCGCCGCGAGCGCCGGTCTCATTGCGAATTGCTTGACCCGGCCCGGGTGTTCGCATCCGACGGGTGTTGGTTGATGCCCAGCTTGGCGAACAGCGCCAGGTCGGCCCGGGTGTCGGGGTTGCCGGTGGTCAGCAGGGTGTCGCCGTAGAAGATCGAGTTGGCGCCGGCCAGGAAACACAGCGACTGCAGCGCCTCGCTCATGTCTTCGCGCCCGGCCGATAGGCGCACTCGCGAGGCCGGCATCACGATGCGCGCGACCGCGACCGTACGCACGAATTCCAGGCCGTCGAGCTTTGGCGTGCCGTCCAGCGGCGTGCCGGGCACCTGCACCAGCATGTTGATCGGCACCGATTGCGGGTGTTCGGGCAGGTTGGCCAGCTGGGCCAGCATGCCGACCCGGTCGGCGCGCGCCTCGCCCATGCCGACGATGCCGCCGCAACAGACCTTCATGCCCGCCTCGCGCACGTTCTGCAGCGTATCGAGCCGGTCCTGGTAGCTTCGGGTGGTGATGACCTCCTTGTAATACTCCGGCGAGCTGTCGAGGTTGTGGTTGTAGTAGTCGAGCCCGGCGTCCTTGAGCCTTTGGGCCTGCGCGGTGGTGAGCATGCCCAGCGTCATGCAGGTTTCCAGGCCCTGTTCGCGCACCACCTGGAGCATCTCGATGACCTGGTCGAGCTGGCGGTCCTTCGGCCGGCGCCAGGCCGCGCCCATGCAGAAGCGTTCCGAGCCGGCCTCGCGGGCCTTGCGCGCGGCCTCGCGCACGACCTCGACCGGCAACAGCTGCTCTTCTTCCAGGCCAGTATTCCAGCGCAGCGACTGCGGGCAATACTTGCAGTCCTCCGGGCAGCGGCCGGTCTTGATCGACAGCAGCGTCGAGACCTGCACCTGGTTGGCGTCGAAGGTGCCTCGATGGACCTGCTGGGCCAGAAACAGCAGGTCGTTGAACGGCAACTCGAACAGCACGGCGATTTCGTCGAGGCTCCAGTCGTGGCGCGGGCCTTGATGCATATTGATCGGACGCCGGTGATTGGGATCGTCAGCGCTAACGCCATGACAATCGGCGGACGATTCGGTTGGGGTTGCGCCGTGCGCTTCGAGGGTGGCCGACATGGCAATATGGTTCCGGATGAAAGACCCGCTAGTATCGAAACTTCGAACCCGCTTTGTCAACCTCAAAGAGTCTTTTAAAGTTGACAACTTCGGCCGGTGGCTGTGGCCGCCGGTCTGCCTGGTGTGCGGGCAGGGCAGCGATACGCAACAGGATTGCTGCAGCGGCTGCCACGCCGACCTGCCGTTCAGCCGCGCGGCGTGCCGACGCTGCGCGTTGGTTCTGCCGGCGGAGGTCGAAGCCTGTGGCCAGTGCGGCCGCAAACCGCCCGCTTTCGATGGCGCCTGGGCCGGTTTTGCCTACGACCCGCCGATTGCCGGCCTGGTCCAGCAATTCAAGTTCGGCCACGATCTGGCCGCCGGGCGCGTGCTGGCCTGGCTGCTGGCCGAACGCCTTTCCGGCCAGGCCGCGCGCCCCGACCTGATCGTGCCGGTGCCGTTGAACTGGCGCCGCCAGTGGCAGCGCGGATTCAACCAGGCTGCCCTTTTGTGTCGCGACCTGTCGGCCGGCTACGGTCGCCTGCCGTGGCTGGACGCGTTGGTGCGCACGCGCCAGACCCTGGCACAATCGGCCCTGCCGGCCAGCCAGCGCGCCGGCAACGTGCGTGGCGCCTTCGCCGTGAGATATCTGCCACCAGGCGCGCGCCACGTGGCACTGGTCGACGACGTCATGACCACCGGTGCCACGTTGCGCGAATGTGCCCGAGTACTCAAGAAGGCCGGCGTTGGGCGGGTTGATGTATGGGTGGTTGCCCGGGCTTAGGGCCTGTGGGCCGGTGGTCCTGGCGGACTAATGGCATAGCGGCCCGGCGAGTTGTGCTGGGCTTAACTTCAACTTCAACTTCAACTTCAACTGCGTTTCGCCACCGGCTGCGCTTCGCC
>JAVVET010000128.1:0-5107 GCA_032251235.1 Wenzhouxiangellaceae bacterium
CTCAAAATCCGGTACTAGTGATAGTGTGAGGGTTCGAGTCCCTCCCCCGGCACCAATCGACCAAGCCTCCGCTGTTACGAGGCCGGCGCCAACGTACTTGCCGGCATGCAATCGGCGCCAGCACGAAAATCCTCCAACTGCGCTGCCGACATCGGCCGGGCGTAGTAAAAACCCTGGCACAGCACCGATGGCAGCATCAGCGCGGCCCGGGCCTGGAATTCGGATTCGATGCCTTCGAGGATGACGACCAGGTTGAGCTTGTGCGCAATGTCGACCATTGCCCGGACCAGGTCGGCCTTGGGCGAATCCAGTCCGAGCCCGGAAATGAACGAGCGGCTGATCTTGACGCCGTGGATCGGCAGCTCATGCAAGTACGACAGACTGTTGTAGCCCTCGCCAAGATCGTCGATGTAGATTCGATAACCCTGGCCCGCCAGCTGCTCGAGCTGGGCCTGGTGTGGACTGGCGACACTTCTTTCGGTAATTTCGAGTATCACCTGCGAAGCGTCGATGCCGCGCCGGGCATAATATTTGTCGAGCATGGCGAGCAATGAGTCTTCGGCCAGGTCCAGTGCCGATATATTGATGGCCACGCTGCGGCCGGCGTCCCGCTGGAGCCAGTCGTACAGTTCGTTGACTGCTGTTTCAAGCATCAGCCCGGTCAACCGGCCGATCAAGCCATGGGCCTCGGCTGCGGCGACGAATTTTTCCGGTGAATCCAATTGCTCCGGTGCGCCCGGCCAACGGGCAAGAACTTCAACACCGACCAGGCTGCCGTCGAGGGACCGCAGTATCGGCTGGTAGACCGCCTGCAACTCCCGGCGCGCGATGGCGCGCTTGAGCGCGAGTACGGGGTCGCGCATGCGCCTGAACATGGTCTGGCCAAGCAGGAAAATCGCAAGGCCACTGCCGGCGCCAAACCCGGCCAGGCCGGCTTCGCGCGCGAGATCGTGCCAGGCCGACGGGGCATTTGAAGCCACATGAATGCAAAACCCTTGCGCGGAACTACACAACGAGAGTTCCGAGACGGTTCTGGATGACTGCTGCGCCGAAGACAGCGCAAAGCTCTGGTGTTGCGAGTCGGGTCCGATAAAGATCTCGTCGACCTCGGACGATGCGTACCATCCATCGATCAGGTTCGGGTCGACCAGGGCATTGAAGCGGGCGGTCTGGAGCACCATTGTGGGCCGGCGTTCGGACACCCGAACCGGCCGGAAGGCATAAACTTCGACCGCCGAAGGCAGCGTAAAATCGGGCGTGCTGCTCGGTCGTGGCTTGTCGATGACCCCCAATGCCGTGGTGCATACAAGCGTTCGAACACCTGAAGACGTATCGACGAAACCGATATCGCGCAGATAGTCGAGACCGAAAAGATAGCGCCGGAAATGTTCAAGCGATTGCGGCGAACAATGCGCCGGGGCGGCCGATTCGATTTCCAGCGAAAGGCGCTCGTATTCGGCCAGTACCCGATCCAGTTGCTGCACGATGGTCTCGGCCGCATTTTGCAGCCGTGTGCGCGAATCGCTTCGATGCAGCGATTGCCCCCAGGCGATGGCAAGCCAGGCAAAGGTCACGATTGCCGTGCCCGCCAGCATGGCGGGAATGCAGCGCACGAGCCGCGCCTTCAGCCTTTGCACGACATGGCTCCCGGGATGCAAACGCCTGCACCATGCCGGCGCGCTGGGTCAATTCGTATTTCAACTGCGTTCATGGCTCCGGTCTCTCTCGGCCCGGCACGATTTTTTGTGGTCAGGCCGCCGAATACATCAAAATTTCATTCAATCGAGCATGAAGGTAAAAATCCCCAATTCAACTCACAAAAACCCAATAGTCGACCAGACTGACCGCGGGCCCGGGCAGGGACCGCGGTCGAACTGACACAAACCGACCGACGAGCAGAAACACGTGCCGGTCGCTTATAAATCGCGCGCGACGCGAAAGCCAACGCGCGCATCGGCAGTATCGTCCGAACTGGCAAGCCGATATGCTGATCGGCTCATGGCCGGTGAACTGGTCCACGACGCACCGCGTATCACGCGCCGATCGCAACCGGGGTTGACCCAGTGGCTGCCGTCGACCGGGGCGCGAACGTAGCTGTCGTGCCAGCAATCCCGAACCCACTCCATGACATTGCCTCCCATGTCGTAGAGCCCGAAGGAATTGGCTTGCAGGCTGCCGACCGGGGCCGGGCCCCAGAAGCCATCGGAATAGCGCCTGAAGCCGCCGGTCCAGGTCCGCTGATCGGTGAAGCGATCGCCGTCGCCGGTGACATTTTCGGTCGGGTCATCCGGGCGATCGTCTCCCCACCAATAGCGGCTTTGGGTACCGGCACGCAAGGCGTATTCAAACTCGGCTTCGGAGGGCAGACGGTAGGGCCGGCCAGTCTGCTGCGCCAGCCATTGCGCATAGGCGCTGGCATCGTTCCATGAGACATGCAGCACCGGCAGCGAATCTTCGGCTGGCTGGCCGAGATAATTCTGTCGCCAGTCGATGCCTTCCTGATCCCCGACCCTGCCGGAAGCCGTGACATAGATGCGCGAGGAACCGTTTCGCTCGGCATCGGTCTGGTATCCGGTCGCATCGACGAAGGCGCGAAACTGTGCGACCGTGACTTCGGTGCGCGCCAATCCGAAACCGCGCTCGAAATTCACGCGAAACCGGGGCCCTTCTCGATCCATCCGGTCGTCCTCGTCGTCGGGCGCCCCCATCATGAAGCTGCCCGACGGCACGACCACCATGACCGGCCCATACAACTCGCCGTTGCCCAGGCCGTCCTGGAACAGCTGGCCCGGTTCGAAACCGCCGTACTCGATGGCATCATCCAGCGAGGACCGCAGATTGGCGATTTGCTCGCTTTGCGCGCCGAGCCCGATCAGTTCGTTGATATTTTCCTCCGCTTGCTCGAACTGGCCATCGTCGATGGCCACCCGCACCGCGTTGATCAACGCACGCTGCTGGTCTTCCTGGCCGCTTGCAATCAGGTCGCGACGCGCCGCGATTTCGGTCTCGTCGAGGCCACGCTGGCCCAGCACGTCGAGCAGTTCGGCGGCAGCCTCGAAGCTGCTTTGCTCGAGTAATTCATCCACGCGTGCGAATAAACCGACCGATACGCTTTCCAGACCGTCCTGGGCTCGCTGGTTTTCGGCATCGATCGCCAGCACCTGCTCGAACAGCACCCAGGCCGACGCGTCAGCCGGCTGCACCAGGTTGCCGGCACCGAGGGCCTGCTCGGCCTGTCCGAGCAAACGCTGAATTTCGGCACGACGATCACGCACTTCATTGATGCGGGCCACGACCGGACGCTGCTCGTCGAAGGTCGTGATGACGCCGGCAAGCCGCGCGGCAAGCTCGATGTCGTCGTCTTCCAGCGCCTGCAGGGCCTGGACTTCAACGTCATCGAGAAGATCGACGAGTTCCTGCTCGATTTCCGGGTTGTCCGGCACAAAGGCGCGACGGGCAAGGATATTCTGCAGGCGATCATCCATGACCTGGTCCGGCAAGGTCACTTCGGGTTGCCGGGCAACCGCTGATGCCGGCATTTCCAGCTGCGGGATACCCATCGAAAATTCTTCGGTGCCCTCTCCGATCACATCACCCAGCCGACGGACGCTGCGGCGCTCATCGACCGGGTCTTCCGATTTTGTTTCTACTGGATCTGCTCCCCCTTCCTGGGCCCATACGCTAATATGGGCGAGCGGAAGGCTGATCGCCATGCAAAATAAGCAAAAAAGTTTCATTGAATCAAGATCCCGCTGGAATGTAAATCGCTTAGCGCAGCACCGATTGATATTTGCGGTGCCTGCACTCCCTTACGCACAAACATAACTGATGATGCCGGCTGCCACAAGCAAAGCCTTCAATTCAGTTTAAAAAAACCGATAAAGAAAGCCATGATTCAAAATACAGGCGCATCGTTCGCCAACCCGCCGCACGCAACACATCATTTATGTGACTCAGATCACATCGAGGAACATGCATCCCAGATCCTTTCGTCGGATTGCCTGGGCGTCGATACCGAATTCGTTCGCGAACGGACCTTTTTTCCGATTCCCGGGCTGATCCAGATCAGCAACGGCGAGCAGGTCTGGCTGCTCGATCCGGTCGCCTTGCACGGTGAGCCGGCGATGGCGAAATTTCTGACCAGCCTCATGAACCGCGGCTCGACGCAGAAAATCCTGCACAGCGCTGCCGAAGATTTCGAGGTCATCGACCTGCTGTGCGCAACGCTTCCGGTATCGCTGTTCGACACCCAGATTGCCGCTGCAATGCTGGGCTGGCCGCTGCAGCTTCGCTACGAGACGCTGGCCCAGGAATTGCTGGGCGTCGAATTTCCGGGTGGCCTGGGTCGCAACAACTGGCTGCGTCGCCCGCTGCCCGAGGCATGGGTCGAATACGCCTCCAACGACGTGATTGCCCTGCCGGCCATGCGCGACGAGCTCACCGCGCGCCTTCAAAAAGCCGGACGCCTGGCCTGGTTCGAGCAGGAATGCCGCTCGCTGATCGCCCGTTATGGTGTCCAGGCCGACCCGGCAGGCCGCATCAACGGCGCCGCACGGCTCGACGATGCTGGCCTTGCCCGTCTGAGCCGGCTGGCGCTGTGGCGCGATCAACAGGCCAGGAAACGCGATCTGCCGCGCAGCTTCGTCGTCACCGATGCGGCCTTGCTGAACCTGGCGCAAAATCCGCCGCGGCAGCCGCAGGGCCTGGACGGCATGAAGGACATCAGTCCCGGCCTGGCACGCAAGCACGGCGCCGAGCTGATCGAGATCCTCAACGCCCCGGCCGGCAGCTATGCCCGGCCCGCTCTACTGGAACTGCTCAGCGCGAAACAACGCGAGCGCATCAAAAAACTTCAGCAGCAGGTTCGCGAAGCGGCCGAGGGGCTCGGCGTCGAGCCGGCGCTGATTGCCAGCAAGCGCGACTTGACGCGCTGGGTACAGGGCGCACCGAGCATCGACATGGACGGCTGGCGCCGCGAGGTGCTCGGTTCCGACTTCGGCCAATAGCCGGCCGCGGCTCGGCTCTGCTAACATTTGCACCATCATCAGCACAGCCTCGGTAGCTCAGCGGATAGAGCAGCCGCCTCCTAAGCGGCAGGTCGCAGGTT
>JAVVET010000129.1:0-4894 GCA_032251235.1 Wenzhouxiangellaceae bacterium
CGACCCGGACTTCCAGGCCCAGGTCGAACGCAACCTCGATCTGATCAACGCCGAACGCGCCAAGCTCGGCATGGAGCCGATGCCATGAGCCTCTGGACCGAACTCAAGCAAGAGAACCTCTGAACAAGGCTGCAATGGGGGCGTCTCGCCGCTTGAGTCGACATCCCGGCCGGTGCTAAGCTCTGGAAAGCGCCGGGACCGCGTAGACCCGGTCCCGGCAGAAACCGGCATCCCTCAGGGAGGACGGAGTCCGGCAGGCTGACCGAGCAAGCACGCACCACCAAAGACAACGAGCCGAAGAGGGACTGTCATGTCAGCAATGCCGGAAACACATTCAATTTGTCTTGCACCGTCGAGATTTCGCCGAATCATTACCGCCGCCGTCTTGTTCGCGGCGACTTCAGTGCTTGCCCAGCAGCCCAACGGGGCCGGCTGGATTCCATTCGCCGAGGGCGAGGACCGTCCTGCCATCGAAGTCACGATCAACGGCAAGGAAACCATCGCACTGATCGACACATCGATTTCAGCCAACGCCGTGTCGACCGAATTCGCGCGCGAGGCCGGAATCGAGCCGGGACCGCAGACCCGACATTTCCGCGACATCCAGGGCGGAAAACAACTGCCCTTGTCCGGCAAGTTTACGCTGGAACTGGCCGGCAACCCGGTGGAGCTGGAGCACGCCGTCTTGATGCCGGCCCGCGGCGCGGGGTTGATCATCGGGCGGCCACTGCTCAACGTCATGGTCCTGCAGATCGACTACCCCAACCGCCGTCTCCGGTTTCTGCCGCCGGACGCGGCCGAGTTCGAAGGCAACGTCAAGATCCGCCGCGGGCGTTTCAACCAGCCCATGATCGAGACGCACATCAACGGCAAGCGCATCTGGATGATGCTGGACACCAGCAACAAGGACGTATGCCTGTTGACCGATCGCGTGGTCGACAAGCATGGCTGGAGCGGGCCGGAAGTGTCGGTCGAGAAGCTTCGCGCCGCCGGACTTGCAGTTCGCTCCGATGTCAGGACCATGCGCCTGGATCTTCTCGAGCTCGGCCCGTTCGATATCCAGGACGTGATTGTCGCCAAACCCACCGGCGAAAGCCCCGACGCCCAGCACTACGGTGCACACCGCATTCACGAAAAGTTCGGCGGCGACGGGATTCTGGGCTACGAAATCATGCGCCACTTCCTCGTGACCATGGCGCTGGGCAACGACACCGTTCACTTGTATCCGCAATAAGCGTCATCGGCGCTCGGCCGTCGATGCACCGAAAACCGGACCACTCGGCGGCGCATGGCGCGCCGCCGCAATAGCCAACCGGCAGTGCCGTCAGAGCGTGCCGTTGACCCAGTAGTCGATCAGGTCGCCGTGTTGCTCGATGAAGCGATCCACGGCTTCCTCGTAGGAATTCTCCTGGGCGTAGAACATGGCCTTCTGCAGCGCGTCGAGATCGAAGTGCATGCGCGAGATCATCAGCGCGGCTTCCGGGTTGTCCTGGTAGAAGCCCTGGCGGGCCATTGCATGCACGCGCTCGAAGCTGCCCAACGTGTTTCTCGGGTCCTCGAGATAGCGCAGATCATAGGCGCCGAACTTCCAGTGTGGGCTCCAGCCGGTCACCACGATCCATTCGTCGCGGCGCACGGCGCGCGCCAGTGCGGCGGTCATGCCGGCGCCGGAGGAGATCTGCAGCCGGTAGTCGTCGAGCCCGTAGTCTTCAAGCACCTGCTGGGACAGTCGGGTCAGACCTGCCCCGGGGTCGATGCCGGTGATCGTGCCGTCGAGCTTTTCGCGCACTGCATCGTTTTTCAGGTCTTCGATGGAACCGAGCTGGTCTTCCGGAATATAGGTCGGAACGACCCAGCCGAGCCGCGCATAGCCGTACAGGATGCCCAGCGTGACGATGTCATCGCCGAGCTTGTCCATGTAGTCCTCGTGCGTGCCGGGCAGCCAGGCCATCAGCATCACGTCGATGTCGCCCGACGCCAGGCCCTGGTACTGCGGGGCGATGTCGGTCTGGATCAGCTCGACGTCCTGGCCGAGTCGCTGCTCGATGACTTTGGCGGCGAGCTTGGTCACGAATTCGGCGTCGGACCAGGCGGTCCAGCCGATCCTGACGGTTTCGGCTGTTGCCGTACCGGAAAGGCTCAGGGCCAGAACGAATCCGGCCAGCAGTTTCGAAAGATTCCCTCGCATGGTGTTGTTCTCCTTGGATCAATGAACAGGTGTTGGAATCACCGTGCTCGCGTCAGGAACACGATGTGGCGCATCCGCGCCGCGGTCGCCGCGATCAACCGCGGCGCTGGGGCGCAAAGCTCTGGGTGATGCGATCGAGCAGAATGGCGAGAATCACCACGCCCAGGCCGCCCTCGAAACCCAGGCCGACGTTCAGCCGCTGGATTCCGGTCAACACGGTGTTGCCCAGACCGCCGGCGCCGATCATCGACGCAATCACGACCATGGACAGCGCGAGCATGATGGTCTGGTTGATGCCGGCCATGATTGACGGCATGGCGAGCGGAAGCTGCACCTTGGTCAATAGCTGGCGCCGGGTGCACCCGAATGCAAGCCCGGCCTCGATCTGCTCGGTGTTGACCTGGCGGATGCCGAGGTTGGTCAGACGCACCGCCGGCGGCATCGCGAACACCACCGTGGCGATGGCCCCGGGGACCTTGCCGAGGCCGAAAAAGATGGCCGCCGGAATCAGGTAGACGAACGGCGGCATGGTCTGCATGAAGTCCAGGACCGGCCGGATCACGCTCTGGATCAGGTCGTTGCGCGCCATCGCGATGCCGACCGGCAGGCCGATCGCCAGCGCCACCGTACTGGCGGCCAGCACCAGCGCCAGCGTCTGGACGGTCTGTTCCCACAGCCCCATGCCGATGATGGTGGCCAGGGCGATGAATGCGAAAAGGCCGAACTTCCAGCTCACCCGCCACGCGCTCAGGACAATCAGGGCAAGGCCCAGCAACCAGGCCGGAATCAGGAGCAGGGCCTCCTCGAACGTATCGGTCAGGAACCCGATGACACCAGCGATGCCATCGAGTAGCGGTTGCAGGTTGTCCTGTATCCACGCCACCGCCGCCTCAACCCATTCGCCGATCGGCAGGGTCAGCTTCTCGAGAAACTCATCCATCGCTTTCGTCTCCGTTGCGGTCCAGGGTACGCAGCAGGCGCGTGCGCGAGACGACGCCGCGATAGCGACCCGCCTCGTCGACCACCGGCAACGGCAGCGTGGTCGCCGCGGCGCGACCGATCAGCACGTCCAGCGCACAATCCGGGGCCACCGGCTCGACATCCAGAAGGGCGTTCTTGAAGGTCGGATCGTCCGCGTGGTCCACCTGCGCGATCAGCGATTCGGCCGAGACCATGCCGTGGTAGTCCTGGTCTTCGCCGACGACCACGGCGTAGTCGCCGCCCTGGCGCCTGAGACTCTCGAGCGCGGCCCGGATGCCCATCCCGGGGCGCTCGATCACCGTGACCTGGCGCTTTTCCATGATGTCGGCGGCGGTAAACACCTGGGAGATATCGACCCCGTAGAAGAAAGAGCGCACGTACTCATTGGCCGGCCGGGTGACGATTTCTTCCGGCGTGCCGACCTGGATGACCATGCCGTCCTGCATGATCGCGATGCGATCGCCGATGCGCATGGCCTCATCCAGGTCGTGCGAGATGAACACGACCGTGCGACGATGCTTTTGCTGCAGCGCCAGCAGTTCGTCCTGCATTTCGGTGCGAATCAGCGGATCGAGGGCCGAAAAGGCCTCGTCCATCAGCAGGATCGAAGGATCGGTCGCCAGTGCCCGGGCCAGCCCCACGCGCTGCTGCATGCCACCGGAAAGTTCATCCGGATAGCTGTCGGCGTTGGCGTCCAGGCCCACTTGCTCCAGCGCCTCGCGAGCCCGCTTGTGACGCTTCTCGCGTGCCACGCCGTCGACCTCCAGGCCGAACGCGGCGTTGTCGATCACCGTGCGGTGGGGCATCAGGGCAAACGACTGGAACACCATGGAGAGATCACTTCGGCGCAGCTCGATGAGTTCGCTCTGGCTCATCCCGACCACGTCCCGGCCGCCGATCAGGATCTTGCCGCGGCTGGGCTCGATCAGCCGGTTGAGCAGACGCACCAGCGTGGACTTGCCCGACCCGGACAGGCCCATGACGACAAATATCTCGCCTTCGCGAATTTCCAGGTCGGTTTTCTGAACCCCGACGGTCTGGCGGGTCTGCTCGAAAATCTCGTCTTTGGTCCTGCCCTTTTCGAGCAACCGGATGGCCTGGTCCGGATCGCTCCCGAACACCTTGTAAAGCCCCGATATTGCGATGATCGGGTCGTCCGCCATTGAATTCCCTTGGTGGATACGTCTTGCTAGTGTACCGCGCCGCAAATCCTGTATCTTTCAGCAGCGACACCGAACCTTCCATGGGATCCTTAATCACCTGATTTTTAGGCAACATTTGGCCCACGCGAGACTTGGCTCGGCCATCTCGTTTGGGTATGATGTGAAACTCATCACAGCATTTGGCCGCGCCGTGGCCGGAGTCGATCGCGTTCCGGATCAGATCGACCAGGGAGAGCAGACAATGAGGAGCGCCGCCAAGACGGTCATCATCCTGCCAGTAGCTTGCCAATGCCGCCGCGGCATTGGAGACGCGCATTGTCCCGGGCACGTTCCTCATTCGCCTTCCATTTCCCCGAGACTCCTCCGATGACCGCTCGACCCACGTTATGGCCCGAACTCAAGCGCCGCAACGTTCTGCGCGCCGGGCTGGCCTGGCTGGCGCTTTCATGGCTGCTGATCGCGATTGCCGACCTGCTGTTTCCATATCTCGGCTTTCCCGACGAGGTCATCCGGGCGCTGATCGTCGGGCTGCTGATGGCCCTGCTGCCGGTGCTGGTGCTGG
>JAVVET010000130.1:0-4803 GCA_032251235.1 Wenzhouxiangellaceae bacterium
CTGGTGGCGAACTATCTTTTGTGGCGCTGCGGGCGGGTGATTCGGAAGGCGTAAGAAAACGGTAGTCGGAGGTCGGTAGTCGGAGGTCGGAGTCGGTTCTTTTGTCCG
Organism: Wenzhouxiangellaceae bacterium; assembly: GCA_032251235.1. Classification (GTDB taxonomy): domain Bacteria; phylum Pseudomonadota; class Gammaproteobacteria; order Xanthomonadales; family Wenzhouxiangellaceae. The sequence goes on from JAVVET010000130.1 coordinate 109, forward strand.
ACCACCGACCACCGACTACGACTTCAGCCTTTCCCCCGAGTACGGGTCTTGTCCTTGGCCGCATTTTTTTCCAGGAAGTCGATGATCATGCCGGCGACGTCCTTGCCGGTCGCCGTTTCGATGCCTTCCAGTCCCGGTGAGGAGTTGACTTCCATGACCAGCGGGCCATGATTGGAGCGCAGCAGGTCGACGCCGGAGACGTTCAGGCCCATGATTCGCGCGGCCCGAACGGCCGTGGAGCGTTCTTCGGGCGTGATCTTGATCAGGCTGGCGGTGCCGCCGCGGTGCAGGTTCGATCTGAACTCGCCGGGTTTGGCCTGGCGCTTGATGGCCGCGACAACCTTGTCGCCAACCACGAAACAGCGGATGTCGGCGCCGCCGGCTTCCTTGATGTATTCCTGGACCATGATCGAAACATCCAGGCCCATGAAGGCCTCGAGCACGCTTTCGGCGGCTTTTTTGGTTTCGCACAGCACCACGCCGATGCCCTGGGTGCCTTCGAGCAGTTTGACCACCAGTGGTGCACCGCGCACCATCTGGATCAGGTCGCCGATATCATCGGTGGCCCGGGCAAAGCCGGTCACCGGCAGGCCGATGCCGCGGCGCGACAGCAGCTGCAGCGAGCGAAGCTTGTCGCGCGAGCGCGTGACGGCCACCGATTCGTTGAGCGGGAACGTGCCCATCATTTCGAACTGCCGCAGCACGGCCGTGCCGTAGAAGGTCACCGACGCGCCGATTCTGGGAATGACGGCATCGAATGACTCCAGCTGTTCGCCGCGGTAATGCATGGTCGGGCGGTGCGAGGCGATATTCATGTAGCAGCGTAGCGTGTCGACGACGCGCACTTCATGGCCGCGCTCTTTGGCGGCTTCGACCATGCGGCGCGTCGAGTAAATGGTTTTTGAGCGGGAAAGGATGGCGATGCGCATTAGAATTCCTGGGAGTCGAGTCGGGGTTTGCCCTGCAAGAACGTACGCGCCGGGTAAACCAGGGCATGGTCTTTCATGGCCGTGCGCCCCAGCAGCATTCGATAACGCATTTTCGCACGGTTGGTCAGCGTAATGTCGACACTCCAGCGGTTGTGGCCGATGATCAGGTCGGTACGAATCGTGAAGCGCTCCTGGTTCTGTCCGGAACTGGATCGCACCACGCGCACACCGCGCAATTCGGCTTCGCAGTGCTGCCACTGGTCGGGCCTGCTGTGGCCGGAGTGGACCCGGAATCGAATCCGGTCGACACCGTTTTCCACAAAGCGCTCGATCTGGCTGGCGTGCAGTGCACAGGTCTTGGCGCCGGTATCGGTGCGTGCGCGCAGCCGGGTGATGCCCAGCTGCGGCAGCGCAACCCACTCGCAGGCGCCGATGATCATGTTGGGTTCGCGATGTGTTTGCAAGAGTTTGCCTGGTTGCAGAGTTGGCCCGCATTGTAGCTGGCAATCCGTTGTCCGGAGCTGGAATAGCTGCGACATTTGTGCCCGCCGGCGATACAATGGCCGGCTGAACGAACCGACCGGAAAATCATGGAACAGACCGCACTGAAAGCACTGCTGGATGACCTCACTCAACGAGCCGCGTCGCTCAGGAGGTACCTTTGACTACGATGGCAAGCACGAACGCCTCGAAGAAGTCAGTCGCGAGCTCGAAAGTCCCGACGTATGGGAAGATCCGGATCGCGCGCAGGCGCTGAACAAGGAGCGCTCGGCGCTGGATAAATCGCTGGAAGCCCAGCGCGAGGTGATCGAAGGCGTCAAGGATGCCGGCGAACTGCTGGAAATGGCGATCGAGGAAGATGACGCCGACCTGCTGGCCAGCGTCGAGGAAGACCTGAAACGCTTTGACAAGCAAATCGGCGAACTGGAATTTCAGCGCATGTTTTCCGGCGATCTCGACGATCGGCCCTGCTTTATCGAAATCCAGTCCGGCTCGGGCGGCACCGAGGCCCAGGACTGGGCCGAAATGCTGCTGCGGATGTACCTGCGCTGGACCGAGTCGCGCGGCTGGAATGCCGAGTTGCTGGAAGTCTCCGAGGGCGACGTCGCCGGCATCAAGAGCGCGACCGTGCGCGTCGAGGGCGAGTACGCCTATGGCTGGTGCCGAACCGAAACCGGGGTGCATCGGCTGGTGCGAAAGTCGCCGTATGATTCCGGCAACCGCCGGCATACCTCATTCGCCTCGGTGTTCGTTTCGCCCGAGGTCGACGACAACATCGAGATCGAGATCGATCCGTCGGATCTGCGCGTCGACGTTTATCGCGCATCCGGCGCCGGCGGTCAGCATGTGAACAAGACCGAGTCGGCGGTACGATTGACCCACGAACCCTCGGGTATTGTGGTCCAGTGCCAGAGCGACCGCTCGCAGCACAAGAACCGCGACCGCGCCATGAGCCAGCTGCGCGCCAAGCTCTACGAGATGGAGTTGCTGAAGCAGCGCGAGCAGGCCCAGGCCGCCGAGGATGAAAAATCCGACATCGGCTGGGGCAGCCAGATTCGCAACTACGTGCTCGACCAGTCGCGGATCAAGGATTTGCGGACCGGCGTCGAACGCACCGACACCCAGAAAGTACTCGACGGCGATCTCGACGAATTCGTCGCCGCCTCGCTGCAGGCCGGGTTGCATTGAGGTTTACAAGCTGAGGGTTCAATAAAGAGCGTAGGTCGGGTTAGGCCGAAGGCCGTAACCCGACGACCGAAGCCCGGCATGTCCGGCGAGCGCAATGGGTGGCTGGATGGCGGTGCTGGACCTGACACGATGTCGGATTACGCTGCGCGAATCCGACCTGCGGCTTTTGATTTTCATCCGCGCCAAATAAACGGATTTCGACATGACCGACCAGAAAGACGACAACGAACAGCAGGTTGATGAGAACCGCCTGATCGCCGAACGCCGCGCGAAGCTTACCGAGTTGCGCGGCAAGGGCAATGCGTTTCCCAACCTGTTCAAGCCCGAACATACCGCAGCCCAATTGCTGGTCGAGTATGGCGATGCCGACCAGTGGTCCCAGGACAAGCTGGCCGAAAGCGCCATCCCGGTCCGCGTGGCCGGTCGCATGCTGTCGCGCCGCATCATGGGCAAGGCAGCCTTCGTGCATATTCGCGACGGCTCCGGCGAGCAGATCCAGCTCTACCTGCGCCGTGACGACCTGCCCGAAGGCGTCTACCCGGCTTTCAAGCACTGGGATGTCGGCGATATCGTCGGCGCCTCGGGCGCGCTGATGCGCACCAACACCGGCGAACTCAGCGTGCACCTGGACAGCATCGAGTTGCTGGTCAAGTCGCTGCGGCCATTGCCGGAAAAATGGCATGGCCTGACCGACCAGGAAATGCGCTATCGCCAGCGCTATGTCGACCTCATCGCCAACCCGAACGTGCGCAAGACCTTCGAAATCCGGGCCCAGGTGGTCCGCTCGATTCGGGAATTCCTCGAGGCTCGCGGCTTTCTTGAAGTCGAAACGCCGATGATGCACCATCTGCCCGGCGGTGCCACGGCGCGGCCGTTCAAGACCCATCACAACGCGCTGGATATCGACCTGTACCTGCGCGTGGCGCCCGAACTGCACTTGAAAAGACTGGTCGTGGGCGGTTTCGAACGGGTCTTCGAGATCAATCGAAATTTCCGCAACGAGGGCGTTTCGACGCGTCACAATCCCGAATTCACGATGCTGGAGTTCTACCAGGCGTTTGCCGATTACAACGACCTGATGGACCTGACCGAGGTCATGTTGCGCGAGATTGTCGAAAAGCTCGACCGCAACGGCAACATCGAATACCAGGGCCAGGCGCTTGATTTTGAATCCGGTTTCGTGCGCCAGACCGTCGAACAAGCGGTGCTGGAATTCAACCCGGAGCTGGAAGCCGCCCAGCTGCGCGACATCGAGGCCCTGCGCGAAATCTGCCGTGGTATGAACATCCCGACCGAACCGGTCTGGGGCTGGGGCCGGCTGTTGCTGGAGATCTTCGAAAAAACTGCTGAAGAAAAGCTGATCCAGCCCACCTTCATCACCGGCTATCCGACCGAAGTCTCGCCGCTTTCGCGGCGCAATGACCACGACCCGGAAATTACCGACCGCTTCGAGCTGTTCATCGCCGGCCGCGAAATCGCCAACGGCTTCTCTGAGCTCAACGACCCGGAAGACCAGGCCGAACGCTTTCTCGTCCAGGTCGCCTCGCGCGACGCCGGCGACGCCGAGGCCATGCACTTCGACGCCGACTACATCCGGGCGCTGGAATACGGCATGCCACCGACGGCCGGGGAAGGCATCGGCATCGACCGGCTGGTGATGCTGCTGACCGACTCGCCATCGATCCGCGACGTACTGCTGTTTCCGTACCTGCGGCCCGAGGCCGTTGACTGATCGAGCCGCTCTTGCTGGCTCGTTGTAGCCGTTGACGTCCGGGTTTAACCCCAAAGCCCGTGATCTTCGTCGACCCTGGCGCTCGCGTGGCCCGCGAGTAAGGCCATGCCAGTCAGAATTCTGCGTTCATTTGCCTGCCGGCCTCGTCGGCTGAGCAGGAGTTGGAATTTTCCGATGTCCTCCGCTGTCAGGCAGTTTGGAACAACCCGCCCGTAAGCCGGACAAGGCGGCTGGTCAGAATGTTGCGCAGTCTGGAATTCAAAAAAAAGGCCTGCGCCGGATGACGCAAGCCCTTGTTTTATTTGGCTCCCCGGGATGGATTCGAACCAACGACCTAGTGATTAA
>JAVVET010000131.1:0-4492 GCA_032251235.1 Wenzhouxiangellaceae bacterium
GATTGGTGATTGGTGATTGGTGATTGGTGATTGGTGATTGGTGATTGGTGATTGGCACGAGGCATCAGTCGGTACAAAACGATCTTGACACCAGGCCTCAGCGCGCGGCTTTGCCGTTGCCGATGTGTGCCATGACCGCGCCGGCGAGCGCGGCTGCGGCGGCATGACAATTGCGAAAAAACAGCTCGGGTTCGATCAGTTCGAGTTCCATGACCGCCGGTGTGTCCGGGGTCCCGACCAGATCGACCCGGGCATAGGCGACATCGCCGGGCACGGCCGCCAGCGCGCGCTGGGCGACCAGGGCTTCGGCATCGGTCGGCGTGTGGCGGTGAACGCTGCCGCCGTGGTCGTCCTGGACCCGAAACTCGCCCGCGGCCGCGATCTTGCGCACCGCGTGGGTGACTTTGCCGTCGATCACGATCAGCGACACTTCGCCGTGTTCCACGATGGCCGGCATGAACGGCTGCAGCAGCATGTCTTCCTGGGCCACCAGCCGCTGCCATAGCGCGCTGGAAGCGCCGGCATCGGCTCGGTCAAGTCGATAGGTTTCGCGACCGGCCCCCGAAACGGCCGGCTTGATCACCGCCTCCGTCAACCCGTGCTGCTCGAGCAGGCCGGCCAGGTCCGGCGCCTGCGATCGGCGCTCGATCACCACCGTGGGTACGGTCGGCACGCCGGAATCGATCAGGTCGACCAGGTAGCGCTTGTCGCAATTCCATCGAATGACGGCGGCCGGATTGATGAGGCGGGTCATGACTTCGACCCGGTCCAGCCAACCGAGAAATTCCTCCAGCCGTTCGAAATAATCCCAGGTCTGGCGAATCACGATCGCATCGAATCGAGCCCAGTCGACCGCCCGGTCCGCCCAGTCCATGCGCGAGACCGCCGCACCGGCATCGATCAGCGCATCGGACAGGATGCGGTCTTCGTTCAGGATGTTGCGGGCATAGGCGTTCGGAGCGGGCGGATCGATCCAGCGGTGGTCGTTGACCAGGGCGACTTGTCGAATCATTGTGGATTATTTGCCGGGTTCAGGACGAAGCCGCAATGGTAAGCGCTGCGCCATGTCGCTGTGCCTCGCGGTGTCGGGTCATCGCGATGATTTGCCGGCGTTTCACCGAATCCGACAGCATACTTGCGCTGTGACCGGCCGCGAAACGCCACAGGCCCGGGGCTTTGGCGACTCCGCGAGATGATCGGCAAGCTCGAACAGTTCCACAGGATCAGACCATCGGTGCTTCCTGGCGATGCTGTCGGTCCCGGAGACGCTGGCGTGCCCGCAAGCCTGTCTCGTTCGCGGTACGCTCCGCGTGCCGGCGCTGCTACCCGGCATGCTTTTTGAAGGTGCCGACAAAGGCCAAAGCCTCGGATGTGGCAATATTCGGGATCATCGAAGCGAGTGGAATCGGGTTGATCTGGCACGAGCACGAAAAACGGATGATGCGCCGGGCGCTGGAACTGGCCGTGGAGGCCGAGGCGGCCGGCGAGGTGGCCGTGGGCGCGGTGGTCGAGCGCGAAGGCGAGATCCTTGGCGAAGGCAACAACCGGGTGATTCGCGATGCGGATCCCAGCGGTCACGCCGAGATGATCGCGCTGCGCCGGGCCTGCGCCAGCATCGAAAACTACCGGCTGCCGGGGGCCACACTCTATGTCACCCTCGAGCCCTGCGCGATGTGCGCCGGGGCGCTGGTGCATGCGCGGGTGGCCCGGGTAGTGTTCGCGGCCTGGGACCCGCGCGTGGGAGCCGGTGGCTCGATCATGAACCTGCTCGATCATTCCCAGATGAGCCATCGATGCATCGTATCGCCCGGCTTGCTGGCCGACGAGGCGAGCGGGCTGTTGAACGAATTCTTTGCCCGCCGGCGGAGGTGATCCAGGTTCAGGCTGCTCGACTCGACGCGTTTTTCCGAGTGGGTTTCGGAACCAGAGGCTGGCCAGGAGCCTGTCGGGCTGAACGCTGATCGACTGCTTGAAAAGCGGGAGTGGGCCGGATTGCCTGCGGTTTTTCATTTGCCTGGCTTATTATTCGTATCAAAAGATCGAAAAGTTCGACTCCAGCTGGTTTTCGGTCGCGACGAGCGCTCAGGTCCGTCAGCCATCCCGGGAACCTCAATGCCGACCAATAATCGGACAGCCGGTAAAAAAGGCTATAATGTTCGGCTATCCCTAGTCCTGATACAGGCTAAAAGTCAATCAATGAATCTTAGAAACGTCGCCATTATTGCTCACGTCGACCACGGCAAGACCACGCTGGTCGACCAGTTACTGCGCCAGTCCGGCGAGTTCGAGGCGCATGAAAAGCTGACCGAGCGCGTAATGGATTCCAACGACCAGGAGCGCGAGCGCGGGATTACCATCCTGTCGAAGAACACCGCGATTACCTGGAACGATTACCGCATCAATATCGTCGACACCCCGGGACACGCCGATTTTGGCGGAGAGGTCGAGCGCGTGCTGTCGATGGTCGATTCGGTGCTGCTGCTGGTCGATGCGGTCGACGGGCCAATGCCGCAGACCCGTTTTGTAACCCAGAAAGCCTTTGCGATGGGCTTTCGGCCGATCGTGATCATCAACAAGGTCGATCGCCCCGGCGCTCGGGCCGATTGGGTCGTGGACCAGACGTTCGATCTTTTCGACAAGCTGGGCGCGACCGACGAGCAGCTCGATTTCCCGATCGTTTACGCCTCGGCCCTGAACGGCTACGCCGGGCTTACGCCCGACATCACCGAAGGCGATCTCACGCCGTTGTTCGAGGCCTTGATCGAGCACGTACCGCCGCCGGATGTCGACCCGGAAGGGCTGTTCCAGATGCAGATTTCGAGCCTGGACTATTCCAGCTACGTCGGCTTGATCGGCGTCGGCCGCATTCGGCGCGGCACGGTCAAGACCAATCAAAATGTGGCCATCGTCGATCGCCATGGCAAGCGGCGCAACGGCCGGGTGCTCCAGGTGCTGGGCTTCAAGGGCTTGAAGCGCGATGAAGTGCCAGAGGCCGAGGCCGGCGATATCGTCGGCATTTCCGGTATTGCCGACATCTCGATTTCCGAGACGCTGTGCGATCCGGCGAATGTCGAGCCGCTGCCGAACCTGACGGTCGACGAGCCGACGATTCACATGACCTTCCAGGTCAATGATTCGCCGTTTGCCGGCAAGGAAGGAAAGTACCTGACCAGTCGTCAATTGCGCAGCCGCCTGTTCCTGGAGGCCAGTCATAATGTTTCGCTGCAGGTCAACGACACGGCCGACCCGGACCAGTTCGATGTGGCCGGGCGTGGCGAGCTGCACCTTTCGGTGCTGATCGAGACGATGCGCCGCGAGGGCTTTGAACTGGCGGTTTCGCGGCCGCGGGTTCGCAAGCGCGAGATCGATGGCGAGCAGAGGGAGCCCTGGGAGCAGGTGGTTCTGGACCTCGACGAGGCCTACCAGGGCTCGGTCATGCAGGCCCTGGGCGAGCGCAAGGGGCAGCTGGAAAACATGCAGCCCGACGGCAAGGGCCGGGTCCGGCTCGATTACATTGCGCCTGCCCGCGGTTTGATCGGCTTTCAAAGCTCGTATCGCACCATGACCGCCGGCACCGGTCTGTTCTTCAGGGTGTTCGACCACTGGGGACCGGCCACCGAACGGATCGGCGAGCGAACCAACGGCACCTTGATCAGCATGGATACCGGCACCACGGTCGCGTTTGCGTTGTTCAACCTGCAAGAGCGCGGCAAGATGTTTGTCGGCGCGGGAGAGGACGTCTACGAGGGCCAGATCCTTGGCTTGCACAATCGGGGCAACGACCTGGTCATCAACCCGCTGAAGGGCAAAAAGCTCAATAATATTCGCGCCGCAGGCAAGGATGACGCCGTCATTCTCGTCCCGCCAGTGCGCATGAGCCTGGAACAGGCGCTGGAATTTCTGGCCGATGACGAGTTGCTGGAAGTCACGCCGGCGCACATCCGCCTGCGCAAGCGCCTGCTGACAGAAAACAACCGCAAGCGCGCCGCGCGCGCCTGAGCGGGCACGTCAAATCGAGCTCGGTCTTGTCGCATGGGCGACTGACCCGGCTCGACTGAACCCGCTCGATTGAGCCGGTCTTGTCAGTCACCACCGGTTCATGATCCATCACAAGAGCTTGTCAGACCCTGCCGAACTGGTGCAGTAGAAACGGATGGTCAATCAGGCCGGTTGCAGCCTTGATCTCAAGAACCGGATTAAACGGACCCCACGTGGATCGAAAAGGTTGATAATTCAGGCGCTTGTCGATAATCCGGGATAACCCCCGGCGTTATTCCGACTCGGCTTCGAGAAACTCGTCGTAATTCGGCGTCTCCGCCTCGCCAGTGATCTTGAATTTTCGGTTTTGCAGCCAGGCGTCGCGCACAAACAGGTATTCGTCGAAAGCGTCTTCGAGTCGCTTCTCGCGCCTGAGAAAATTGGCGCGGGTCTGGATCAGGTCGACGGCAATGCCATACTCACGACCGTCGACGGCTTCTCTCCAGATCACGTC
>JAVVET010000132.1:0-4407 GCA_032251235.1 Wenzhouxiangellaceae bacterium
AAAAGGAACTCGCCATAACCGGCGCAGCCGGTGGCGAAACGCAGTTGACCTTGAATTCGACTTTGAAGTTGAAGTTGAAGTTGAAGTTAAAACAAAAACAAAAAAAAGCAAACCCGACAGCCAGCCTACTTCCCACCTATCGGCGAACCACCCCTGCGCATCAGCAAAATCGCCGGAATGGCACCCAGCACCACCAGCACAAGCGCCGGCAGCGCGGCGCGCTCCCACTGGCCTTCAGCGGTCAGTTCGAAAATCCTGACCGCCAGCGTGTCCCAGCCGAATGGGCGCAGCATCAGCGTGGCCGGCATTTCCTTGGCGATCTCGACCAGCGCCAGCAAAAAAGCGGTGACGAGACCCGGACGCAGCAACGGAATCATCACGCGCCGCAGTCGTTCGGGACGGCGCGCGCCGAGGCTTTGGGCAATCTCGAAATATTCCGGCCGGATGCGCGCGGCCACGCCTTCCAGCGGCCCCCAGGCAACCCGCACAAAGCGAATCATGTAGGCCAGCAACAACGCAATCAGTCCGCCGGCCAGCGCGGTGCCGGCCAGCCTGTCGATGCCGGTCAGAGCCAGCATGATGGCAACTGCCAGCACCGTGCCCGGTATGGCGTAGCCGGCCGCGGCCAACTCTCCGAACATGGCCAGTCGCGGGCCGGCCCGATAGGTTGCCAGCAACAACAGCAGCCCGGCGGCCACCGTTGCCAGCGCACCGACCGCTCCCAGCATCATGGTATTGCCGATCAGGTTCATGAAGTCGGAACTCCACAACCCGGCCAGCGATGGACCGGCCCAAACCAACAGCTGGGCCAGCGGAATGACCACGGCAAGCAGCACGACGCCGGCCTGGATCAAGGTCGCGAACCACTTGCCAAAACCCGAAAGCACGATGCGGTTGGGGTTCAGGCGCCGCTCGTCCCGGCGCACCCGGGCCTGGCGGGTGGCGCGCTCGGAAAAAATCAGCACCAGCATGAACAGCATCAGCAAAGATGCCAGCTGGGTCGCGGCCTGCAGGTCGAACAGGCCGAGCCAGGTTCGGTAGATGGCGGTGGTAAAGGTTTCCAGACCGTAAATCGATACGGCCCCGAAATCAGCCAGCGTCTCCATCAGCGCCAGCGCCAGGCCGGCCACGATCGCCGGTCTCGCGGCCGGCAGAATCACGCGCAGAAAAACCCGGATCGGCGTTTCGCCAAGGCTGCGCCCGGCCTCGAAAGCCACCAGCCCACCGCTGGCAAAAGAGGCCCGCGCCAGCAGGTAAACGTAAGGAAAAAACGCCAGGATCAGGATTGGAATGACACCGTAGGGGCCCGACAGATCGGTTAGCCATTGCGGCGATGCATCGAACTGCGCGCGGATCCAGCTCTGCAGCGGCCCGGCATAGTCCAGCAGCCCGATATAAATGAACGCCAGCACGTACGTCGGAAACGCCAACGGCAGAATCAGCAGTGGATCCAGCCAGCGCCTGAGCGGGTATTCGCAGCAGGCCGAAAACCAGGCCAGGACAATCCCCAGCAGCGCCACGCCGGCGCCGACTGCCGTCATCAGCAACAAGCTGTGACCGACCAGGCGCGGCAGCAGGTATTGCGACAGGTGGCTCCAGATCGCCGCGTCCACCTGCAGCCAGCTCAGCGCCAGCATCAGAATCGGCAGCCCGACCAGCAGCAGCAGCGGCGCCAGCACCAACAGCCGAACGCGCTCGGCGCGTCGATCCCGGCGCGATCTTTTGACAGCCCCGGTCGCGGGCTTGACCGGCAAGCCAGGCGCCGGAATTACCGGATAGCTGCCATTGGCCACTCGGCCGGCCTTTTAAAAAGCTGGCGCGGCAACAGTGACCGCGCCAGCTACCTTGGTTGCAGCACTTGACCCCGCCTTATTCACCACCCTTGCATCGCGAGGGGTCGTCAGCGCCTGCCGCGGAAGCGATCCGGCGTCCTGGGGCTGCGGTGTTTGCCGACCGAGTGCATCGCAAACGTACTCGTCTGTACGGTGAGGATGCGCCTGGCTGCGAAACACGGCAGACGCGGGCCGGCTGGCGCCGCAGCAGGAGGCGTGGTGAACAAGTCGAATCAACGCCATCCAGCGCGATCCATCAGCTTGACCGCCTGGGCCTGGCGCTGGCCGGCCACGCCGAGGTTGGTGGAATCGGGTTCGAAATCACCCCAGGCTTTGACCACGGGATCCAGCGCCACACCCGGCACCACCGGAAACTCCAGGTTGCTGGCCGCGATCATTTGCTGGGCTTTATCGCCGACCATCCATTCGAGCAGGTCGACCGCAGCCTGCGGCCGCGGCGCGTTTGCAGTCACGCCGGCGCCGGAAATGTTGACATGTACGCCACTGGAATCCTGGTTGGCCCAGAACAGCCTGACCGGGTAGTCGGGGTCTTCGACCTGCAGCCGGCCCAGGTAATAGGTATTGACGATACCCAGGTCGCACTGGCCGGCTGCAATCGCTTCGATCAGTCGCGTATCGGATGAAAACGGGCCGGTCGCCAGGTTCGCGACCCAGCCCGAGACGATTTCTTCGGTGCGCGGCTCGCCCAGGCGATCGATCATCATGGCCACCAGCGACTGGTTATAGACCTTGCGCGACGTGCGCAGGCACAGCCGGCCTTGCCATTTCGGATCGGCAAGCGCGGCATAGGTCGACAGCTCCGACACGTCGACGCGCTCGGGATGATAAACAATCGTACGGGCCCGAATCGACAAGCCAAACCAGCGGCCTTCCGGGTCCTGGTAGGCGTCCGGGACACGCTTCTGCAAGGTCTCGGAGTCAAGTGACCTCAGCAGCCCACGCTCGGCGGCCTGCCAAAGGTTGCCTGCATCGACGGTCAACAGCAGATCGGCGTCTGAATTCTCGCCTTCGGCGGCCAGCCGCTCGATCAAGGCACCAGCATCGTCGCTGATGTATTCGATGGCCACGCCGGTTTGCTCCTCGTAGGCCTTGAACAACGGCTCGACCAGGTGCGGTTGTCGCGAGGTATACACGACGAGCTTGGCGGGCGCGTCGGCGTCGGCCCGTTCGGCCGATCCGGAGTCGGCCTCGTCATCGGCGCCGGGCTGACAGCCGGCCAGACCGAGCGCGGCGAACATGAACAGCAAGATCAAAATCCACTTCGAATAACGCACGGCAGTCACCTCGTTGAGAATCAGTCTGAAATTATAACGCGAATCATTCACATTTACGGAATATTTCTGCAAAATCCAGCCGCTCCAATTCGCAAAAAATACATGCTGCAAACATACAGCGCGGGCCATAAAATGCCCGGCCGCGACGCAACGCCAAAGCCCCGCCTGCAAAACCTCTGAAAAGGCCCGGTGCGCACCAACCACAGTGACCATCCCGGTTTGACTCAAGCCGCTGATTGGACACCCGTTCGCCGCGACACCTCGCCGGTTTCGGCAGCACAGTGGATGATCAAGCAGGCGGCTTCAATGCGTTAGCGTAATCCCCTCGGAAAACGCCAGCACGCAATCGGTCAGGGCCTGCAAATCGTAGCCGCCCTCGAGCGAGGCCACCAAGCGGCCCCTGGCGTGGCGATCGGCCAGTTTTTTCAGCTCGTGGCCAATCCAGAAAAAGTCCTCGTCCTTGAGATCGAGTTGCGCCAACGGATCGCGCCAGTGCGCGTCGAAACCCGCGGAGACAAGAATCATATCGGGTGCGAAGCGGTCGATCGGGTCCAGCAGATGCTGTTTCCAGGCGTTTCGAAACTCGTTGCTGCCCGAGCCCGGCGGCAGTCCGATGTTAAGAATATTGGCCGGCGCCGGTCGGTGCGGATCACCGCTGCCCGGGTAAAGCGGGAACTGGTGGCTGGAAGCGAATAAAACATTGCGACTGCCGCCAAACATCGTTTCGGTGCCGTTGCCGTGGTGGACATCGAAATCACAGATTGCAAGCCTGGCGATCCCGGGCTGTTCCAGCGCGTGCGCGGCGCCGACGGCGATGGAGTTGTAAAAACAGAATCCCATCGCATGCACCGGCTCGGCATGATGACCCGGAGGACGAACAACCGCAAATACCGGATCGCTCGGCTCCTCGATGCTCATCTCCACGGCCTGGCAGACCGACCCGGCCGCTACCCTGGCCGCCGCAATGCTGCCCGGCCCGGCGTGCGTATCGGCATCCAGCGCAACCACTTCGTGGGTTGAATAAATGCGTCGCTCGATTCGCTCGAGTTCAATCAGATACGGCATCGCGTGCACCCGCGCCAGCTGGTCGCGCGCGGCCGGCATGCCGTCGAAGCGCCGGAACTCGTCGAGCTGATCGATCCCGGCCAGCGCCGCCTCCAAACGCTGCGGGCACTCTGGATGGCCGGATACCGGGTAATACTGCTCGCAGTCGCTGTGCGTGATGATCTTCAGTACCGTCATGGTCGCCCCGGAAGCCTGTCGAATTTAAGCTGCTGTAA
>JAVVET010000133.1:0-4282 GCA_032251235.1 Wenzhouxiangellaceae bacterium
AGGGAAAGGTGATGAATAGGACGGGCTAAAAAGTGGTCGGTGCTGAAACGAGCCGGTCAAATGGGACGCAAATGGACGGAATCCGGCAGAAATTTCAACGATGCCGGTAGTGCTTGAACGATCCGGCGCCGGATTGATGCGCGACGCCGGATCGAACGGTTTGTTTCGCTCAGTCCTTGATCTCGATTTTCCGCGCCATTGCCTTTTCGGTCTTGGGAATGCGGATCTTGAGCACACCCTTGTCCATCCGGGCTTCAACGCCATCGGAATCGGCGACATCGGGCAGCATAAACCGGCGCGAAAAACTGCCGGAAAAACGCTCGACGCGATGGAAATTATCGCCTTCTTCCTTGCGTTCTTCCTCGCGTTCGCCACGAATGGTGAGCACGCCGTTTTCAAGCGTAATATCGACATTCCTGGGATCGACGCCGGGAAGATCAGCATTTACGTTGTAGGCATCGGTGCTTTCCTTCACATCCACTGCCGGCGACCATTCCGGCCTGAACAGCGTCTCGTCGGAAAATTCGCCGAATGGCCAGTCCTGGGCGGTGAAAAGGCGGCGCATCTGATCGGTCAGTGCGGGCAAGCTGCTTCGTTCGCGTGTAATTGCCATGATGACCTCCTGTTGGTGTCTGCAACAACGCGATTATTACCGTAGCCCGTCGATCATAAAAAAGAATTGACGCGCATCAAAAAACCGGCTCGTGAAGCAAAATCGGTTCGGCTACCGACGAATTCGATCCTCCTGCGCGCGCATTGCCATCAATCCATCAGGATGTAATAAACCGGATGCATGATCGGATGCCTGTTTACTGATTTTCGGGCGGATGGAAACTATGTTGATTTCGGTACGGTGGATGTTTTTGTTGCTCATGCTGTTGGCCAGCCATGCTGTAGGCGCACAGATTCGGATGCACGGCTCGAACACCGTTGGCGAGGAATTGGCGCCGGCGCTGATTCGGGGCTGGCTCGAACGCGACGGTTACGATCGAATCGAGGTCCGCCAGGACGCCGAGCTGGAGCGCACCATCGTCGGCCGGAATGGCGCCGGCCAGGCGCGCACGGTGCAGCTTCATGCGCACGGCTCATCGACATCGTTTCGCGCGCTGGATGCCGGCCTGGCGGACCTGGGGATGTCGTCGCGGCGAATTCGATCGGCCGAGGTCGAGCAGCTGAAATTTTTGGGCAAGCTCGATCGCCCCGACAACGAGTTCGTGATCGGGATCGACGGCCTGGCCGTCATTGTCCACCCATCGAACCCGATTGCGGCGCTCAGTATCGACCAGGTTCGGGCGGTATTTTCCGGAAAAATCCGGAACTGGCGAGAGCTGGGCGGCAACGACGCCCTGGTTACGCTGTACGCGCGGGCCGAAAACTCCGGCACCTGGGATTCGTTCAAGTCGATGGTGCTGCAGGGCGCCGAGCTTGCCCGGTCCAGGCGATTCGAGTCGTCTTCCGAACTTTCCGACCTGGTTTCGAACGATCCAAATGCGATTGGATTTATCGGCTTGCCTTACGTTCGGGCGGCGCGCGCGCTGGCGATTTCTTCCGGCGGCGAGCCGGTTTTGCCGGAGCGCTTTTCATCCGCGACCGAGGACTACCCGCTTAGCCGCAGGCTCTATATCTACGTGCCCGATCAACAGCTGGAAAGCCAGGCCGGCAGCCTGGCGCGTTTTGCCATCAGCGCTGCCGGACAGAAAATCGTCGATCGAATCGGCTTTGTCGGCCAGGCGGTCGAGGCCAGGCGCGTTGCGCTGCCGGCGAACGCGCCGGAAGCCTATAAAACCTTCGTCGAGGGCGCGTTGCGCGCTTCGATGAATTTTCGATTCAAGCCCGGCTATCCGGAACTCGACAGCAAATCGCGTCGCGACCTGGACCGCCTGGTCGGCTTCATGAAGAAACCTGAAAACCGTGAACTGGAGGTTTTGCTGATGGGTTTTGCAGACCCTTCGGAAACCATGAAATATTTCAGCTTGACGCTCTCTCATGATCGGGTCGACTATGTTGCGGCGCTGTTGTCGCGAGCCGGCGTGTTTGTCAGTCGGGTGCGCGGCTTTGGTGATGCACTGCTTCTGGCGCATGGCACCGGCGTTCAAAGCCAGGCCAAGAACCGCCGTGTGGAAGTCTGGCTCAAGCCGGCCCGGCAACGCAGCATTACCTCAAAATAAGGCCCTTTGGCGCCAGGCTTCAGACCTCGTCTGCTTTTTCATCCGCTTGTTCAGGGCCCATTCGTCGCAGTATAGAGGCGGCCAACAAGGTTGGATCAGACTCATGTACCCGCCGCGGCGGGGACGGGAACTGGCCCGTCATATCCGGACCTTGATTCGGTCTTGTTCGACCATCAGATAAAAAAGGGGACAGGCTGCAAATTGCGACCGTTGACATTTGCTTGTCGCGCCAATCATTGCCGGACAGCCGTTTTGAACAAATATCAGTTACAGACGCAGTCGTCGGGTAGTCCGTTGGTTTGGCCGACGGGGCATTGACACGAGGACGCACCATGGCAAGCGAAGTCGTAGTGACCCGGTTGTGGTTTTTCCCGCGCCTGAGCGTCCCGGTGTTCGCGATTTCTGTCGCAGTGATCTTCGCCTTCATCGCCTACGGGGCCGGCTTCACTGCAGGGGCCAGCGAGTGCTTTTCGAGGCTCCACGAACTCATCGTCAAGCACCTGGGTTGGTATTACACGCTGGTCGTCGTGAGCTGCTTCGTGGCCTCGTCGGATTCGGGCAGCCTGGTGATCGACATGCTGAGCGCCGGAGGCGACCCGGATCCGCCCAGGCTGCAGCGCATGTTCTGGACGGTTCTCGAGGGCGTGGTCGCCTCTATTTTTTTGCTGCTGGCCGGTGGTCTTGGCGCACTCCAGACCGCATCGATCAGTTCCGGCCTGCTATTTTTGATCGTCATGCTGTTCATGTGCGATTCGCTGGCCGAGGGCCTGAAAAGTGAACCGATCGATCCCGACCGCGACGAGCGTGAGCCCAAGGCGCTGAAGAAATCATGCGCGACACCGACGATGTTCACATGGAATAACGTCTGAATTTTGTCTTCCATCAACGACAATGCAGTGTCGCTGGATCGCACGATCGGGTTTCCGCTGCTGGTGCTCTACGGTATGGGCACGATGATCGGCGCAGGCTTCTATGCACTGTCGGGCAAGGTGGCCGGCGAGGCCGGCATGTATGCACCGCTGGCTTTTGGCGCGGCCGGCTTGCTGGCCCTGTTCAGCGCTCTGACCTTTGCCGAATTCTCATCGAGGTTGCCGCATGCCGGTGGCTCGGCGCGCTACCTGGAAGAGGCCTTCGGCAAACGCTGGCTTTCGGCCCTGACCGGATGGTTGATCATCACCACCGGCATCGTCTCGGCCGCCACGCTGGCGGTTGCAATGACCGGCTTTGTGCAGGATTTCGTGGCACTGCCCGAGCGTCCGACGATCATCGCGCTGAGCGCGGCCATGGGCGCGATCGCGGCCTGGGGCATTCGCCAGGCGGTTGGCGTGGTGGTTGCGATCAGCATGGTCCAGTTATTGACCCTGGCCTACGTTGCCGTGGCCGCTTTGGCGGCCCCGGATGCGCCACTCGAAGACTGGTCGGCACTGGTGCCGGCGGTCGACGAAATGGCCTGGATCGGCATCGTCGGCGGAGGTTTTCTGGCTTTTTACGCCTTCATCGGCTTCGAGGACATGGTGAACCTGGCCGAAGAAGTTCGCGAGCCCCGGCGGGTGCTGCCGCGCGCCCTGGTGGCGGCCATGCTGCTGACAACCGTTGTTTATATGCTGGTCAGCGCAGCGCTGGTGCTGGCGGTGCCGCCGGCCCGGCTGGCCGAGGCCAACACGCCGTTGGCCGAGGCCGTGCGCCACCACGGCCAGGCCGCCATCGGCATCATCGGCGTGGTCAGTATTCTGTCGGCGCTCAACAGCGCGCTGGTGCAGATCGTGATGGTGGCGCGCGTGGCCTACGGCATGGCCAACCGCGGCTACGCGCCGGCCGCGTTCTCGATCGTGGGTCGCCGGACACGCACGCCATGGCTGGCGACGATCCTGGCGACCGTTGTCATCGCGGTGCTGGCGGCCTTTCTGGAATTGACGACACTGGCCAGGCTCACCAGCGCCGTCATATTGCTGGTATTCATCATGGTCAACCTCGGCCTTTGGTGGCTGAAGGGCTTCGATCGGGCCGACCGGCCATCGGCGACGTTCAGCCTGCCGAGGAGCGTGCCGCTGGCCGGTGCCGCGACCATGCTGGCGGTGCTGGCATTCAAAAGCATCCAGCTCATCGGCAATGCG
>JAVVET010000134.1:0-4208 GCA_032251235.1 Wenzhouxiangellaceae bacterium
AACCGGAAACCGGAAACCGGAAACCGGAAACCGGAAACCGGAAACCGGAAACCGGGTACCGGATTGTTTTCCGCGATCCGCGAGCTGTATTACGGGGTCCGGACGGGCCTTACGCGGTAGCTGCTTTGCATGCTGTACGGGTATTCCAGGCCCTGGTAGAAGCCGACGAACCAGGCTTCCGGGCCGTCCTTGACTTCTTCTTCATTGTCGTCCTTGTGCGCGCCGAATTTGGCGTCGGTGTCGACGTGGTCGGCTTTGTATTCGTTTTGCCTGTCTTCGTGCAGGCTGCTGGTCCAGAAGCCGGCCCACGGGGTGTTGCTGAAGATGGTGGTGTTGATCGACGGCGCTTCGCGGCAGTTTTCGACCAGGCTCTTGAGTTCTTCGACGCTGGGCAGGCGCCAGTCGGCGTGACCGGCGTAGCGCTGGCGGTTGAGCGTTGCGACCGCCTGGCCGGCTTCGTGCCAGGTGAATGCGGTGGCTTGTCCGCTGCACTGGCTGGCGTTGGCTTGCTGGCCGATGGCACAGCGCGCCCATTGCAGGCCGGTTTCGGTGTGGCTGATGACGTCGTTGTTGACTTGAACGAAGACGTTGTCGGGCGTGGCAGCCCGCTGTTCGCCGACGTCGCTCATGCAGTGGCTTTCGTTGGCGTTTGCTGCGGTGACCGATGCGA
This sequence comes from Wenzhouxiangellaceae bacterium, assembly GCA_032251235.1. GTDB lineage: Bacteria > Pseudomonadota > Gammaproteobacteria > Xanthomonadales > Wenzhouxiangellaceae. Next base: position 671 of record JAVVET010000134.1, read on the forward strand.
GCATCAAAGCCGAGCAAAGCATGATTCTGGATTGGGTTTGCATGGTGTTCCTCCTTGAAATGGATGTTTGCCGAAAATTGTTCGTCGTCAGGTGGCTTGCCGTTGCATCCCCAGGGCTCTGTCGCCTGCTGGCAAAGCACGTTTGATCGGCAAAAACTTGAACCAGCCGGCATTATCGACCGGGTGGGTGCGGAATTCAACTGTTTCGGTCATGCCGACGCCAATCGTTGGTTTTTGGGCGTTACCGGCGGGTTGGATCACCTTGGCCTCCTGGTTGATCGGGCAGCGAGGGAAACTCTTGTCGAACGATGTCCTTCAGCGACAGTTGCTCCAGGATGGCCGGCTTGATGTAGCGCTGCTGGGGCTCTGCCCGTGTTGTTGACCCGCTGGCTTCCGGCGCCGGACCGTTGCTGGCCTGGGCGGGGCTGTGCCGGTTTCGGTTCTTCATTTGCGCGGTTTCGATGCATCGCTCGTATCCAGTTGCCAGGTCAGGAAATTGACGCCCGGCTCGAGGCTGATTTCGATGTTGCCGCTTTTGCGGTCCGCATTGATCATACGCCCGCCCGGCCCGGTCAGTGACGAGGCCTGCAGGATATGCTGCGGGCCGTCCCAGTTCAGCGTGGCCGGTCCGCCGTTTTGCGAAATGATTTCGATGGTCCAGAATTCGCGCTCGGTCGGGTTGCGGATGTCGCGCATCAGGCGCAAGCCGCCGGCTCGGATATCGGTGGAGGTGAGCTGCATGTCCAGCCCGCGGCCGCCGAGCTTGCCCAGCCGTTCGGCGTCGAACAGGCCAAAGCCGGGACGGGCATCGATGTGCTGCCCGATGCGGACCGATGCGCGATTGCCGTTCTCGTCGACCACCTGCAGCGAGGTCATCCAGTCGTTTTGCGATGCCGTTTGACTGCTGCGGGCCGGGTCGAGCGCGCTTCTTGCCTGAACGACCGATGCGGCGGTGGGAATGCGCACCTCGATGTCATCGAGTGGCCGAATCCAGAAGCCCTGGCCGGGGCCTGCGCTGCCTTCGAAGACCAGGCCGTTGCTTTCCTGGTATTGCTGGGCGCCACTGTCCCAGGTCCACATCATGGAGCGTATCTTCTGGTCGGTTACGGCTTCGAAAAAATCATGCTCGGCGTTGTCGTAGTAAAAGCGGACCTTGGTCCACTGCAGTTCGAAATCGCGCGGGTTGGCGATCATGTTCGGTCGGCCCAGGTCGGGCGCGCCGGTGACCGGGTACGGGATGGCTTCGGTGATGTCGGCCAGCAGGCCTTCGAGCGTAACGCTGGCATCCTGAAAGCTGTACAGCCAGTAGCTGGCGCTGACCGACAGCGGGTCGGTGATTTCGAGCCTGCGGTAGGCTTCGGCCTGGGCGTTCCATTCCCACATGGCCCAATCGGTGCCGTACAGGCCCAGCGTGCTGTTGGCGGCAAAGGTTTCGAGCACCGAATTGAAGATTCGGCGTTCGCAGGCCGGGGCGACCTGGTGCCAGGTTTCGGCCTGGATGGTCAGCTGCTGGCGGCATTCGTGCAGGCCGATCCGGCCGTTGCCGTGCTGGTTGTCGTGGCCGATCGGGCCGAGATCGTTGTTGCCCATGATGCCGGACCAGTTCAGCCCCAGGCTGATGGCGTTGGCCGGGTTTGCCGTTGTGGTGACGGTTTTTTCGGCCCGCAGCTGGCCCAGGATGGCGGCCATGCCGGCCACGTGCGGCGCGGCGGCCGAGGTGCCGCCGAAGCCGGCCGGCCCGGCGCTTGCAGTGGACACGCCGCTGAAGTTGACGCCGTCGGGCTTGTCGAATTCGGCCGGGTTGGCTGCATTGGGCAGGCCGCCGCCGGGAGCAAGAATGGGCCCCTGCGAGCTGAAGTCGGCCAGCACGCCGTTGCCCTGGGCCAGGTCGAGCGCACCGACTGCGAACACGGCCGGCGAATCGGCCGGGAAGCCCAGGCTGCGCTCGGCGACGCGGGTGCCGAGGCCGAAATTGTTGAACAGCTGGATGTTGCGGTTGCCCGGCGCGTCCCAGCGCCGAATCTGGATTGCGTATTGTGAAAAGCCGTTATTGCAGTCGCGGCTGGTGCCGCTGGCGGTATGGCTTAAAAATTCCTGCGGATTCTGCATGGCGATGTCGCCGCGTTGGAAGTCAATCGACGCGGCCACCTCGGTCCAGCCACTGCCGCCATTGCCCTGGTTGCGCTGAAAAAGGAACAGGTCGTAGTCGTGGTCGACGCGGTCCCAGTCGGCCCAGAACATCTCGACACGGATCGGAAAGCCTTCGGCCAGGCAGAACGGGCTGATGTTCAGGGTCGTGCCGCCGCCAAAGTCCAGAGCGTCCTGCCAGTCGCCGACCGCGGCGGCAAGCGGAGCGTAGTTTCCGCCCCAGTGATTTTTGGCGTTGTTGGCCGCAGCGTTGACCACGGTGGTGCCGCGCGACTGGGCAATTTCGGCGGCCTCGGCGATCGTGCCGCAGGGGTTGCCCCAGTTGGGCGGGCAGGCGCTGCCGTCGCCAATGCCGTCCAGCGGCGCCGACAAGGAGGCTGAGATGACGTTGGCGGCGCGGCCGTCGATGTGCGCTGCCGAATCGCTGGCGTGCAGCATGGCGGCGTACCATTCGCCGATGGTCAGGACACGGTAGACGCGGTAAGTGGCGCCGGGGGCGGCGTCGAATGCCAGTTCGACCGTGTTGGCGCCGTGGTCGGTGGTTTCGAAATCCGTGCAGTTTGTGCTCGAGCAGTCGATGACGGTATCGCCGTTCATCTGGTAACGCTTCAGCCGGGCATTGGCCGGCCAGTCGCCGCTGGCCTGCAGCGCCTGCCAGCCGGTGAAGCCCTGGTCGATGACGGTGATGATCTGGCCGCTGCCATCGGCGCCTAGTGCGTGATACGGCCCGATGTTGCTGGCCGCGATGGCTTCGCTTTGCACGCTGCCGGCACGCATGGGCGTGCCGGTGGGCTGGGCAATGCGGGCCGGCCGGATCATGGCGCCGGACAGGCTGCGCTGCAGGTTCTTCAACTGTCCGGGAGCCACCCAGGCTTCGACGAGATTGGGCGTCAGGCGGGTATGAATGTCGGCCCCGGCGGCGCGCAACGCGCTGCGCCCGGCCTCACGCGTGGCCGGCTGAAAGCGGATTTCCATCAGCGCCTGGCCGTTTTTATTCAGCAGGTGGCTTTGAGCGGTGGCGATGCCGGGCTTTTGACCTTTTTTGGCCGAAGGCCGATTGGCCCGGCGAGCCAGCGCCGAATGCCCGGCGGCCTGCTTGACCGCAAGGGTTTCGTTTTGTGTCAATGGCGCTGGTGTGGACGCGAGTTGCGCCGGGCTTTGCAGCACGTCAGGGTTGATCAGGGGGCGAGCCGAATCGCTGGCCGACAGCCCAAATGGGACGGCGGTCGCGAAGATGCAGAATAAAACTCGTTTCATGCGTTGGCTCTTTATAATTATGGTTGCTAGGGTTGCCGCTGTAGACCGGGGGGCTTCGTGAGCTATTGCACGGGCTGCAATAGCAAAACGGGATGCAATATGCATTCCAAGGTGCGGCCTGATGGCTCGAGCG
>JAVVET010000135.1:0-4181 GCA_032251235.1 Wenzhouxiangellaceae bacterium
GACCAGCAGGATCTTGCCGGTTTCCTTGACGTTGACGATGAATTCCGGGTGCTCGTGCGACGAGACGATGGCCGCCACGCGCGGTTCCGGGTGATATTCCTGCGTGTCGACCGTCATGCCGCGGGTCGAGACGATTTTTTTCGGCTCCAGCGTCAGGCCGTCCATCAGCACGAACTGCGGCGGCCAGTAGGCACCGGCAATGGCGTAGTCGTCCTCGTAGCCCTTGTACTTGGAGCTTTCAACCGAGCGCGCTTCCAGGCCAATCTTGATTTCGGCCACCTTGGTCGGTTGTTCGAAATACAGGTCGATCAGGTCGATCTTGCCGTCGCGGCCAATGGTGTAGATGTAGCGTCCGGAGCTGGAGGTGCGCGAAATATGCACTGCGTAGCCGGTCTCGATGATCGCGGCAACTTCCTTGCTGTCGCCATCGATCAGCGCGATCTGGCCGGCATCACGCAGCGTGACGGCGAAGAAGTTGTCGATGTTGTAGTCGTTCATCTTTTCGGTCGGGCGATCTTCCGGCGCGACGATCACCTTCCAGGTTGCCAGCATTTCGGGCATGCCGAACTCCGGCGGCTCGGGCGGCTTGTGCTGCAGGAAACGCGCCATGGCGTCGATTTCGCTCTCGCTCAGTTCACCGGAGGTGCCCCAGTTGGGCATGCCGGCCGGTGAACCGTAGTTGATCAATGCCTTGAGGTATTCGGTGCCTTTTTGCTGAGTCAGTTCGGTCGTCAGGGGCTTGCCGGTCGCGCCCTTGCGAAGCACGCCATGACAGCCGGCGCAGCGTTCGAAGTACAGCTGTTGCGAGTGCTCGAATTCTTCGCGGGAGATGTTCGGTGCGCCGGGCGTGGTGACCATTTCTCCACCTTCGATCGGCGACGGGGTGCCGCGGTACTTCATTTCGCCTTCGGTCACGCCCTGGTGGCGCTGGCCTTCGGCGCGATCGGTCAGGCCGAGTTCGACACGCTTGTCTTTGACCTGTTCAATGCTGACCGGCTCGCCGTCATTGCCCCAGGATGTCAGCACATAGTTGGCCGCCTGGGCCACTTCCTGGTTGGTCAGGTGCTGCATCGGCGGCATGACGCCGTTATAGGTAACGCCATCGACTTCGAGCTCTCCGCTGAGGCCGTTGAGGACGTTTTCGATGACCCGTTCGGGGTTGCCGGTGACCCGTTCGTTTCCGGCCAGCGGCGGAAACGCCCCGGTCAGGCCCTGGCCGTTCGGCTGGTGACAGGCAGCGCAGTTGGCCTGGTAAACGGCTTCGGAGGCCTCGGCGCCGGTTGCGGCTCCCTTCGCGGCTTCAGCCGCGTGAACTTCGGTCTGCTGACCGACGGCGAAGCTGCTCAGCGCAAGCGTGGCGACGCCGATCAATGCATTGCGCCAGTGGAATTGATGGGAACAGGCAGTCGATTTCATGGGTTTCTCCATTGATGAGTGTTAAATACATCTTAACATGTAACGGATCGAATAAGTATTTTGGATACATCAAATCGGGCCGATAATCAGATCGGTAGTCAGACGCCGAGCCGGTTCTGCCGAAGTGGTGAGGCGCGGTGTTGAAATCATGGCAGTCTGAAGCTCAGCATGGTCCAGAACTTGGCGACCCCGCGCACGCTGCCGTCATTATCGTCGAAGTAGGCGGCCTTCAGCAGCAATGAGGTGGTTTCATGCAGCGAGATATTCAGGGAACCGTCCCACTCGTTGCCCAGCGTCGTGCTTCCGGTTTCGGTCGAGAAATGATGCCAACTCACCTTCCAGGCCAGCCGACCCTGGCTGCCGGTCAGCTGCAGGTAGGCGTCGTCCAGACCGGCAGCGGGCGTGACTAGAAAGCGATCCGCCCAGCCGTTGAATGCATGCAGCGTGGCCAGCGGCGTACGGAAGGCGGCCCCGGCACGGCGGCTGCCTTCCAGTCGTTCGAAACCGGCAGCCGGTTGCAGGTACGGGTTCAAGTTCAGCCGCAGGCGGGCGTGAAAATAACTGGCATCGATATCCACCGGCGCATTTCCGGTCTCGCTCTGGTGCGCAAATTCAAGCAGCCAGTCCAGGCTGGTTTCGGCGCGGATTTGGGCTTTGCCGGTGTAGCGAATGCCGATGCTGCGATTCGACAGCACCTGCTGGTCTTCGTCCTCGATTCGGTAAAAATAGGCGGCGAGCTGATGGCCCGGATTCAAGACCAGCGACGCGTTGAGCAGGTGGGTGTCGTGGTCGTGCTGTCCGGCCGGCACGTCGCTGTCGAAAATTCGGTTGACCTGGGCGACGTAGCTGTAAAACAGGTTCCAGCGCCCGTCGTTCCATTCCAGGCTGCCGCCGTCGTAAGTCTGTTCGTTCTGGCGCCAGCCGACATTGCCGACAAAGCGGTCGTTATCAAGCTTGATTCGCTGACGGCCGCCGCGCAGCGTCAGCTGTTGGCTTGGCGCAAAGGCAAGCCAGGCCTGGTTGAGGCGCGTGTCTTCGGGATCGGCCACGACCGGAAAGCGGCTTCGTCCCGGCGTGCTTCCGGCTCCGGCGTTGAAATCGTCGAGAATGACTTCACGTACATCCGCCAACTCGACAAATGCAGTCAATCCACGCCAGGCGCCGCTGCGGTAATTCAGCCGCGTTCGAAGCGTCGAAGCTTCGGCATCTGCGTCGAAACCATCTTCGTCGACGACTTCGGTCCGGTATCGTAGATCGAGCCCGGTCTGTCCGCCGGCAAGCGCTTCGACCAGGCTCTGCGCAAAAAGCGGCGAACTTGCTGCAAGGCTTGCAGCCACGGCAATCGGAAGAAGGTTAAAACGATCCCTATTCATTATTGAATCACAATTGGGCTTTAAACAAGCATTCCATATACATCTTAAAATAATTTGACGCGAATCAAATCACTGCGGGAAGTTTTGATTCTGGCTGGGTGAAACCCTATACTCAAAACGGTCAGGATCCGCAAACGCTGTGTTTCGCAGGCTGGATCGCATCGAAATTAATGCAGTAGCAATCAGGAATTGGAGATCGTGGGTGGTGCAAAGCGGTTCTGAAATTTTGGATTCGTCGATAAAGGCCCGACTCCGGCCGCTGGGATATTGGCTGGTTTTTTCCGTCCCGGCCCTGATGCCGCTCTCGTGGTGGCTGATCCAGATCACCGGCAGTTACTGGTGGGCGGCACTGCCGATGGCCTGGCTGTACGGCATGTTGCCGTTGACCGACTGGCTGATCGGGCGCGACCGTGCTGCACCCGTGGCCAGCCAGGATACCTGGCTCAATCGCCGGCTGGTTCCGTGGATTTGCCTGCCGGTGCAATTGGCCGTCGTGATGTTTGCGCTGGCGGTGTTGCCGGGCATGCCCTGGTGGGCCGGCGCTTTATGGCTGCTTTCGCTGGGTTATGTGGGTGGGGTGCTGGCGATCAACGTCGCACATGAACTCATCCACCGCCGCAATCGCCTGGATCGCACCATCGGCGGCCTGTTGTTGAGCAGCGTTAATTACGCAACGTTCAAGATCGAGCACGTTCGCGGCCATCATGTCTGGGTGGCCACCGAAAAAGACCCGTCGTCGGCTGCCCGCGGAGACATCATCTACCGTTTCCTGCCCCGGGCGCTGATCAAGAACACCATCAACGCATGGCGGCTGGAAGCCCGGCGTCTGGCGCAGTTGGGCAAATCGCCGTTGTCGTGGCATAACGAGTTGATCGGCTGGCAGTTGGTCGTTTTTGCCATGGCAGCCGGCGCCTGGCTGTTGGCCGGCTGGGTCGGCGTGGCCGGTTTCTTCGCCCAGGGCCTGGTTGCGGCGGCCTCGCTGGAAGTCATCAATTACGTCGAGCACTACGGCCTGGCGCGTCGAAAGCTGGCGAATGGCCGATACGAACGACCCACGCCGCAGCATTCCTGGAATTCGGATTTCTGGCTCAGCAACGGCCTGTTGCTGCAACTGCAGCGCCACTCCGACCACCATGCCAACCCGTCCCGGCCCTTCACCCAGCTAAGAAGCTGGCCCGAAGCCCCGCAACTGCCGCTGGGCTACTCCGCCATGCTGCCGCTTGCATTCATACCGCCGCTGTTCCAGCGCATCGTGCACCCGCGGCTGGACCAGCACCCGAAATAAGCAGCAACACCGGTTGACATTCCCCCATTCCTGTATGAAAATAGCGGGCTTGACAACGCGCCCGTAGCTCAGTTGGATAGAGTACCTGGCTACGAACCAGGCGGTCG
>JAVVET010000136.1:0-4164 GCA_032251235.1 Wenzhouxiangellaceae bacterium
ACTCCGGCAGTCTCAGGTGCGGGAAGACCGTGTCGGCGATCTCGATCACCAGCCAGCCGACGACGGCATAGGCCGCGGCGACGCGAAATACATTGCGGCGCTTGAGTTCTTGCCACAGGCTCATTCGAGCTCGTCCGGCAAGGTCAGGTCATTCCTCGGTCGCGCCTCAACTGCCATGTCTCTCCCCGATTACTCGCAACACCTGCATCGCCTGCATCGCCTGGCTGAATAATGGATGCGGCGCCGAATTTTTGAGAACTTATCTCTAATGATACATAAATCACATAACCGCGGCCACTGGCGCGGCTCAGGGGCGAACGATCGAGGCGCGCGATCTACGGATAATTCACCGGATCCGCAGGTTGCGGATTCGGCGTTGCTGGTGGGGGTCGACTATGGCCGGGGTGCGGGCCAGCGCGGCGACGTAGTGGTCGGGCAGCCCGTGCTCGCGCGCGCCGTGCACGACGAAGCGCTTGTACCAGTCCAGCGGCTTCAGCGAAGGGTCGACCGGGATGGCACGGTAAGTTCGCGCGAGTTTTCTGCGTGCGCCGATCCGGATCAGCACGATGGTCAACTGGTCCAGCCGGCGCCCGGTACGCCTGTTTTCGGGGTTTTCCCCGCCCGGACCGCGATCGAAGCGCAGCCCACGAGGTGTGAGTTCGAACAGCCAGGCCAGTACCAGTACCGGCAGCAGCGTGATCAGGAGTCCGACGATCAGCGCCCGGATGACCTCGTCGGGAAAGCCGAGATACGGAAACAGCAAGTCGGCGATCGCGATCAGCAGCCACGACAGCGCCAGCCAGGCCAGCCCGGCGCGCACTACGTTGCGGCGCTTGAGTTCGGGCCAGAACGGCGGGCGAGAGTTCACGGCTGCAGATTCACGTTCGCAACAAGGCCGCGCTCGATATCGTTCAGGCGACGGAACTCGGCGGCCAGGGCGATGAACTTGGGGTCCTCGCGCCAGACGCTGAAATACGGGTCGCGGTCGATGATCCAGGCGGCGCGAAATCCGCTGGCCACGGCGGCGCGAAAATCTGCCAGCGTGGCTTCCCGATCTTGCTCGACCGAGGTGATCCTTGCCAGCCGGATATCGTAGCCTTCGCTATTGGACTCGAGCCCGCCACGTCGTACCAGCCTTTCCAGCACCGGGCGCGCGGCCTGCTCGGCCTTCGGGAAGGCCTCGGCCGACTTGATGCCGCCGTAGTCTTCCAGCCATATCCAGGCATCGGTGCCCCTGAACTTGAACGAAGAGGTGCGCGCGGCGACCTTGAAGCCGTCGATGCGCGCGAGCAGGTTCAGCAGTTCCTCGGCCACGCCCTCTGTGAAATAGGCCTGGTCGGCGTCGGGACTGAGGTCATCGAAGGCCAGGACCGCGATCGAACGAGCTGGGGCGGTGTCGGACATGCTCCTGCCATTTGCGTCGGCACTCGTTGCGGCAGATAAATTCGACGCGTCGGGCGCGCGCGTCTCGGTCATTAGCCAGTCGAACGCCAGCAAGCCGATCGCGAGCAGCGCGACGACCAGCGTGGCCCAATTGAGTTTTTGCCCGGTCTGTCGCCTGACCTTGGGTGCGACTGCGACTGCGGCTTCGGTCTCGCGCCTGAGCCCGTCGGGCGTCATCTCGAACGCCCAGGCAAAGACCAGCGCCGGAACAAAACCAGGCGCCAGCAGCACGATCAGGCCGCGCAGCACGCCGTCGGGCACTTCGAACAACGGCAGTATGGTTTCGGCCACCTGCACCACCAGCCACGCGGCGACCAGGCAGAACAGCGCGACGCGGAAGACGTTGCGGCGCTTGAGTTCGGCGAACCGCCTCATGGATGCGACTCCGGAAGACTGGGCGCGCCGAATTGTTTGGGGCACGCCGATGCGCCAGTGACCGGGCACTGGCATTTGGCTGAAAAGCCGGGCCCTGGGCACGGCGTGATAAAGCATTGCATTGTCGGCTTCCAACTCCGCTGGTCCGGATCCCGTTCGAGTCCGGACACCAGCCGCCACATTGATAATGTGACACAACTCGCATCATACCCAACATTGCGGGCCGGGCCAAGTGAAGGCAGGCCGAATCGGGTCTGCGAATCATGTGCTTGAAACGCGCCGCGCTTGGCCTTTCAGCCGGGTATCCGAAGCTGCCTGGTCACCCCCACAGCCGGCTGCGGATCCGACAGGCCCCGGCGTCTGCGGTATTTCGCCCGGTCGCAGGGGTTCAGCGCAGCGATGGTTGCGCCTGCGACCTGCTCGGTCGCAAAACACCACAGACGCGGGTCTGACGGCGTCGCAGTAGGAAGGGCGCTGAATAAGGTGGGCTGAGGCGAAATTGCGATATCGCCAGGATCTTGTGTTTAACCGGAAGGCCACGCCATGAGTGGGGTCATCACGCTTTTCAGGCTACGAACGCGGCACGCGCAGCACCGGATAGCGCCGGTGGGTTTGATCGTAGTACGGGGTCTGACGATAGAACCAGCGCAGCCGCGCGTCGGCGTCGCCGGCGAACGCTGGCTCGGCCAGCAGCTTCTGCTCGAAGCGGGCCCTGAGTGCCGGGTCGCTTTTCAGCATCCGGCGCGCCAGCGGCTCCATGGCGTATTCCTCGTAGTACTCGGTGCGCTGCAGGATGGAGGCGAAATCCCCCCACTGGAAATAGCTGTCCGGCGATTGCGGTTCCAGCAACAGCACCGCCAGTGTGCCGAGCGGCTGGTCGGTCGTCACGCGGAAGCTGCCGGCCGGCAGTTCGATGCGCAGCGTCTCGGCTTGCGGCTGGCCGCTGACATAGCGGGCGCGACCCTCGAATGGAATCGCCCCGGTATCCGGCGCGGCATCCGGCAGCTGGTAGCGCGTTGCCATGACCGACAGCGGTCGATCGACGACTTCGACGCGGATGCCCTGGGCGACGAGGCGCTCGGCGATGTCGCGCCATTCGATCGGGATCAGGTAGGCTGCCGGGCGTTTGATTTCCAGGCCGGCCTGGTTAAGCTCGATTTCGGGAATGACTTGCGTGATCGGCCGGCCGGTCCAGCGCGGCACCATCGTGCCGGTGATCTCGGACAGTTCAAGCTCCGATTCGATGCCCTTGAACTCGATTTCGCCGGGTTCGGTACCCGGCTGCCAGTCCATCGGCACCGTGTCGGCAAAGCGAGTTCGATCGGTCTCGACGGCAGCTCGCAGCGAATCGATATTCTCGCCGGCCACGCGCAGCGCTTCGGCCATCAGCACGTAGGTGCCGAGCACCCGCTGGCGGTAGGGCTTGAGCGAGTGGTTTTCGACCAGTATCGTCGGCAGGTGGCGGGCATCGCCCCAGCCATTGGAAAAGCGCGGCCCGGCGGTCCACGACAGCATGCCGTCGGACAGGTCGCGGCCGTTGGCGGCAAAGATCAGCGGGCCGGGAATATGACCGTAGTCGGACAGCGCGCGGTCGACGGCCGGGCGCAAGCTTTGGTCCAGCCAGCCGGCAATCGCCGGCGACCAGGCGTGCGGGCCGTTCCAGCCATAGGTGATGTCGTATTGGTAGTCGGCACCGTCGGTGACGTGCAGGTCCAGGTACAAATCCGGCTGCCAGCGCTTGACGACGCTGGTTAGCGCGCGTACGCCTCGGGTATCGAGCCGGGCGAAGTCGCGGTTCAGGTTCAGGTTGCGCGCATTGGTGCGCCAGCCCATGCTCTCCGGGCCGCGCTGGTTCATGCGATTGTAGGCCGAACTGCGCTCGTGGCCATCGACGTTGAGGATCGGGATGAACAGCAGCGAGGCTTTTTCCAGCAGTGTTTCGCGCTCGCCGGCCACGGTCATGTCGCGCAGCAGCATCAGGCCGGCATCCTTGCCGTCGATTTCGCCGGAATGGATGCCGGCGTGGGCCAGCACCAGGGCTCGGCCGGTCCTGGCGATGGCGACCGGGTCGGTCAATCCGTCGCGGTCGGCGATGATCATGTTGATGGCGCGGCCCTGCGCGCTGGTGCCGATTCGAAACCGGTTCAGTTCGGGCGCGGCCTCGACCAGGCGATCCAGCCAGGTCATGGTTTCGGCGTAATCCGGGGTTTCTGTCAGGCCAGTGCGCTCGGCGGGTGTAATCCAGGGATCGTCGGCCTGAACGATCAGTTGCTCACTGGCGCCCGACCAATCCGGCAGCGGCGGTAGTGGTGCCGGCGGAAATTGCGCCTGGGCGCAGGTAGTGCT
>JAVVET010000137.1:0-4082 GCA_032251235.1 Wenzhouxiangellaceae bacterium
CAGCGGGCGACCGGGGTTGCCTTGCCAGGCGGCCAGGTAACGGCCGATGCTTTCGCGCGTGAAGTGATCACCGATTTCGCGAAGGTTTTGCAGGTTCGGGAAGTCGTCAAAGATGAATGGGCCTGTAATTCCGGGCCACAAAAGCAATAATATCGCGGCTGGCCCAAGAAAAACCAGGATTGCGACAATCCAACCTTGTTCTTTCAGATGGCGGCGAGTGTGCGAACTAAGTAGCGGACTGAGCATTCGAAGAGTCTATCGAAGGTTGTGTCTAAAGTAGCCAGTAATTCCAAAAAAAAAGGGCCAAGATGGCCCTTTTTTTAGGTCTTACTGCTGTAGATCATAGACCTTAACGGCATGTGGCCGGGCGATATTCGACGGGAACCGTGCTGGCAGTGCAATCCCAAGAAATTGAACCGCCTTGATCGGTTGGCGTGAAAATCATAGCGCCCGTGGCCTTTGGATTTGCCTCGTTACCCATGGTCGAGGTGATCAGACCGGCGCCAGAGACACCGACACTTACCACGTACTTGCCTTGAATGCTGCCCGCAGGCTTCAGGCCCGCTGATGTGTTGTTCGCGGGCCAACGGCCTGTTTCATCGCGGAATTGTGCAACTGATACCTTGGCAGCAGAGACAAGAGCGGAGGCTTCCGATACTTGTGTTCGGATGGTGTAATCCTGGTACGCCGGAATTGCGATGGCGGCCAGAATGGCGATGATGGCGATGACGATCATCAGTTCGATGAGCGTGAAGCCGCCGTTTTTCTTCATGTTGCGGATGTTGTTCATTTGCTGCTCCTGGTTCATTTTAAAGTTCAAATCAAGCGAATCCGGGAACACTGCAAGCTCCCTAATGAATAATAATGCATCTTTTATGCCAGCGTCCAGCCCATTTTCCGCATCGGGCGTTTATTGCGGCGTTTTGGGTTATTTTTCACAATCGCGGCGAATATTTCACGACTCGGCCCTGTCGCCCGATGTCAAATTTTGTCACAAAGTGCCGGTAAATGTCCATATTTTGTGTTGAAATTCAGGGGGTTTAGCGGCACGAGGGCGGCACGTGGCGCGCTTCGCCGGCGACCAGGTTGCAGTTCCAGACCACGTTCTGCGCCGTGGCGAAATCGGCCTGTAGTTCCAGGATGGGGTTGACGGGGATGCCGATGTTTTGCATCACGATGCGAACCGAGCCGTTGTTCTCGATGGAAATGCCCTGGACATGGTCGCTAGTGGCAGATTCGTAGTCGGTGGCGGCCTGGTCGGGAATGACGCCGGTTTCGCTATAGGTGCGAACCACCGCCAGCTTGGCCGGCCCGGCCAGCGCCAGCCCCTCGGCGACGCGCGCCCGGACCCGGTAGTCGACGTAGCTTGGCATGGCCAGCGCGGACAGAATCGCGATGACGGCGATGACGATCATCAGTTCGATCAATGTGAACCCGCGACTGGTCTGCTGCATCCTGTTTCCCCTTTTTTCCTTGTTTTTTGCTTTTGTTGAATTGCCGAAAATCTAATTTGCGGCTCGGGATGGTGATGCAAGAAGCAGGCCGGTTTTTAAAGGGTGGCGATTGAAAGCACATTTACGGGTCCGCTAACGGGGGTATGGCGTGGTTTTGGCTTTTCGCTGCGGGGGCGCAAGTGACGGGTTTGGGCGCTTTTGGGCGCCGAAGGTGATTGATCAGCGTTCGGTTTTCAGCTTTCAGGTGGGTCAGAGGTGAGGTGTTAGGTGTTAGGTGTTAAATTTTAGGTGCGAGGTAAGGTGGCATAAGCGCAGCGCATCCACCAGTTCCGGGCTTGCGCAGAGCAAGGACTTGGCATTGCTTACTCTGGATTGCAAGCTGGCCGACGCGGCACGGGGGGTTGGCGTGGAGGTATTCGACGTTTGATTTTGACCTGGGCGGCAGAATAAAGAACAAGCCGACGCTTTATTGTCATCCCGGCCCTGAGCCGGAACCTGGCGACTCCGAACGTCCGTTTTTCCTGTCATCCCGGCCCTGAGTCGGGACGTGGCGACTTTGGGTTTTGATTTTCCGGAAACCCGAACGCGGAAACCGGAAACCGCGCCTTTGGCGCAAAGCCACTGAACCCCGGATCGAGTCCGGGGCGACAGAATGTAGATCAAGCCCGGGTCAACAGTAGAAAAACGCCAAAGCCCCTGAACGTGGCGCCCCCTCGCGACCGAAGGTCACCGAATACGAGGGCCTAAAACCCAACACTTAAAACCTCTAAAACAGCCGCGCCGACCGGCCGCGCCGGCGAGGCCAACCAACAACCAACAACGAATAAACCAACAACGAAACAAACCTGTCGCGCGCGTGCCTGATAGGCTATCGCCCAAACTATCCGGATTGCTCTGCCATGACCACCCACACGAATGTTCTCGAATTGATCGGCAATACGCCGATTGTCCGCATCAACCACCTGGACACGGGCCCCTGCGAGCTTTTTGCCAAGCTCGAGTGCCAGAACCCGGGCGGTTCGATCAAGGACCGCATTGGCCTGGTGATGATCGAACAGGCCGAGCGGCGCGGCGATTTGAAGCCCGGCGCGACGATTGTGGAGGGTACGGCCGGCAATACCGGGCTGGCACTGGCGCTGGTGGCCCAGCAGAAGGGCTACCGCATGGTGCTGGTGATTCCCGACAAGATGAGCCGCGAGAAGATTTCCAACCTCAAGGCCATGGGCGCCGAGGTGGTGATTACGCGCTCGGATGTCGGCAAGGGCCACCCGGAGTATTACCAGGACCTGGCCAGGTCGATTGCCGACAAGACGCCCAACTCGTATTTCGTCAACCAGTTCGGCAACCCGGACAACCCGCTGGCCCACGAAACCCAGACCGGCCCGGAGATCTGGGACCAGATGGACCACGACCTGGACGCCATCGTCATCGGCGTCGGCTCCAGCGGTACGGTTACGGGGCTGTCGCGCTTTTTCGCCGAAGCCGCGCCCGATCTGGAGCTGGTGCTGGCCGACCCGGAAGGCTCGATCCTGGCCGACTACATTGCCACCGGCAAGGTTCGCGACGACGCCGGCGGCTGGCTGGTCGAGGGCATCGGCGAGGATTTTCTGCCGTCGATCAGCGATTTCAGCCGGGTCACCAAAGCCTATTCGATCAGCGACAAGGAAAGCTTCAACACCGCGCGTGAACTGCTCAGGACCGAGGGCCTGCTGGGTGGCTCGTCGTCGGGCACGCTCATGGCCGCCGCGCTGCGCTACTGCCGCGAGCAGACCGAGCCCAAGCGGGTGCTGACGCTGGTCTGCGATACCGGCAACAAGTACTTGTCCAAGGTCTACAACGACTACTGGATGCGCGAGCAGGGCTTTTTGGACATCGAAGCCCGCGGCGACCTGCGCGACCTGATCGCCCGCCCGGTGGAAAGCATGGACGCCATCGTCGTGCGCCCCGAAGAGCCGCTGTCGAACGCCTACAAGCGCATGAAACTCTACGACGTCTCGCAACTGCCGGTGCTGGAGCAGGGTCGCATCGTTGGCATCATCGACGAATCGGACCTGCTGATGGCCGTCTACAACCAGGAAGAACGCTTCGCCGACCCCATCTCCTCGGCCATGGTGACCGAACTGGAATCGGTGCAGGTCGGCGATCCCATCGACAGCCTGATGCCGATCTTCAACAGCGACCGGGTGGCCATCGTGGTCGACGGCGAGAAGTTTCTTGGTCTGATCACCAGGGTGGATCTGTTGAATTACCTGAGGCGTAAGACTGATCGGTAGGTGGTCTGTTAGGCAGGCCACGGGCCCGCGGGTGGAACAGGCCTGCGCTGTAGGAGGGCGTCTTCTGCCGTGGTGAGTTTGGCAGAAGCCATCTGGATATCAGGTATTCAGGCCACGGTGTGACATTCAATTTCAAAGTCGAATTCAACTTCAACTTCAACTTCAACTGCGTTTCGCCACCGGCTGTGCATCCCCGCCGATTCATGCGTAGGTCGGCTTAGGCCAGCGGCCGTAAGCCGACGTCCAGGAAATTCCGGGCCCGGATTGTCGGATTACGCTGCGCTAATCCGACCTACGCTCTGCGCTTCGCCACCGGCTGCGCCGGTTATGGCGAGTTCCTTTTGTGGCGCCAAAA
>JAVVET010000138.1:0-4079 GCA_032251235.1 Wenzhouxiangellaceae bacterium
CGAAGCGCGTGGCGAAACGCTTTTGACCCTGGTTTTGCATTGGATTTGGACTTTTATTGACCAGCCCGGACCAGGCTGGCGGCAGCACAGCTCGGCCGCGTGTTTACGCCAGGCCACCCCGGCCAATCAACCCAGACTAAACCCAACTCAATCGTTCAACACGATCACATCGACGCGCCGGTTGCGCGCCCGGCCTTGATCGGTTTCATTGCTTGCGATTGGAAAGTCTTCGCCCATGCCGACCGCCTGCATGCGGCTGGTATCGATGCCGAGCGCGGCCAGGGCGTCGCGCACCGAGCGTGCGCGTTGTTCGGACAGGCGCAGGTTGAGCGCTGCCGGGCCGGTTGAATCGGTGTGGCCTTCGATGCGGATGGATTTGTCGGGTTCGCTTTCGAGCAGTTCGATGACATCGCCGAGGCTTTCCTGCGCCGCCGGCAGCAGGTCGGCTTCACCGACTTCGAACAGCACGTCGCCCAGCGTGATAACCACGCCACGGTCGGTTTCGCGGTATTCCATGTATTCCAGCCGTCGCTGCAGGCTTTGTGCCTGTTGCGAGGCCAGGTCGGCTTCGCGCCGGGCCAGCTCGATTTCGGCCGATTGCGCTTTGGTCAGGCGGCGTGCCTGTTCGGCTTCTGCGCGGGCTTGCCGGGCCTCGCGTGTGGCTTCCTCGCGCTGTTCTTCCGAACTGGTCGCGCGTTGTCGGGCGCGCTGCATTTCTTCGCGCGTGGCGGTGGTCATCATCAGCGCCCGTTCGGCCTCGCGCTGGGCCTGTTCCACTTCCAGCCGGCTGGCCCGCAGCAGCAATTGGTTGCGGCGCTGTTCGATGGCCTGGATGTCGCTGCGGGCACGTTCGGCAAAGCCCTTGGCGCGGGCAATTTCAATTGTCTTGTGCGCCAGCCAGGCCAGGTGCCGGCGTTGTTCGTCGTTCAGGCTCTCGACCGAGGCGCGGCGCACGGCCATGCGTGCATCGGCCACGGCTTCGGGCACCATGGCGGTCAATTCGGTGTTTTCTTCCAGCGCCTGCAGGTCGTCGCGCAGGTTGTCGATCATCCCGGGTGGCGGCGGCGGGGTGGCGCATGCGGCAAGCAGCAATACCAGCAGCACTGTGCCGGCAAGCCGGATGCGGTTCGACGTGGCTTCAAGGCGCATCATCGGCCCGGCTCCATGGCATCGCCGAACGACTCCTGCAACTCGGCTTCCAGCTGCTGCAGTTCGCGGCGCTTTTGCTCCAGTTCGGAGCGCGCAATGGAGCCTTCGGCGCGCGCCACGGCAAGCCTTGCCTGCAAGGTGGCCCGTTCGACCCATCGAACCGCATCGGCGGTTTCGCCTTCTTCGACAAAAATTTCGGCCTGCTCACGCAGTTCGCGGGCCTCCTCGAGTTCCAGCGGCGCGTGCTCTTCGGCCGCAGCGCGCTCGGCCAGTTCGATCGCGTCGACGGCCTGCAGCAGCACCGAAGGGTCGGTGGACGTGGTGACACAGGCGCCGAGGGTCGACAGCGCAATCGTGGCAAAAAGGATCTGGACTAAACTTTTATTCAGCATCAGCTTGATTTTCCGGGGCGGCGCGTTGAATCGCCGGTAGGGTTTCCAAATGTTCGCTAATTCGGCGAATGTGCGGCCATTTCGACGCATCACAAGCGAATCGATGGGCATTATAAACCTGCGGCAACAGGCAGCAATCGGCCAGCGTCGGCGAATTGCCGTGACAGCAGCTGCCGGTCTCGGGGCTGGCGGCCAGCATGTCTTCGAACGCATCCATGCCGATCGCGACCCAGTGACGGTACCACTGCAATTTGGTCTCCTCGTTCACAGCCAGGGTTCCGGTCAGGTACTTCAGCACGCGCAGATTGTTGACCGGGTGGGTATCGCAGGCAATCACGCCGCACAGCGCCCGGACCCGGGCCCGGCCCAGCGCATCGCCGGGCAACAGCGCGTGCTCGGGGAAGGCTTCTTCAAGGTATTCCAGGATGGCCAGCGACTGGGTCAGCGCGTGCTCGCCATGAACCAGCGTGGGCACCTGGTTCTGGGGGTTCAGCCGGGCGTAGTCGGCCGAATACTGCTGGCCGCCGTCGCGAACCAGGTGAATGAAGCGCTGCTCGTAATCAATGCCCTTCAAATTCAGCGCCATGCGTACCCGGTAACTGGCCGAGGAGCGCCAATAGCCGTACAACACCAAAGTCGAACCGGAATCGTCGGTGCGGGATTTTAAGGGTTCAGTCGTCATAACCGTCAACTTTAGCAGCCTGTCGGATTTGACGCTGATCTACTGCGACAAAGCCGGATTGGGCCAGATTTCTCGCTCTTTATCGTTAAATAGACTCACTATTCTCCTCAAAAGACCGAAAAATCTGACTCCAACCGGCTTTCCCTCGCTACGACCGGTCAAGCCCGACAGGCTGTTAGCAGCCTGTCGGGCTTAACGCTGATCTGTTGTTGATGTACTGCTGCGGCAAAGCCGGGTTGGGCGAGGCGCATGCGCGCTCTGGATTTCGTTGCGCCAGGCCGGCGCAATTGACCCACATCAATGCAGTTACCAGCCATCGAAGGCATAGTTTTACGAGGCTTCTGACGGGAGTCGTCGCTTGAACGAGGGGAGAACCCTGACCGATAGTGCGCTGCGCGAGGTGCTCGAATGCGAGAGCCGGGCGCGGCAAAAAATCTCCGAGCAGGAGCACAAAGCCGCGGCCGTGCTGGAGGCCGCGCGGGCCGAGGCGCGGCAGATCGAAAGCGACGCGGTTGAACAGGCCCGGCAATTCCAGTCTGCATGTGCCGCCGAGGCCGAAGCCCGCCTGGCGGCGCTGCGCGACGAGGCCGAACAGCGCCTGGCCGGCATCGAGTCCGAATCCATCCTGCCGCAAATCAAGACCGCCGCCGAGTCGGTGGCCCGCGAACTCGCCGGCATCGCGCCGGCCGACGACAAGGCGCGCGGACCGCGCGGGACGAAGGAGTCTGCGGGAACACGGCGGTGAGCACGGCGTTCGCCTATGCATTGACGCGGCTGCATGCACGCATTGCCGACCGGCCCGGAGATCACGCACGCCGGCGGCTCGCGGCGGTCGACGACTTCGGTCACTTTCTCCAGCTGGCCGCCCGCGGCGGCTTTAAACCGTGGCTGACGAACCTGGGCACCACCAGCGCTGTGCATGCCGTGGAATATGCGCTTCGCGAGGCCTGGCGCGGGCGGCTCGATGAACTGGCCGGCTGGCTGCCGGCGCGCTGGCGTGAGCCGGTCAAATGGCTGCAGCAGGCACCCGAGCTGCCGGTGCTGACCGAGTTTCTGCGCCATGGCCGGGGCCCGGCGTGGACCGGGCACGATCCGCGCTGGACGCGGCTGCCGGCCGAGCCCGAAGCGCTGCGGCGTGTGCTGATCGAGCGCTGGCCGGCGCTGGAGCATTTCGGCAACGACGAACTGGCACAGGCCTGGCTGGCCCAGGCCAGGGATTTGCTGCCTTCGGTCGGCGGGCACGGCGCGAAGACGCTCGAGGCCTTGCTGAAGGCCCAGCTCGAACCGGCCCGGCTCCAGGTCAGCGACACGCGGTGGCTGCTGCGCGTGTTCCGGCGCGATTCCAGCGCCCCGGTGAAGGTGTTCGCCTATGCCGGGCTGGAACGGCTGGATTTCGAGTTTTTGCGCGGCCATCTCGTGCGCAGGCGGTTGCAGATACAACAGCCTCTGGCGAGGGAGGCCGCCTGATGCTCCGCACCGTGCCGGCACGCTGGTTCGAGCTGCTGGTGCCGCGCGAATCGGTCGCGCGCTCGCTGGAAGTGCTGGCGCGAACCGGCGTGGTCGAGCTCGACACGGCCGTGGAACAGGAAGAACTGATCGCCGTGCCGTCACTGGAAAAACCGCTGTCGCGATTTGCCGGGCTTGAGCAAAAATTCCAAAAGTACTGGCCGACGCCGAAGCTGCCGCAAGCCTCGCGTGACCAGCTGCTGGAATGCCAGCTGGAGCGCGCGATGGCGCGAATCGAAGCCTGGTGCGACCACGCCGCGCCGCGTATCGAACGCATCGAGCAGGTCAGCCGCGCGCGCGGCGAGCTCGAGTTGCTCGAGGCGATGTGTCGCGCCGGCATCGGCAAGCGC
>JAVVET010000139.1:0-3920 GCA_032251235.1 Wenzhouxiangellaceae bacterium
CAGGGTGCGGCGGCCTCCGCCGGTCAGGTCAGCGGAATGCCGGCGATGCGGCCAGCCAGGCGGCCCAGCAGGATCGGGTTGATCGTCACGCCGAGCCCCGGCCGATGCAGCGGTCGCAGCTTGCCGCTGGTCATTCCAGGGCCTCGGCATCCGTCCACAGCGGGTAGGCAAAAACCGCGAGCCTTTCGGGTTGAGCGCCGGCCTGACGCTCGTCGTTAAAGCTGCAGGCAGCCGGTGCGTGCTATTCGATGACCGAGTCGATTTCGATTTCGACGCGACTGGTTTCGGCCACCTGCAACGGCCCGCGCTGGCCCTGCAGGTCGCCGGCCGCGGCGATGGCGTTGCCGCTGGCACTGATCCTGGCGACGATGTCGATGTTGGGGAAGCGACTTAGACTGAGTCCGGGGGCCATGCTATCGGATTCGCGAAGAACGACCGTAGCGGGCAGGTCGGCGACGCTCAGGCGCTTGATTGCCAGCGGTGCAGCTGGTCCGGCGACAGCCCTTGCAAAGATGAACAGGGTCTCGTTGCCGACAAGATTCGAGCGCAGTGCCGGGGCCAGTTCTACCCGAACCTCGATTGCAGGGGCGGGCGATTCGGTCGCGGCCAGGCCATTGCCGGCCGAAGCCGCGCTTTCCCGAGTGCTTGCCGGGTTGGGTGCAGCGCTCGACGCGCCGGATGAAACGGGTGCATCGTTGTTCTGTTCAGACGCTGCGGTGGCGACGACCGGATGCCCGGGCGGCAGGGACGATGGACCCATTCCGCGGGCTTGAGCGATCTGGTCTTCGACCTGCTGCTTCAGTCCGCCGTCGGGCAGGTCGGCGCTTAGCCGGGTCCAAAGCGCGATCGCGCGCCCGGGCTGGCCGCCGTAGTAGGCGCCCAGGCCGGCCAGCCAAAGCGCTTTCTGATGACCGGGGTCGTCGCGCAGTACTGATTCCAGCAAGGCCTGGCCCGCATCGGGCAGACTGGGCCGACCCGAACTGAACAGCAGCGTTTCGGCCAGTTCGACCCGTGCCAGGACATTTTCCGGGTCGATGAAAAGCACTCGGCGAAAGGCGGCTTCGGCGGCGGGCAGCTGCTGCAGCTGTTTCTGGACCATTCCCCAGCGGTTCCAGGTCTCGACGTTGTCCGGCTCGCTTTTAAGGGTCTGGGCCAGGTCGCCCATCAGTTCTGCGACCTCGGTCATCTGTCCGGGCGCGGGCTTGATGCCGTCTGGCGCGCCGACCCATAGGTACAGCGCGACGGCAGCGGCAGGAAGGCCGACCAACATCGAGCCGATCAGGCCTCGATGCGGACCCGAGCCCGAGCCACCCTGGAGCAGGCGCTGTTCGATGTCGGCCATGCGCTTGCGAAAATCAGCGGGCTCGAGTTCGTCGCGCAGGTGTTCCAGCGCGCGTTTGCGGCGTTCAAGATCGCGTTGAACCGGGTTCCGGCGCAGCAGCGGCAGCAGCAGAAACGCCAGCGCGGCGATGATCAGCACAACGCTGGAGAGCATGAACAGCGGGGAAGCCAGAAATTCAGACAACAGAACACTCCTTGCGCAAACAGTACATTAAAGGTGGGATCGAGGCAGGTCTTGCCGATCAGTTTCGAGCCGACTGCCTGAGCATCTGGCGTCGCTGTCGCACCATGACGGCGCCCGTCGCAAGTCCTGCCAGCAGCAATACGATCGGCCCGAGCCACAACACCAGCGTATGCCCGGCGAAGGGCGGGTTGTAGAGCACGAAATCACCGTAGCGCTCACGCATGTAATCCCGGATCTCGAAATCGGCCCGCCCGTCCAGGATCTGGACGTAGACCTGGCGCCGCAAATCGGCCGCCAGCGGCGCGTTGGAGCTGTCCAGCGGTTCGTTCTGGCAGACCGTGCAGCGCAATTCCTTGAGCAATGCGTGGTAGCGTTTTTCGTCGACCTCGCGGGTAAATTCGAGCGCTTCGATCGGGCTGTTCTGTGCCCACGTTTCACTGGATGCCAGGGTGACGGGAATGAGCAGCAGCAAAAACAATATTCTCATCATTCAACTCTCCATCTCGTCCTGCAGGTTCCGAATCCGCTGGATCAGGTCTGCATAGGATGCCTCGGTGACCGGCCCGACATGCTTGTGGCGGATCGTGCCAGTGTGGTCGACCAGAAACGTTTCCGGTGCGCCGTACACGCCTAGGTCAATGCCGAAACCGCCGGCTTCATCAAATATATGAAAATCCCATGCATCGCCGAAGCGGTCCAGCCATTCGAGCGCCTCGGGGCGCGTATCTTTCCAGTTCAGGCCGACCAGTGGCACATCGATTTCCCGACCCATGCGCGTGATCAGCGGATGCTCGATGCGGCACGACGGACACCAGCTGGCCCATACGTTGAGCACGAAAGGCCGGCCATCGAGCGCTGCGTTGTTGACACTCAGGTGTTGCTGCTGCAGCTGTGGCAGTTCGAAAGCCGGCACCGGCTTTCCGATCAGCGGGCTGTCGATGATCTGGCGCTGGTCTGCGCTCTTGAGGCCGGACAGCAGCAACACGATCAGCGCCACGAAGACGCCCAGCGGGATCAGCATCCGGATCATGAGGCCACCGCCACGGCCGGGTCGTCGCCGAGACGGGCCTGTTCGGCCTGCCGTTTCCAGTAGCGTCGGTCGGTCGCCGAGGTCAGGCCACCCAGCAGCATCAATACCGCACCACCCCAGATCCAGCGAATGAACGGCTTGACATGGATGCGGATCGACCAGGCACCTTCGGTACCCACCGGTTCGCCCATGGCGACATACAGATCGCGCCCGATGCCGGGCTCGAGCGCTACCTGCGACATGATTTGACCGGAGCGGTAATAAAGCCGTTTCTGGGGCGCCATCCGGTTGACTTCACGACCCTCGTCGAGCACCGTCAGCCGAGCTTCTTCGGCCGACCAGTTCGGACCCTTGACGGTGACCACTTCCTCGAGCCGAAACTCAAGGCCCGCGGCTTCCACGGACTGTCCCGGTTCGAGCCGAAAATCACGTTCGAAGGTGGTCGATTCGACCATGGCCACGCCGATCACGAACACGCCGATGCCCAGGTGGGCCAGGCTCATGCCCCACTGGCCGCGGGTCAGGCCGGCCCGGGTCTGGCGTTTCTGACGAAGTACGAAGGCCAGCGTGCCCATGCCAACCCACAAGCCGCCGGTCCAGCCGGCGATGGCGCGAAAATTCCAGGCGCCCAGCAGTGCGCAGATCACCAGCGCACCGACAAGCGATCCCAGGGCTGCCCAAAGCAGCGGACGGGCGGCACGCTTGAAGGTGTCGCTTTGCCAGCGCGACATCGGACCCAGCGGCAACAGCAGCACGATCGGCGTCATCAGCAGCATGAACATGGCGCCGAAGTAGGGCGGGCCGACCGAGACCTGGCCCCAACCGGCGAAATCGACGATCAGTGGATACAGCGTGCCGATCAAGACCATGGCCGCGGCCACGGCGAAGAAGATGTTGTTGAGTAGCAGCAGCGACTCGCGGCTGACGATATCGAAGCCCTCGCCGGTGGCGATGCGCGGCGCGCGCAGCGCATACAGCAGCAGCGAGCCGCCGGTGACGATGCCCAGAAAGGCCAGGATGAACAGGCCGCGTTCGGGGTCGTTGGCAAAGGAATGCACCGAGGTCAGGACCCCGGATCGAACCAGGAAGGTGCCGAGCAGCGACAGCGAAAAAGCCGCAATCGACAGCAGCACGGTCCAGGCCGGAAAGGCGCCGCGCTTTTCGCTGACCGCCTGGGAATGGATCAGTGCGGTTCCGACCAGCCACGGCATGAACGATGCATTTTCGACCGGATCCCAGAACCACCAGCCGCCCCAGCCCAGTTCGTAATAAGCCCACCACGACCCCAGCGCAATGCCACCGGTCAGAAAAGACCAGGCCGCCAGCGTCCACGGCTTGGCCCAGCGGATCCACTGGCGTTCGATG
>JAVVET010000140.1:0-3861 GCA_032251235.1 Wenzhouxiangellaceae bacterium
TCTACACCGGCAAGCGCGAAATATTGATCATGCTAACGGGAAACGGCCGACAATTAATCCCCGGCCGCGGGCGGGTGGTCGCGGAATTCCAGATCGATCAGGCCCTGATCGACGAAATCCGAACGGCCACCGCCGACGGTGCCAAATACGAACCCACGCTGGCAATCGATATCGTCGATGATCAGACCGACATCGTCGCCCACGTCACGCGCACGCTCTACATCCGCAGGAAACGAAGCACGGCCTGAGTAATCATTCCGGGCGCAATACGGTCAACGACCGCGTGCCCAGCATTCCGCCGAAACCCCGGTCGAAGGTCACCAGGTGACCTCCATGGACGATAACCACTGCAGCAATCCAGGCATCCGGAATCCTGTTGCCCGTCAGTCCGGAGTCATGAATCGGCGGCATCCAGCATCGATTCATTACTGCACGGGTCAATCCCCCGCGCCAGGCCGCTGCGCCCGTGATAGACGGGCAACTTTCGCCGACGGCCCGAAACGGAGCGCCGCTGCAGATTCTGCTCCCGCAAGCGCAGCGTCATGCCTTCCTCGATCAACCGGGTCACGGACGTCCGTTCCTCGGCGGCCAGCTTCTTGGCCCGCGCGAGCAATGCATCGTCGATATTGAGCGTCGTCTTCATGCCTTGAAATGCTAAAGAAATCTGCATCAGTATTCAATCATCGCGCCTTTGCTTTCTGTTGCTTGACTGTCCTCGGAGCCGAATAACTGCCATAATCGGCTCATGATCTGATTCGATACGGTGGATTATTCGGCTCATGTACATCTGGCAACGCGATGACTGGCCCCACTTTCGCTGGGAGGAAGCCGCACTGAAAGGGCGACTGGATGGCGTTCGGCTGTTGCAGGGGCGGTTGCTGGGGCAGACCGAAGCGGTGCCCGATGATGCCGGGTTGGATATGGATATGGAAATGGACGCGCTGATCCAGAATGCCATCCGCACCAGCGAAATCGAGGGCGAGCATCTGGATGCAGGTTCCGTGCGTTCATCGGTGGCGCGCCAGCTTGGGCTGGAACGGGCCGGGTTGTCGGATCGCCCCACCGAACAATCCGATGCCTTGGTGGCCTTGTTGCTGGAAGCCACGCATCAACCGGATCAGAAGCTGACATCGGAGCGGCTGTGCCGGTGGCAAGCCATGCTGTTTCCCGAAGGGCCGGGCCTGCTGGCCAAGATTCGAGTGGGCGAATTGCGCGGCGATCAACCCATGCAGGTGGTCTCGGGGCGGGTCGACCGGCCCCGGGTGCATTTCGAGGCCCCGCCCCGCGACCGACTGCAGGCAGAGCTGGACGCTTTTCTTGACTGGTTCAACAAGCCCCCCGCCCGGCTGGATCCATTGCTGCGCGCCGGGATCGCCCACCTGTGGCTGATCACCCTGCACCCGTTCGGTGACGGCAATGGCCGGGTGACACGCGCGGTGACCGACCGGGCATTGGCCCAGGCGGAGCGACATTCCGTTCGGTTTTACTCGCTGAGCGCGGCCATCATGGCCCGACGGCAGGCCTACTACGATCACCTGGAGCGCAGCCAGCGGGGCGATCTCGACATCACCGAATGGCTGGCCTGGTTTCTTGAGGTTCTGGAAGAAGCCTTGCAGCAGGCGCTGGCGCGGGTGGCCAGGGTGCTGGGCAAGACCCGCTTCTGGCAGCGTCATGCCACAAAGGTGCTCAACGAGCGACAGATCAAGGTGCTGAACCGCCTGCTCGACAGCGCCGGCGAGGAATTTGAACACGGCATCAATGCGCGCAAGTACCAGTCCATCGCCAAGGTAAGCAAGGCCACCGCCACCCGGGATCTGGCCGATCTGCTGGACAAGGGCTGCCTGCGTAAACTGCCCGGCGGCGGGCGCAGTACACGCTATGCCATAGCCATCGAATCGACGACGGAATCGACGACCAAAGGGCCGGAGGGGACATGAATCGAACCACCGAAGACGCCATTGAGAAAACAGCGACCTTGTGCCGGCCTACGAGGGGTCATTCGAGATCAGCCGGATAGTGGTTGAAGACCGGGCTGTTGCCCTCGTCGTCGACCAGTAGCACATCGAAGGCCTGGCGGACTTCACCCTGCTCCATGCCCGGCAATCGGATCGGCCGCCGGAGATCCGGCCTGCTGCGTCGAATTCGGCGCCTGCGAGCAGGCTGCCAAAGAACGGGTACAGCACGCCGGCGGCTACCGGTACGCCCAGGCTGACCGTCTCGGGCTCCAGGCCCATGCCGCACAGCGGGCAGGCGCCCGGCCTGATCGCGCGCACCTCCGGGTGCATGGGACAGGTATAGACCGTGTCGGTGTAATCTTGCGGAACCGTGTCGAATTTCCGATGATCGGCTTCTGGCAGCGTCGTATGCCCGCTGTCGCGATGGTGATGCTCGTGTTCATGACTTATTTCGAAAATCCTGCGTCGCTTTCCGAACGCATCAAATCGGGGAGTTCAAGATCAATTCCTGCGCCGACGACCGCTGGTTATATCGATGGCTTCGGCACCCGATTCATCCAGGCATTCCTGCTCGACCTGGAGGGTGGAGAAAAAGAAGCCGTATTTGGTTTTCAGCATCTGGTACGCCGCTGTCAGCACTGCGTTCCCATCTGCATCGTCGCGGGTGCGCAAGTGTGCAGCGAATACGTACCGGCCGCTGAGAAGGTATGGAAGGCGTCGGAGATGACGGCGATCGACCCGGTCCACAGGCCGATCGCCATTTCGATGATGAAATAGACGCCGGTCAGCCAGGCCGAAATCGCCATGCCCCATCCGCTGGACGGCAGATGGCCGGCATGTCCGCCCGACGCGTGCCCCGGTTTCGATTGCGCGTGATGATTCATGTTGCGGGTCTCGAAGGGTTTCCAATCACGAACTTGAGACGCGATCGGTCCTGGCAAACCAGCGATAGAGCGGAACGAACACGAGCGCGACATACCAGCCGTAGGCGTAGCTCTCGATCGCGCCGAGCAAGAATGCGGGCAAGGTCAGCCACTCGAAACCGGGCAGCAGCGGGGCCCAGGCGGTCCACATCTGCAGGCTTTCGGGTACCAGCAATCCGAAACCGATGCAGAGAATGTAGGAAATCAGGAACAGTCCGCCGAGCGCGTTTGCGAGCGGCGGGATCCTCGGACAAGAGACATTGATTGAAGACGCTTGCATTTTCGATTCCTCCAGTGACCTTGTAGACAATAACGGCCTCCGCGAGGCTTATTCCGTCCTCGCCTCGTAATGATTGAATACCGCGGTCCCGCCCGCTTCGTCGAAGCTGACGACGTCAAAGGCCTGGCGCTGGTTGCCGTACTCCATTCCGGGCGAACCCATCGGCATCCCCGGCACCGCGATGCCGGCAACATCGGGCTGTTCAGCCAGCAGACGTTGCACGTCGGAAGCGGGTACGTGGCCCTCGATGGCATAGCCACCAACCACGGCCGTGTGACACGACTGCAGCGACCCGGGAATATTGAAGCGCTGCTTGACCGAACGCAAATCATCGCCAGTCTCGGAGCGGATTGCAAACCCGGCCTCACGCATATGCGCCATCCATTTGCCGCAACAGCCGCAGGCTGGGTCGTGATGGACGACCATTTCCGGTGGAGATTGTGATTCACCTTCGGCGGGCGGTTCGGCGACGACGCTTGTCGTGAATGACGAAGCGGCAATGAACAGGGTTGCCAACAAGCTGATCTTTGTTTTCATGATGAAGCCTCCTTTGAAAGGCTGGTGAGTTTCCACAGCGAGTAGATCACCGGCACGACCAGCAGCGTCAGTACCGTGACGCTGACCATGCCGCCGACCATCGGTGTGGCGATTCGGCGCATGACTTCCGAGCCGGTGCCCGATCCAAGCATGATGGGAAGCAGCC
>JAVVET010000141.1:0-3778 GCA_032251235.1 Wenzhouxiangellaceae bacterium
GCTTCGTCATTCTGCTCGGGCTGGTGGTCAACAACGCCATCCTGCTGGTCTACCGGGCGCGGGATGCCGAGCGCGATGGCGTCGATCGCAAGGAAGCGGTGCACCAGGCGGTCAGTCTTCGCCTGCGGCCGATTCTGATGAGCACATTTACCACCGTATTCGGCATGCTGCCGCTGGTGCTGCTGCCCGGCGCCGGTACCGAACTGTATCGCGGGCTGGCCGCTGTCATCGTCGGCGGAATGGCGATCAGTACGCTGTTCACGCTGATCCTGCTGCCCAGCCTGCTGCGCATGAACGAGGAACGACAACCGGCCGCGGCCAGGATGCGCGCGGCGGAGGAAAGTTACGCATGAAAAGAGTCTTGATCCTGCTGCTGGCCGGTCTCACGGCCGGCGCCCAGGCCCAGTTCAACGCTGCCGCGCCGGTCGAGGTCGACCAGGCCCGGCTGATCGCGATGGCGCCGACCATGCAGGTGGCCGGCACCGTCCTGTCACGCGACGATGCCCGGCTGTCGGCCGAAGTCGAGGGCCGGCTGCTGGCAATCTCCGAGGTCGGCGAGCGCTTTGCCGAAGGCGACGTGCTGGCCCGGATCGAGGACACGACGCTCGACCTCAGGCGCCGGGAACTTGCCGCCGAGATCACCAGCGTCGAGGCGCGGCTGAAATTTCTCGATGCCGAGCTGGCGCGCTATCAGCAACTGGCCGAAAGCAGACTGGCCTCGCGCACCCAGATCGACCAGACCCGCTCGGATCGTGACGTTGCGCAAAGTGACCTCGAGATTGCGCGGTCCCGGCTGGCCCAGGTCACCGATCAGATCGAACGCACCCGGATTCGCGCGCCGTTCGACGGCGTCGTCGCCCAGCGCCTGGTCCAGGCCGGCGAGCGGGTCTCGGTGGGCACCGAAGTGTTGCGGGTCTACAACCCGAACAACCTCGAAGTCGTCGCGCGGGCGCCGCTGGACTACTACCGCTTCGTGCAGCCCGGCGACGAACTGGGCGTGCGCGTCGGCGAACAGGTCATCGGCGCCCCGCTCAGAACGCTGGTCAGCCAGGGCTCGGAATCGGTCCACGTGTTCGAACTCCGGCTTGATCTCAAGGAATCGCTGCCGGTCGGCCAGACCGTGCGCGTGACCATCCCCACCGCCGACGTGCGCGAAGTGCTGGCCGTACCGCGCGACGCGCTGGTGCTCAGAAGCGACGGCGCTTCGGTCTACGTCGTCGATGACAAGAACACCGCGCGCCAGATCCAGGTCGCGGTCGGCATCGGCTCGGACAACCTGATCGAAGTCAAGGGCGCCATCCAGCCCGGCGACCGCGTCGTCACCCGCGGCAACGAACGCCTGCGCCCGGGCCAGGAAGTCCAGGTCATCGAACCGGCCGGCCAGGCGACCAGTTCGGTCTGAGCAAAGCTGATTCACCACCCCTGCCTGCTGCGGAGCCACAAGGCCACGCATCCAGGCGCCTCGTTCAGCCGCCCACCCAGCCAGTCGGACAAGGCTCGCACTTGACAAGCCCATGATCGTTGGGTAGATTTCCGCGTGTCGCTTGGCACTCGGGGGGCGGGTGACAACGGAAATCCGCGGCCAGGCGGCACGTTGTCCACTTCAGGGCGGTTGACCATGACCCCATTGCACGATACGCCTCGGCCGGAAACCGGAAACCGGAAACCGGAAACCGGAAACCGGAAACCGGCCACGCTACACCAGGCCGCTATTGTTGTTTGAATCCATCGCGTACCTCGCGCTTTGAACGCCAAATCATCGGTTGGTTTGCCGTTATTGCCTTGTTATCATTTTCCGCATTCAGTTTCGCTGACGACTGCAGCGATCCGCCATGCTCTGATCCGCCGCCTCCAGACTACAGCCCCGGGTTTTCGCAGGGCGGCAACAGTCCCGGGGGGAGTTCGCCGGGCATGCCGGGGCCGGGAGATATGGGCTCGGACCCTGGATTTGGAGACGGCACATCAGCAAATCCATTCCCTCAGGAATGCAATACTGGAAACGACACCATAGATTCCTCCGATGATGCATTCAGCGAGATATGGGAAGACAGTAATCCGTATGCCGAGAATCTGGAAGACCGTCAGGAGCAGGGATTGATGCTCTTTCCGTTAGATGACGGGACCTACGAGTCGCTTCGCTTCGGCATAGATATTGGCGCCCAATTAGGACCCTGCAGCATCTCCGATACCAATTTTCAGGAAGCTGGTTTCGGGCTACCCTTCCAATGGCCTCCTGGCGTCATCATTATTCATACGCATCCTATCCCGCCGGGTGTTTCCAGCACAGACGCCTGCCCTGAAAGAATTCCTGCGGGTGTCATTGAAAATGGTCCATCGGATGGAGATAGAACGGAGTTGCGCACACTTGATGCGATGGGCGCAGAGGGCGTGAAAGGAGTCATCATTGATCACGATCAGGTTATAGAGTATACGGGCACTTTCGATGGGTCAGAAGATTCTGTGCACGCTCGTTGCGGGTACTAATCTCATAAGAGAGCTACAAAAATTATGAACTTTGCTCGACACGACTGCATCAAAGCGTACGGAACGAAACTACTTTGTTACAGGAAAATGTTGGTATTTCTTAATAGAACTGGATTTCTCCTGATCTTCACGGCTCTGGCTGGCGCACCTGCGCTTGCGCAGCATGACGCCGAGGAATACGCTCCCGTGAAGGGAGATTCGGTGCTGTGCCCAGACCCGAAGGCTTTTGGAGAGAATCAGAAGATGCTGTACCGGGTCAGAATCGAGGGATTGCTGGAACGACTCAAGATTCTCAGCCAAGAGCAAAAGATTCCATTTCAGGATCCGCCGGAAATGCAGGGGATCAGGATCCTCACATCGGAAGATGACTCGGCAGTTTGTCAAAAGCTCAACGAGAGGTTTAGCGATGCACTTTCTCGGCAGCGCTACATCGGCGGCGACTACGATGGCATGTATCCTGCCGTACAGCCGATATACTTTGCATACGGCTCCTTTTACTTCGCCTATTTGACCTACTACACACCCGAACCCCCACCGGGCGAGATGCCGCTCTTGTCGACCGGACGAGGTTCTCCTCTTTTTGTGTTCGATTGCAACCTGAACGAGGTATTCGAGTTCTCTGGTTGATTACGGTGCCGCAAGAATCATGGGGGATTCGACGCGCTTGGTCAGTTTTAGTGGAATCAGCGGATCAGACTCTCCCTACCAGGTTCAGGTTCTTATCGAAAATCAGCGTGGCGGCGATCCCGGGCACTGGAGGCGGTGGCTGACCATTCCTGAACTCCGCATCCGTGTAGCTACGAATGAATGTGACATATCGGTCGCGCAGCCGAAAGTGCATTGCTATCGCTGCCGGGCGAGTTCCGTCAAACGCCCTCGACCCAATCAACGTCCAGTAACGCTCATTGAGTGCCTGGCACACCGCGGAATCGCGCTCGGTTTCAAGCGCGACAAGCTCGTCTCGGGCATACGATTCAGCAAGCCCATTTTCCAGCCGGACATCGACGTTGTCGTCGTTGAAAACCAAGGCATCAATTGCCAATCCAATATAGTATTTCAGCGCGTTCGGAAGATCATTCCACTCAGTGCAATAGATTTTTTCGATTGGACTTCCATGGCGGGGCTCGTTTTCCATTTGCGCCAGAGCAGAGCAGCTCGCCAGTAATACAAGAATCAATAAAAGTTTTTTTAGGAACATATCAATATCCTGCCAACAGGCAAGTTTGCATTAATAGCCGCAACGTAAGCGGTCATTCCAGGCCGTTCTTCCCCCGCCCGGACTTCCTCAGTAACC
>JAVVET010000142.1:0-3719 GCA_032251235.1 Wenzhouxiangellaceae bacterium
CCGCGCCAGCGTCCGGTCTTCAGGTGCAGCCGCGTGCGCAGGGTCGAGGCCTCGGCATCCTCACTGAGGCCGTCTTCGTCCACCAGCTCGATGCGATGGCGAAAATCCAGCCCCCACTGGCTCTCGGCCAGAGCTTCTTCGAGGCTGTCGGCCGCCGAAGCATTGCCGATCGGCGCCAGCGCGGCGAGAGTTGTGGCAATTGTCGTGGCAATTGTCGTGGCAACCATTGATGCTTTGCATGAGGTCATCAGTCCACTCCCGGCTTGAGGTCAAAAGAAGTATTCCATTTACTTCTTTTGGTGGTTTGATGTGAGTCAAATCCTGTCGGATTCAACGTTCCGTTCAGGCAGTTGACTGACCGGCCGGTCAGTTGTATTCTGCAATCCGGAATCGCGTTTCCGGGTCGGCCTGTTTGCGGAACAGATCGCAACGCGCCGGTCCGGCACGACAATGGAGCTCGAATCATGGCGGCTGTATTTCCCACCGATGTTTCGTCGACCCGACAGCGGCTGCGCCCGCTCGGCTACTGGCTGGTGTTCAGCGTTCCGGCGCTGATGCCGCTGGCCTGGCTGTTGATCGCCTTCACCGGAAGCTTCGTTTGGGCCGGACTGCCCATCGTCTGGCTGTACGGCGTGCTGCCCATGGCCGATGGACTGATCGGCCGCGACCGGCTGCCGCCGGTGGCGGCGCAGGACACCTGGCTGAGCCGGCGGCTGCTGCCGTGGCTGTGCCTGCCGGTGCAGCTTGCCGTGCTGTTCTGGGCACTGGCCGTGCTGCCGGCGATGCCGTGGTGGGCCGGCGTGCTGTGGCTGCTGTCGCTGGGTTACGTCGGCGGCGTGCTGGCGATCAACGTCGCGCACGAACTGATCCATCGCCGCAGCCGGTTGGATCGCATCGTCGGCGGCCTGCTGCTGGCCAGCGTCAACTACGCCACGTTCAAGATCGAACACGTGCGCGGTCATCATGTGTGGGTTGCCACCGAGCACGACCCGAGTTCGGCCCGGCGCGGCGACACCGTCTATCGCTTCGTGTCCCGTGCGCTGGTGCGAAACATCGTCAACGGCTGGAAACTGGAAGCCGACCGGCTGCGGCGCATGGGCCTGCGCGCGTGGTCGCCGCGCAACGAACTGATCGTCTGGAGCCTGGTGACACTGGCCCTGGCCGCGGCGGCCGGCTGGCTCGCCGGCCCGACGGGCGTGGTCGGCTTTTTCGCCCAGGGCCTGGTTGCCGCCGCGACACTGGAAGTCATCAATTTCATCGAGCACTACGGGCTCGAGCGCCGCCGCCTGGCCAACGGCCGCTTCGAGAAGCCCGAGCCCAGGCACTCGTGGAACTCCGATTTCTGGCTGTCGAACGCGATGCTGCTGCAACTGCAGCGCCATTCCGACCACCACGCCAACCCGAGCCGGCCGTTCACCCGGCTGCGAAGCTGGCCCGACGCGCCGCAACTTCCGCTGGGCTACTCGGCGATGCTGCCGATCGCCTTCATCCCGCCACTGTACCGAAAACTCATCCACCCGCGGCTCGACGCGCTGGACGGTGCAGCGGCGGCCGATGAACAAAAAAATGCGCCCACCGGTTGACAAAAAATCGTTCTTGCACGACAATGCCCGGCTTGCAACGCGCCCGTAGCTCAGTTGGATAGAGTACCTGGCTACGAACCAGGCGGTCGGAGGTTCGAATCCTTCCGGGCGCGCCAAGATTCGAAAATGCCCCGCATATGCGGGGCTTTTTCGTATCTGCGCCGGGAAGGGTTCGAACCTCCGACCAGGAATAATCAGGAATGCGGCTTGCAGCCGCATGGACTCGATTCGCGCGTACACGCACGCGCAAGCGGGTTCGACAAGCGGCCGCAGGCCGCGAAGAACGCTGCCGCCTTCGCCTGTTGCCGCCGCAACAGACTGTTCGGATATATTCACCCCTATCCCGACGGGAACGGACGTATGGCTCGATTCCTGATGAACGTAATGCTCGCATCAGGCGGATACCCATGGACGGTGATCCGGGTGGAGGGCCGTGACAAGTACCTGTAGGCACTGGAATCGGCCAGCGTTGACAGCGATCTGGAGCCAATTACCCGCTTCATTGCAGACCGCGTGCAGTGGTCGGTAAATGAGGGCTCGACATGATGACGATCAGGTCCGAAGTCAACGGTCGCAAAGTTGAGCCGGGCAGTATTCCAGCCCGAATGGTGGATGCGCTGTCGCTTATCCACCCTACTGAGACACGACGCGAGTCAGGCAAGAAATTGCCCCACCTTGCGCGGGGTTATCTATTCATGGCGCGTCCCAGACGGCATGCGAAGCCTGGCATCTTCGCCTTCTGCAAATGCGCCGGTTTCGTCCAGCTCGCGGCGGGCCTGATCGAGGTTGCTCCAATCAATGGCGTAGGTATAACGCTGCGCGTAATCCAGCATCCGAATCACGGGATCGGTATCGTGATTGCGGGACAGTGCCTTCAGTGACAAAAGATAATCGGCTCGATATGCAGTCGGGATAATGATGCGCTCCTGCCCGGCTGCGATAAGCTCGGCATTCATCATGATCCGTGCCGCCCTGCCGTTACCGTCCACAAAGGGGTGGACTTCGCTGACGAGAATCATCATGAACATTGCTCTCTGGAGAGGCTCGCTCAGTCCCTGAAAAAACGCAAAGCCCTGTTCCAGCGTGCCTATCACCAGCTCGGGTTCGACAAATACGGTTTGGCCGGCACGGTTGACTTTGGTCTTGAACGCGCCCGGGTTCTTGTCCGGACGCGCCTGCATGACCGTGGCATGTCGTCGGCGGAGGAGCGCCAGAAATTCCTGAAAATCGCGGGGCTGGGTTTTCATTTCCACCGGGTCGGAGACAATGCGGCAGGTTCCCAGAACGTCGTGCGCATCCTGTGGGCGCTCCCGAGGTATCACCCCCTCGAACACGATGTCCCGGGCTTCATCGACGTTGAACTCCGTACCTTCGATAAAATTCGAGAAATAGGCGTCGAAGAAAGCAAGATTGGCATTGGCCTCTCCCGTACGTTTCGGCGCGGGCCTTGGCGCAGGAAGGGTTTCCCGAAGCGCCGCAAAAAGCGTCTCGAAAAGCTGTATGCGATCAGGATCAAAGGCACTGCCAGCCGCGCGGGCTTTTCCGACCGCGGTTTTCACCTTTGCTGTTCGGGTGCCAAGCAAGGCGCCGATCCGCTCATTAAGTTTCTCAAACTCGGTCTCCAGACCAAGCTCGGGCGCAATCTCGCGGGCCTCATCCCGGAGACGGTTCAAGGCCTCTTCCCCGTTCCGGCGCACAAGCCCGTCAAGGCGTTCCTCGATCTCCTCAGGACTCAGAGTGCGCGGCACGCGCTCCCCGCGTTGCCTTGAAAGCCGCATGTTTTCCAGATAGGCCCGCGCAGTGGACGCGAGATGGGCGCCACCGATGAATGGTCTGTCATTTTCCAACGGCCCCGGGCCCTTGCGTGGGCGGAAAACCAGGCCCGACAATTCAACATCGCGCTTCTTGCCCGAAATCAGACATACGGAACCGTCCGGCGCCGGCTGATTTTCCAGCGCAGTGCGATCGGTAATCAGGGCGTCGGGGAAATAGTCCGTGATCAAGTGGTACCAGTGACGCTTTACCAGACGCTCCGGGTCTTCGTCCAGATTGCGCGTATAGAGCCGGGAGCCGATCTTGCGCTGTCATTTATCACCCATATGGCGCCATTTCGTTTTCGGCCTAAAGGCGCCACCG
>JAVVET010000143.1:0-3018 GCA_032251235.1 Wenzhouxiangellaceae bacterium
CCGACAGCCGCATCTGCTCGATGTGCTCGTTGATCGAGGCGTCCTTCTCGATGAACGTATCCGACGACGGCACGTAGGCCTCGGGCTGGTAATAATCGTAATAACTGACGAAATACTCGACCGCATTGTTGGGAAAAAATGCCTTGAACTCACCGTACAGCTGGGCCGCCAGGGTCTTGTTCGGCGCCATCACCAGCGCCGGGCGTTGCAGCCGCTCGATGACATTGGCCATCGTGAAGGTCTTGCCCGACCCGGTCACGCCCAGCAGCGTCTGGTGGCGATGCCCGTCCTCGATCGAGGCGACCAGCTTGTCGATCGCCTCAGGCTGATCGCCGGCCGGCTGGTACTTGGACGCCATTTGAAACCGGCGAATGGGTTGAACTCGGGCCATCGGGGAACCGCTTTGCTTCACGAATACCTATAATTGTGGCTTATCGACGGTCAATGCAATGCCACAGCCCGGCCATTGACCCCAGCAATTCACTGCAAATCATCACCAAACGGAACATTCCATGACAATCCGAACCGCGCAACGCGTCGCTCAGGTCAAGCCCTCGGCCACCATCGCGATGTCCATGAAAGCGGCCGAACTCAAAGCCGCCGGCAAAGACATCATCAGCCTGAGCATGGGTGAACCGGATTTCAACACGCCCGATCACATCCAGCAAGCCGCGATCGAAGCGATCCGCGACGGCCAGACCCGCTACACCGCCGTCGACGGCACGCCGGCGCTCAAGGACGCCATCATCGAGAAGTTTCGGCGCGACAACAGCCTGGTCTACCGGCGCGATCAAATCCTGGTCTCGTCGGGCGCCAAGCAATCGCTGTACAACCTGATCCAGGCCCTGATCGACCCGGGCGACGAGGTCCTGATACCGGCGCCGTACTGGGTTTCCTATCCGGACATGGTGCGGCTGGCCGGCGGCGCACCGGTCACGCTGCACACCACGCTCGATTCCGGCTTCCGGATCACCCCGGGCCAGCTTCGCAGCGCCATCACCGACGACACCCGGCTGTTGATTCTGAACTCGCCAGGCAACCCGACCGGCCGGGCCTATCGACGCGATGAACTGGCCGAACTCGGCAAGGTGCTGGAAAAGTTTCCGCGCATGGCGATCGTTTCCGACGACATCTACGAGCATATCTGGTGGGCCGACGAGCCGTTCTCGACGCTGGCCGAAGTCTGCCCGGCACTGTTCGATCGAACCATCGTCGTCAATGGCGTCTCCAAGGCCTACGCCATGACCGGCTGGCGCATCGGCTACGCCGCCGGCGACGCCGAGGTGATCAAGCAGATGCGCAAGATCCAGGGCCAGAGCACCTCCAACCCCTGTTCGATCAGCCAGGCCGCGGCCGCAGTCGCGCTCAGCGACAGCCAGCACTGCGTCCAGCAAATGTGCCAAGCCTTCCGCCAGCGCCACGACTGGCTGGTGCCGGCGCTCAACCAACTGCCGGGCATCCAGTGCAGCGCCGGCGAAGGCGCATTTTATGTCTTTGCCGACTGCCGCGGCGCGATCGAGGCGCTCGGGCTTGACGACGACCAGGCCTTTTGCGAACACCTGCTGGACAAAGCCGGCGTCGCGCTCGTGCCCGGCAGCGCCTTCGGGACCCCCGGCCACGCACGGCTGTCGTTTGCCTGCGGCATCGACACGCTGAAAAAAGCCGTCGAGCGCATCGCCGGCGTGCTCTGAACGCCGGGCAATTCAAAAAGAGGGGGAGCGGCTTTCAGCTTTCCTGACTAACGCTGTGCCTCAGTAGGGTAGATAAGCGCAGCGCATCCACCAGCTTCAAGCTTTTAAAGCCAAAACATGGTGGATGCGCTTCGCTTGTGCCACCCTACAAAAGCTCCAATTCAAGCAGTAGAACCAAATACTGAGGCACGACGCGAGTCAGGTTAGCTTTTAGCTTCCAGTTTTCAGAAATAGCAAAAGCAACGGCCCGACCGCCCCGGCGCCGAATGCAGCCGGGGCAATGCCGCGACGATCATCCCGGTCGCCAAGAGTTGCCTGGCCGAGCGTAAGCGTGGCGGACCAGGGACGTTTCGGAGCCGCGCGGCATCCTCACCCCAGGCGTTAATTCCCGATCGGCCGAGTGCACTGCCGATGCGCTCGGTCCAGTTCCCTATCCACCGCAGCCCGGATCAAGCCCGTCGACGCCTCGCGACGAACCTGTAGTGGGTCAAAGTCGGAATTTACCCCCGCTCGCATAGGCAAATTTCCGACCGCAGTTCGGCTGTTTTCCCTACCTGATTCACGCCGATCTACCGACTCGGCCGCGAGCGCCGGCGCGCGATCATTCTCCTATCCAAAAACAGGAGAATCACGATGAAGAGCACCCAATCCGGCCTGACGCTGATCGAACTCATGATCGCCGTATCGATTTTCGCAATCATTACCAGTCTTTCCATGCCCTCGATGCGAGATTTTCAACAACGAGCCCGTATCAGCGCGGCAGCCAACGAACTGGTCGCCAACATCAACCTGGCCCGACAGCGCGCGGTCATGGATCGCGAAAACACGATGCTGTGCCCATCGGTCGACCAGGCCAGCTGCTCGGGCAGCAATCGCTGGGACCAGGGCTGGATCGTGTTTCGCGACCCCGACGACAACCGCAAACCCGACCAGCCCGGCGACATCCTGCGCGTCGGCAGCAAGATCGAAGGGCTGCACGTCGATTCGGCCGGACGCAACCGCATTCGCTACCAGCCCTCGGGCAGCGCCTTCGGCACCAACCTGACCATCAAGCTATGCAACCCCGACAAACCGGAACACGCACGCGCCGTCATCGTCTCCAACCCCGGCCGCCCGCGCGTCGGCGACCTGCCCGCCCACCTCAGTTGCCCGCAAAGCGACAGTTGAAAAGAAAAAAAACCAAACACAGCCTTGACGAACCGGATTTTTGCAAGGATAATATCGGGCTTGCAAAGAAAATTCCCCGGTAGCTCAGTTGGTTAGAGCGGGTGACTGTTAATCACTAGGTCGTTGGTTCGAATCCATCCCGGGGAGCCAAATAAAACAA
>JAVVET010000144.1:0-2269 GCA_032251235.1 Wenzhouxiangellaceae bacterium
TGGTCGAAGGCCCAGGGATCGATCAGTTCGATTCCGCAGTCGACAAAATCCTTGATATTGCGGGTGGCCAGCCTTGCGCCGCGCGATCGGGTGATGGCGGCGATCATGGCGTCGAATTGGCTGATCGGCTGGCCGGCGGGTCGGCGGGATGCGGCGATGTCGGCATAGGCATCGGCCGCAGCGCTGTCGAAGCTCAGGACCTGTCCAGCCAGGTCCTGATCGAAGATGTCGTGGGTGGCATTCAGCAATGCGCTTCGGCGCCGGCCGTCAGGCAGTAAAAGCAGGCCGTAGAACAACTCGCCTCGCGTGACGGTGGTGGTGAACAGCGTCGGACGGGGCTGGGACGCCAGCCACGCCATCACTGCTGCGTCCGGCACGGGGCACAGGGTTTCCGAGAGGACGTTGGTGTCCAGGACGATCATCCGTCAGCCCGGATTACAGTCCCGATGGAAACGGGTCGCGGATCGCTTCACGTTTGGGCAGTTGCAGTTCCACTCCGCCCAGTGGCTCGATGCGCTTGCGAATGGCTTCTGCCAGCGATGCGGTCTGTGCCGGCTCGGTCGACAGTGCGGTACGCAGGATGTCGCGCGCCTCGTCCTCCATCGAGCGGCCGTGCCTGGCAGCCTGAACGCGCAGGCGGGCCTTGAGCTGGTCGTCGATCTTGCGGATGGTCATGGTTGCCATTTCGGCCTCCTGTCGTCAGAAGTTGCAGTCAATGAATGTATTTTAGTCATTGACTGCAAATATGGCAAGATGTCGCGGTTATGGAAACGCGCCACTAAATGGTCTAAAATGGCGCAATTTAGATTATCGCGCCACTAAACGGATAGTATGGCCAGACAGATTCCTGAAGACGAACTTGAGGCGATTATTGAGACGCTTGCCAAACACGGTCGTCCGGCTTCAATTGCTGAAATCGCAGTTTTGCTGTCCATGAATATGCCCCGCCGCACGTTGCAGCGCCGCTTGGCGGTTTTAGTTGGCCAGGGGCGGCTGCAACAAGAGGGTCGGGGCCGAGCTAGTCGTTACCGACTGCCCGAAAACAAAGGTAGAGTCATTCCCCTCGATTTCACCGACTCCTTTGCTTTCCGCGTTCAGCTTGAGGTTCAGCTGCCCATCTCTGCGGAAGGTCGGGCGATTCGCCAGCGTGTTCGCGCGCCAATACAAAACCGGCAGCCGGTGGGTTATCAGCGCGAATTTCTGGATGACTACCGTCCCAACGCAACTTTTTACCTGCCTGCAGAAACGCGGCAGCATCTGCTGGAAGTGGGTCGCCCGCCCGACGGCGAGCGCCCGGCGGGAACCTATGCCCGCACGATTTACAACCGCCTGCTGATCGATCTTTCCTGGAACTCCAGTCGGCTTGAAGGCAATACCTATTCACTGCTGGAAACCGAGCGACTTCTCGAACTGGGCGAGGTTGCCGAGGGCAAGGATGCGCTGGAAGCGCAGATGATCCTGAACCACAAGGCCGCCATTGAAATGCTGGTCGATCAGGCCGATGAAATCGGTTTCAACCGTTACACCATCCTCAACCTGCACGCCCTGCTGGCCGACAACCTGCTTGCCGACCCACAAGCCGGCGGCCGATTGCGGCGTATTCCAGTGGGTATCGACGGCACGGTCTACCATCCGCTGGAGGTACCGCAGCTCATCGACGAATGCTTCCGGAAGATCCTCAATACCGTGGCCGCGATTGCCGATCCCTTCGAGCAGGCATTCTTTGCCCTCGTTCATCTCGCGTACCTGCAGGGTTTCGAGGATGTGAACAAGCGTGTATCCCGTCTGGCGGCGAATATATCGCTGATCCGCGGCAACCTCTGCCCCCTGTCCTTCGTGGACGTTCCGGAGCGGGCCTATATTGACGGCGTGCTGGGAGTTTATGAACTGAACCGCATCGAGTTGCTGCGCGATGTGTTCGTCTGGGCGTATGAGCGGTCCAGCGCGCGGTACTCGGCGGTGCGCCAGTCACTGGGCGAGCCCGACCCGTTTCGTTTGCGCTACCGTACTCTGGTCATCGAGCTGGTCGCGACGGTGGTTCGCACGGGTCTCGACAAGAAGGCGGCCACCGCACTGATCCGGCAGCGCGCCGCGGAACAGGTGCCGCTTGGGGACCGGGCGCGATTTGTTGAGGTCGTGGAGACCGAAATCATGAGCCTGCATGAAGGTAACATCGCACGGTATAGGCTACGTCCGCACGAATACCAGAGCTGGCGGCAAGGCTGGCGTTGAGGGAAATCAAGAGAGTGCCAAAACCCGGAGAACACAA